>JAJEBU010000078.1 GCA_022822375.1 Dehalococcoidia bacterium
TGCAGCCGTGCGACATGCGCAGCGACGTCCTCAAGGTGGCGCATCAGGGCAGCCGATTCTCAACCACGGCGCTCATGCTCGATGCGGTGCGTCCGACGCTGGCCGTGATCAGCGCCGGACGGGACAACACATTCGGCCATCCCCACCCAGAGGTCGTAGCGCTGCTCTCGCGGCTCGGCATTGAGACCCTGGTCACGGCCGAACACGGTGATATCTCGGTGTTCACCGATGGCCGCAGCATCTCGGTGACACATCAGTGACGCAGTTGCACCTGCGATTGATATCGTCAGATCGGGCCGGGATGGCGAAAGTGGTAGACGCGGCGGACTTAAAATCCGCTGGCCTTCGGGCCGCGGGGGTTCGAATCCCCCTCCCGGTACCAGCTGCTCTCTCATCGTCGCGCCGCAACGCTAGAATGCCTGCACGCGGCGATTCAACTGCACCTGCCGCGACTGGAAAGGGAATCGTATGAAAGCCGCAGTGTTCCATGGCCCCAATCAAGACCTGACGATCGAGGACGTTGACGTCTCGAAGCCAGGACCGCGCGAGGTATTGGTCAAGACCGCCGCCTCTGGCGTCTGCCACTCCGACCTGCATTTCGTCGAGGGTCTCTATCCCTTCCAGGCGCCGGGCATTCTCGGCCACGAGGCGGCTGGCATCGTCGAAGAGGTCGGCGAGTTGGTCACCCAGTTCAAGTCGGGCGACCACGTGATCATGTGCCTCTCCGTCTTCTGCGGCAACTGCTCCTACTGCCTCAGCGGTCGACCGAACCTGTGCCGCAGCCCAGAGACGCAGCGCCGCCCTGACGAAGACCCGCGCCTGTCCTGGAACGGCAACCCGGTCGCGCAGTTCGCCAACCTCTCGACCTACGCCGAATTCACGCTCGTGCACGAGAACGCGCTGGTCTACGTCGACGACGAGATGCCGTTGGACAAGGCAGCGCTGATCGGATGCGGCGTGATGACCGGCGCCGGCGCCGCGCTGAACACTGCCAAGGTGCATCACGGCAGCACGGTCGCCGTCTTTGGCGCCGGCGGTGTCGGCCTCTCTGCGATCCAGGGCGCTCGAATCGCCGGCGCGAAGCAGATCATCGCCGTCGACCTGCACGAGCACAAGCTGGCGCTCGCCCGCGAACTGGGCGCGACTCACTCGGTCGATGCCTCGACCGGCGATCCGGTCGATCAGATCAAGGGCATGACCGATGGCGAAGGCGTCGACTTCTCCTTCGAGGCGATTGGCCTGAAGAGCGTCGCCGAGCAGGCCTTCGGCTCGATCAAGCGCGGCGGCGTCGCGACGATCATCGGCATGGTGCCGCTCGGCCAGACGCTGGAGATTCCCGCGCACGAGTTGCTCGGCGAGAAGGTGCTACAGGGCTCGAGCATGGGCTCCAACCGCTTCCGCACCGACATGCCCAACCTGGTCGAGTACTACCGGCAGGGTCGCCTGATGCTCGACGAGATGGTGACGCAAACCGCGCCGCTGGAGGACATCAACGAGGCCTTCCGCGCCATGAAGGCCGGCGAGGTCGCGCGAACGGTGCTGACCAGCTTCTAGTCCAGCTCGTCGCAAACGCAGCACTCGCGGCCTATCCTCACATCCCGTGTCCCCGTGCGTAGGACGACGCCCTTGTCCCCGTGTCCCCGTGCTCCGACACGGGGCCAGGCGCTGTACGCTGGACTTGCGGAGGGGTGGCCGAGCGGACGAAGGCGGCGGTCTTGAAAACCGTTAGGCGTGCAAGCGTCTCGGGGGTTCGAATCCCTCCCCCTCCGCCAGCGAAGCCAAGATGTCAATCGGAGCGGTCGTCCTCGAGCGCCTGAGCCACCGCAACGAGCGCATCGAACGCCGTCGGATCGGGCAGATCGAGACCGTACTGGTACACACCGATCCGGATCATGGTGGCGAGCGGCACGATCTCGAACTGTCCACTGCCGCCCTCTCTGAGCAGCCCGAGCACTCGCCGCTGGACGCGGTCGTTCCCAGCCAGCCGACGAGCCAGGTCGGCCGTGAGGGGATCGGAGGCGTCGCGCGACTGCCATTGAAACTCTCGCACTGCGCCGAGATCACGTTCCGACGAGACTGGCGTTGCGCGCAGCGCCAGTGTCCAGTCGCCCGACCACGGCGCCGGCAGCGCCTGGCTGTCCACGAGCACGTGGGCTCCAGCCGCGCGGACCTGCCCGCTGTGGGCGGCGCCCTCGCCGGACACTCGAGTCATCAACGCGAAACGGAGCGGCGGCTGGGCAATCTCCGCAGCGGCGACCAATCGCATCCCACGAATGCCCATCTCGCTGTCTCGCAGGACGCGGAACTGCTCTTCCGTCACGCGCCGCGCATCGATGGAGTACTGACTGAGGCGCATGCACAACGCGTCCGACGCTTCGGCGTCGGGACCGCGCCCCATCAATCGATCAGTGAACCGCCGCCAGACCATGCGGGAAATCTACACTGCCTGCACACTCTGCGGGTCAGGCATGACAGGAGGCCGCCGATGCATGTCGCCATGCGCCGATTCTGGCTGCGACCGGGTTCCTTCGACGAGTTCGAACGGCTCTCCCGTGAACGGATCTGGCCCAACGCGGAGTCGGCTGGCTTGCGGATCCGCGCGCTGTTGCGAGCACAGGAGGCGCATCCGCATCCCGACGCGCCGGCAGAGGCCGAGATGGCCGTGCTGTTCACCCAGTACGTGGATCGTGCACACCTACGGGCGACGCGCTCCCCCTCTGACGATTGGCGCGGTCCCGAGCGTCTGCGCCGACGCAACTGGGACAGCATCCAGGAACGTCAGGCGCTCTGCTATGCGTCGGATGCCACACACATGGAGCGCTGCCCGGTGTCCGTGGGCGAGCCGCGCTGGTCGTATGGCGGCTGGCAGCCGTCGACCGCGTCGAACATGCCTGACCACGCCCCGCATCCGACGGTGGACGGGGTCGTGCCCGACGAATCGGGCGGCCTGATCGTGCTGCGCCGTTTCTGGATCGAGCGCGGCGGCTTCGCCGAGTTTGAGCGGCTCTCCGTGGACTACATCTGGCCCGCGATCGAGGCTCTCGGCGCGCGGATCATCGGCCTCTACCGCGCAGAGACGCCCCATCCGCATCCTAGTGTCGAGGGCGAGTGCGACATGGTCGTGCTGATGACTCATTACACCGGACATCCGCATTGGCTGTCTACACGTGCGGGTCAGGACAGCTGGCGCGGACCCGACGCCGTGCGTCAGCACATGCTGGCGGGCACACGCCCGCGCCACGCGATGACGCTTGCGACCGAGGCGACGTTTACGTCGCCCTGCCGAGTCCCCATCGGCGGGCCGTTCTTCGTGTTCCAGCACGACCAGGACTGAGCGTTCAGGATTGAGCGTTATGTCTTCCGCGCTGAGAGCGTGAACATCAGCGGCAGGCGTCGATCGGGCACTCGGTCCCGATCGGGCAGGCGGAAGATCCCGCGCGGACCCTCAACCAGCCACGGCAACGCGCGGTAGACGGTGTACTCCTGCTCGTGCAGGAAGTCGATGCGGCAACCGGCGTCGATGACCGCCGTCACGATCTCACCCAGGCTGTGATTCCATTCGTACGACGTCTGGTTCACCATCTGGGCTGAGGTGTCGGCGTAGTCGGCGTCTCCGCACCATTGCAGCGGTTCTTCAGTCTCGAAGGCGGGGAAGGCAATGCGCAGTTCGCCGTCGGGCGCTTCTTCGTCGAGCGTGTTCGTCAGCGGGTGGACATCTCGCACGAAGAGCTGGCCGCCCGGTTTCAGAAATCCCGCGCAGACCTGGGCCCAGCCGCGAATGTCCGGCAGCCAGCAGATCGCGCCGAGATTGACGTACACGATGTCGAAGCTCGCCAGGCGGTCGGAGAGCGCCTGGGGAGCGGCGTAGAGCTCCGACTCGACGAACTCGGCAGAGATGCCCGCGCGTTCTGCGAGATCGCGAGCCGTCGAGATGGCGGCCGGCGAGAAGTCGACGCCCACCGCGTCCGCGCCGGCTCGGGCCCACGACAGCGTGTCTAGTCCGAAGTGGCACTGCAAATGCAGCAGCGACTGGCCCCGGACGTCGTCCACTTCCTCCCGATCGAGCGGCAGCAGCGTCGATTCGCCGGCGAGAAACCGGTCGACTCCGTAGAACTCGGACGCGGCATGGATAGCAACGGACTCGTCCCAGCGCGCCAGATTGGCCGCGCGATAGGGGTCAAGCGATGACACGGGAACCCATCCGACCAGCCAACACCTCGGGCAGGATGACTGATCCGTCGGCCTGTTGACCGTTCTCGAGCAGCGCGCAGATCGTTCGCGGCAGCGCTAGCCCCGATCCGTTCAGCGTGTGGACAAAGCGGGTGCCCTTGCCGTCGGACGGGCGGTAGCGGATGCTGGCGCGGCGCGCCTGGAAGTCGATGCAGTTGGAGACGCTGGAGACTTCGAGCCATTCCTGCGCGCCGGGAGCCCAGATCTCCAGGTCGTAGCTGACCGACGCGTTGAAGCCGATGTCGCCGCTGCATATCTGCAGCACGCGGTACTCCAACTCCAGCCCCTGCAGCAGCGATTCGGCCTGGGCGAGCATCTCCTCCAACGCCGCTGCAGACGCGTCGGGCGTGGTGAACTGGTACATCTCGACCTTCTCGAACTGATGCACCCGTTTGATGCCTCGCACATCGCGGCCGGCGCTGGTCTTCTCGCGGCGGAAACAGGGTGTATGCGCGGCGTAGCGGATCGGCAAATCGTCTTCGGCGACGATCTCGTCCGCGTGCATGTTGGTCAGCGGCACTTCGGCCGTGGGGACGAAGAAGTAGTCTTCCTCCTCGTCGCGGTAGAGATTGTCGCGGAACTTGGGCAGTTGGCCAGCTGCGCGCATGGCGTCCTCGCGGACCATCGCCGGCACGTAGCACTCCTCGTAACCCGATGCATGATGTGCATCGAGAAACCAACCGATCAGTGCGCGCTGCAACCGAGCGCCTGCGCCCCGCAGGGCGTACATCCGCGAACCAGACATCGCCGCGGCCCGCCCGATCTCGATGATGCCCAGCCGCTCGCCGATCTCCCAATGCGGCTGCGGTTCGAAGTCGAACACGCGCCGATCGCCCCACTCGCGGACGACCGGATTGTCCTCTTCACCATCGCCGTCGGGCGTGTCGTCGCCGACGACATTGGGGATCTCCTGGAGCAGCCCGGTCAGGGCGGCGTCGAGTTCGCGCAGACGCTCCTCGAGTTCGTCGATCTTGGACGCAGACTCGCGCTGCGCGGCGATCAACCGCTGTCGCTCGTCGTTGTCTGCGGCCTGGCCGATCGCGCGGCCGGCGCTGTTTCGCGCGGCGCGCAGGTCTTCCAGCTCGACCAGCACGCCGCGGCGCTGTTCGTCGACCTCGATGGCATCGTCCAGCGGTGCATCGGCGCCTCGGCGGGCCAGCGAGCGGCGGACGACATCGGTCTGTTCGCGGATCATCTGCGCGGAAATCACGGTCTCTGCTCCTCGAAACTCAGCACATGGTCAATCGCCGCCAGTCCCAGTACGCGCACATCCTCAGAGAGCCGAGCGGATATGCGCCGCTGGGGGTCATCGAGCGTCAGCGGCGCGTCTTCTTCAAGCTGCTGCCGTGTGACCCATCGCCAGCTGCCGCTGGGCGCATCCAGAGACTCCACGTCCTGCGGACGCGAGAAGTAGATCAGGTCGATGTGCTGATGCGCGGCCTCGCCGCCGAAGCCGCCGATCGGCTCGACCATGATCGTCACCGGGGCCGCCAGCTGCGGCGGATCGGCGTAGCCAAACGGATCGGACGTGGGCAGGATGTCCACGGCGATGCCCGTCTCTTCCAGTGCCTCGCGACGCGCGGCCTCGATGGGATCTTCGTTGGCCTCGATGTGTCCGCCGGGCGGCAGCCACAGTCCAACTTTACGATGCCAATGCAGCAGCGTCGCCCCGCCGATCGGCAACGTCGCTGACACAAATGTGGTGACGGTTAAGTGGCGAACGCCGCTCATGCCCTGAGCCTAACGGCGGAGCGATTGAGTATCGTCACGCTATGGAACTGATCTCCAGCGGCAACGGCATGTCGCCGGCCTGGTCGCCCGACGGTCGACAGATCGCCTTTCTCAGCAATCGAGCCGAGGGTTGGGACCTCTACACGATGCCGTCGGTCGGCGGCGAGCCCAGTCGTTTGACCAGTGGCGCAACGGTCGACGATCCAGCCTGGTCACCTGACGGCCGGTGGATCGCCGTCGAGCGGAACCGATCCATCGAGGTCGTCGCACCGGACGGCGGCGAGCGGCGCCGGCTGGTCCAAGATGCAGGTCAAGCCGCATGGTCGCCACACGGCGACCTGGCGTTTGTCCGAGATCGCGATCTGTACGTCCTCACGCACGACGGCAAAGAACGCGTGATCCAGCGCGACGCGTCGCAGCCGCACTGGTCTGCCGACGGACGCACCATCGTCTGTTGCCGTCGCGGTATCTGGGAGTTGGACGTGCCGACCGGACAGTTGCGGCAACGTACCCGCAACCCTGGGGACGCATCACCGCAGATCGCCGCAGACGGAGACATCGTCTTCGTCCGCGGCGATGCGCTCGCCATCCTCCATCAGGATGACACGATGTCGGACCTCAGCGGCTTGCCTTCGCCCGCCGGTGCGCCGGCGCTCCACCCGTCCGAGCTCGACACCATTGCGTACCAGCTGCACGACGGCGGCAACTGGGACATCGTCTGCGCGTCGCTGGAGCGGAGCGAGATTCGGCGGCTGACCCGCGCGACCTGGACGTCGTGGAACGCCCGCGCCTGAATGGCTGCGCGTATCCTGTTGCTATGTCGCAGTTCCTCATCCGTCAGGCGGCGAAGGCGATCGCTGGCTCCGCCGCGCCGCAGATGGCCACGCAGATCGCGGAACGACTGACCTCGTCGGTTGGTCCCGCAACGAGCGACGAGGATCGACGCCGCTTTCTGATTTGGCTCGCGGGGCCATTCAAGCAGGCGCTTCCCGATGCGCACGAGATCATCTGGCAGCGTGTGCGCGGCAACGACGCCGTGATCGACGCGCTGACCGCCGTCTTCCTCGAGCTGCAGTCCGCCGGTCCGGGCGTCGCCTTGACCTGGTTCGGGCAACTGGCGGAATCCGATCAGCAGCACTTCGACGAGTTGATCTCGGCGATGGCTCCACAGCGGTCCAACCCGCAGGAGATCGTGAAGCAGGCCTCTCGTGACGCCGAGTCGACGCTGCGCGGCGCTGCACGGAAGCTGGGACAGACCTACCGTCGCACGAGCCGCGAAGCTCGCAAACGAAAGCGCTAACACCGATGCCGATGATCGATCACATCACGGACGAACAGGCCGACCTGATTCGCAACGCACGGGTCTTCTTCATCGCCTCCGCAGATCCAAGCTTCAGCGACGGCCCCAACGGCGAGGGGCCCGTCAACCTGTCGCCCAAGGGAGCGGCCGACCTGCAAGTCATCGACGAGCACAAGATCGCCTACTTCGACTACGCGGGCAGCGGCAACGAGACCGCTCGCCATTCGGCCGCCGGCGGCGCGGTCACCGTGATGGTGACGTCGTTCGACGAGGACGCCGCCATCGTCCGGCTCTATGGCCACGCCGTCGCCAAACCGCTCGAGGATTCCGTCCTCGCCGATCAGGCCGAAGCGCTCCGCAGCGTCGAGATGCCCACGCCCGAACGACAAGTGATCGAGATCACCGTCGACCGAACACAGACGTCGTGCGGCTACGGCGTGCCGATCTATGAGTACCAGCACGATCGCAGCAAGGAGCAACGCGGCCGCCGCTTCAAGTAGCGCCGCAGGACCACACGCCTAGCGAATCAGTTTGGCCAGACGGTCGAGTTCCGGCATCACGATGTCCTCGCCCGCGTGCGGGAGTCCAAAGACGACGCGATCGACGCCGATCCGCTCGTACTCGGGCAGCGCATCCTCGATGGCGGGAAACACGTTGATCGAGATGGAGTCGAAGTCGCGTCCCGCCTCGTGCGCGCGCGACTGAATGTCCTGGATCGCCCGCTCGACAAAGCCCGGCGCAGGGATGTTTGGCAACCAGCCATCGGCCCAGTCGACCACTCGCTGACGCGCCCATTTGCTGCCAGCGCCGATCAGAATCGGCGGATGCGGGTCCTGGACTGGCTTCGGGATCACGTGTGTCTTCGGTATCTCGACGAACTCGGAGTGATACTCCGCCTCGTCCTGCGTCCACATCACCTTCATCGCCTCGATCCGCTGCGTGGTGACCTTCCAGCGATCCTGGAAGCGCACGCCGAGCGGCTCCATTTCTTCCGGCAGCCAGCCGGCGCCAATGCCGAACTCGAAGCGTCCGCCTGAGATGAAGTCGAGCGACGCGATCTGCTTGGCCAGCGCAATCGGCTCGTGCTCGGTGACCAGGCAGATGCTGGTGCCGAGCCGAATCTCGGACGTCGCGCCGGCGGCCGCGCCCAACGCCACGAACGGATCGTGGATGCGGTAGTACTCCTCGGGCAGCGAGCCGTCTTCAGTGCGCGGGAACGGCGTCACGCGGTCGACCGGCATGTGCACGTGCTCGGGTACCCAGAACGACTCGAATCCGCGGTCCTCGGCGGCCGCTGCGAGCTTCGCTGGGTCCATGGCCTTGTCTGTCGCGAAAATGAACACGCCGTACTTCATCGCAAATCCTCTCGTCGCAGTCGTCTCGCCCTCACAGCCTAGCTGGCTGCTACGCGACTACTCTGCCCTCATGCATCACCACATCCTGACACCGCCACCCGCGCCTGAGCGCATTCCGATGGTCCTCGACACCGACACCGCCAACGAGATCGACGACCAGTTCGCCGTCGTCCACGCGCTGCTCTCGCAAGACCGTCTGGCGCTGGAGGCGATCTACGCCACGCTCTTCACGAGGGCAGGACTCGATCCCGCCGACGGCGTCGCGGAGTCAGAGGCGGAGATTCATCGGCTGCTGGATCGTGTCGGGGTCGACGACGCCGGCAGGGTGCTGCGCGGAGCGGATCGGTTCCTTTCCGACAATCTTCGCTCTGTGCAGAACCAGGCCTCAGACGACCTCATCCAACGTGCCCTCGAACCGCGAGAAGGCCCACTGTGGGTGGCGGCAATCGGCGCACTGACGAATGTGGCCAGCGCGTTGGCCGAGGCGCCCGAGATCGCCGAGCGCATCTGCATCGTCTGGCTCGGCGGACAGGCTCAGCACGCGGTCGACGCGCGCGAGTTCAATCTCTACCAGGATCCAATCGCCGCCCGCGCAGTGTTCGACAGCGGCGCGCCGCTCGTGCATATCCCGTGTTACGGCGCCGCCTCTCACCTGCTCACCACAACCGCCGAGCTCGACCTCTACGTCCGGCCACAGGGCACCATCGGAGAGTACCTCGCTGACATCTTCAAAGACCACAACGAGCAGTACCCCGGACGCTCCAAGGAGATCTGGGACCTGTCGGCGACGGGATTCCTGGTCGATGAGTCGTGGGTGCCACGACGCAGCTTGATCCGTCCGACGCTGTCAAGCGATCTGCGTTGGACACCGCAGCCGGACGACACGGCGCACGCACCATTCGTCGAGGCGCACTACGTCCGTCGCGATCCGATCTTCCACGATCTCTTCACGAAGCTCGCGGAGTTCCACGAGGGGAAGCGCAGCGCCGGTTTCGCGGAGTGACGTTGCGTGAACCTCGCTAGAGCTGCACGGTCACCGGTCGCGTCATCCCCCCGAAGGTTGGCATCCAGCATGAGTGTTTGCCCGGTCCGCCGGCGACGATGATGTGAATCTCGTCTGGTTTGTCGGAAATCGGCAGCCACTCGTCTGGGTCGTGCGGATCGAGGATGCCGCCCGCCATGCGGATGTTGACGGACTCGAGGAATTCGGGGCTCAGCTTGCTCGCCGGGTATCGCGCGTGTTCCCACAAATATTCCTGCACGGACTCGCGAGTCCAGCCCTCAGACGCCACTGTCTCGGCGTGCTCCGGACCGAACGCCAGCAGCGGCTCGCCCTTGCCGAGGATGTTGTTGGAGCCCGCCTGCCCCATCGCGCCTGCAACGGTCTGCAGGATGCCGGCCGCGGTGTTGCTGCCGTGATCCTGGATGTTGTGCGGGCCCTCGCAGGCCCAGGTGGTGACGCAGCTGTCCTCCGCGTTGAGCCCGCGCGTGGTCTGGAACGGCGGCCAGGGCGAGGCGTCCTCACGCTCGGTCGCGCAGAACGCAAACTTGGCCGGCGTGCCCTGTGTCGCTCGATCGCCCCGACCCGGCGTCGCGCCAGCAATGTTGAGCTGTACCAATCGCACCGCGCGACCGATCGTCGCGTTGGACGGAAACGTCGGACCGAAGCAGCCCGATCCGCCGTGAACACCAGCCGTCCGAGCGGCCGGCCCCGACGCCAGCACGAACACCGCGCAGGGATGCGTGGTCGCGTTGATGCCGTCGAGATTGAACGGCGGCTGAGCAATCGCCTCCACCGTCGCAAGCACGACAGGAAACTGCGGCGGTCGACATCCCGCCATCACAGCATTGATCGCGACCGCGTGCACCGTCGCCTCGCCCTGTCGTGGAGACAGCACGCCGAGCACGTCCATCGCATCCCGACCACCCGCTGCGAGCATCGCCTCGACACGATCGGGCGTCGGCGGAATCAACGGCAGACCGTCAGACCAGCCGCGACGCTGGCACTCCTGCGAAAACTCAAACGGGTCCGACGGGAACGAGAATCGGTCCGCCTCGCGACCTCGAGGCGCGGTCACGAGCTCGCCTGCCCGAGCAGCGCCGCTTCGAGCCGGTTGACGACGCCATCATCGACGCGCGCTCGCACGCGTTCAGGGCGCAGGCCGCCCAACGGATGCGGCACGATCAGACGGTCGAGCTCGGGCAGCCCGCGCTGCTCCGCTTCCAGCTGCAAGAGGTCGGTGAAGGCCGTCGTGCCGACCGTGACCGTGGGGATTCCCAGATCTTCAAACAGGACCGAGGCGTGGACACTCCACGTCGTGCAGCTGCCTCAATCGCAGCTGCCGATCAGCAAGAAATCGGCCCCGTTGCGCAGCGCGTCGATGGTGGAGTCCGAGGGCGGCCCGCCGACCGGTTTGCTGCCGACGACCAGGTCGCCGAGTTGATGCCGCTCGCCGAGCCGCTCAACCATCGTCTCCATCAGGAGTCGAGCGTTGGCCTTGCGATTCTCCAGGATGCCTGGCCGCAGGCCCTCCAACGATGTTGGCCGCGCTGCCGCGGTCGCCTCACGAACCGCCACATGGGCGAGTGGACTCAGAATCTCAATCGTCTCTGGCATCGCTGTACCTCCGCTCCCAAGCGTTCATCCACAGGCTAACGAATCGCTTCACCTATTGACGGTGGCGCCTACTGCTCCCGTACTCGAATCGACCACCAGAATCTCCACATAGCCCAGCGTGGTCTCTCCTTGATCCACGGGTCCGCAAGACGTATCGACCTGGATCAACGTTCGCCCAACATGGGTAGGTGTACCTGCCACCAACAGGTCGGTGCCGAGGTATCCCCCGTCGGCATCCTGGCGAAATGTCCGATAGATGTCGAGTCCATTCCACACGCCGTCTTCCTCATGCTGCCAACTACCGGAGAGTTGCCTCAGAATCGAGCGTGCACTGGCCTCCGATCCGTCGTCTGCGACCGCACAGTACGCATCGCTCAAGCCCACCGTTGATTTCAACAAGATGCTCTCCCTGCCTGTGTATGGCCGAGTCCATTCAAGCACAACAGTACCAATCGAATCGCCCTCCGCAACCTGAGTGTCACTGGAAGGCAAGGAGGGTAAGTGCTTGAACAAGCGATCGGTGACTCGTTCGGTCAGCTCAGATTCCCCCTGTACAGCGACCGGCTCGCCTGGAACCGCATAGCGCTGCCATACAGATCGTCGCAGATCGTCGATGTCCTGATAGGGCACATAGCGATTCCACAGCATCATGGCGTTTGCGACATACTCAAGACCATCCTGGTCGGCCGGGTCAGTTATGGCTTGGACGTAGCGCACAAACAGATCGGCGAAGTTCTCGTATGGTTCACTCGCAAGTACTCCAGCTGGCACAACGTCGTCCTCCGAAATGTCGCCACGAACGACATACGTATACTCGCCGGCACGGCTGCCGAACAAATCTTCTGCCATCAGTCGGAAGACTTCTGTCACTTCTGCCCAGTACGCTTCCCAGTCCTCCCAGAGAGCCCGCCCAACGTTTTCGAAGTACTTCGGCAACAATTGCAGGTGCGCATCTTCAACCCAATCCCTTGCGCGCTCTTCCTGCGCGGCTCCGTTCACTCCGAAAATAGGTGCTCGGCCAAGGCTCGGTCGCCCGCGGCTGTCCACTAGGTGAGCCGTGATCGTCCAAATGCCCCCGCCATGCATCGTCAACCACATCGTTCGTTGTGGACTTCCAACGCGATCATCAAGCGCTACGTTCAAGCCGCTGACGTAGCGGCCCTGTTCGCCATCTACCACAAATGCACGCTCGCTGGCATACACCGTGAGATCAGAAGATGTGACGCGTCGCGAAGTCTGCCTGAGGTAGTTGGCGGGCTGGGTACACGTTGGTGCGCGGCTTGCGAGCCTCTCTGAATCGAGCCTGACCTCATAGCTTAGGCAGTCGCCTCGAACCGTCAATCCGAGACCGTCGTCAATGACGTGCAGAACATCCAAGGCCTCTTGTCCAGCTTCCCAGAAGAGTGTCCCCACTCCGAGATCAATCAAGTAGCCATCGTCGACTTCCTGGAACTCAATTGCGAACAAGTCGCCGCTGATCGCACCTTCGGCCAAACAGCTGATCAGGTCGTCCATCGAGGCGCTGCCTGGCACGCCGTCCACGTGCATCAACCACTGGTCATTGCTGTAGCACCAGACCGGAAAGCGTTCAAAGCCTGCCCCTCGAGACAAACCGGGCAGCCCGACACCCAGCAATGCAAAGAAGAGAGCGCAGGCGAGCAGCGGCCTCTTCCGTTGTAATGCTCGACCACCCCTACTCCAGATAGCCATACACCAGCTCCCGTAGCTCGTCCATGTCGGGGAAGCGGCCCATTGCGGCCTTGCTGTAGACGAGATCTCCGTTCACTTTCCACTCGAACAGACCCTTGGTATCGGGCACGAGGGTGACTTCCGACACCAGGTGCTGGATGTCGGTCATCAGCTCGCCGAGCATCCACGACGTGCGCGGCCAATAGCCGCAATCGGCGCAGTAGACGACTTCGATGGAGATTTGTTGTTCGCTCATCTCGCTCATGCGCTACCCGCCCAGATACTGTTCCAGGCGCCGCCCGACCTCGCTCGGCGTGCCCTGCGGCATGGGGATCATCTGCAAGTCAGCGCCAGCGTCCGAGCGGGCCTGCAACTGCTCGGGCACCGACGCGATTGGGCCGATCACCTGGATTTCGCGCACCATGCTCTCGGAGAACGCCATCAGCGCGCCCTCCGAATCGCGGTCCGCCCACGCCGCACGCGACTCATTGATCTCGGACTCAAATCCAGAGCGAGACAGCATCTGCCAGTAGAACGATCCCATTCGATTTGTGTAGTGAAACAATGGCTGTCGCGCGTTGCGCCAGACGCTCTCGTCGTCGCCCTCGCCGGTCACGTAGACATTGGTGAACGGCGCCACCGTGACGGAATCCTCCGGCCGACCGGCGTCGCGCGAGGCGCCCGCCAACTGACGCTTGAGCGGCTCGAAGCCCTTCTTGGGCCAGTGAATCGGATAGATGCCGTCCGCGATTTCGCCCGTCTGCTGAATCGAGCGCGGGGTGATTGCTGCGATCCACACAGGCAGGTTCTCGCGCACCGGTTCATGACCGAGCAGACGGAACCCGCGCTGGAGATCGTAGATCTCGCCTTCGTA
>JAJEBU010000066.1 GCA_022822375.1 Dehalococcoidia bacterium
TATCCGGCGCTGCGCGAAGCGGCGATGCAACAGTTCGCGCAGATTATGTTCGAAGAGGTGACACTGCTTGCGGACTCCCTGGGCGACGCAGGAGTGATCGATCTGCCGGTTGTGATGAACGAGTTGACGATCAACATCGCCAGCCGCTGCTTGATCGGCCAGGAGGTTCGCGATCAGGTGGATTCGGGTTTCGCAGACGACTATCACGATCTGCAGAAGGGGATCAACACGCTGGGGTTCTTTCTGCCGCGTCTGCCGACACCTGGGCATCGGAGCCGAGATCGCGCGCGGCGGCGTGTCGCGGATCTGTTCAGCGGGATCATGACGACGCGCCGCGCCGCGCTGGAGCGTCCCGATGATTTCATGCAGTCGCTGATGGATGCGGCGTACGCGGACGGCCGATCGCTGAGCGACGACGAGGTCACCGGGATTCTGCTGACGGTGCTGTTCGCGGGGCAGCACACGAGCGCCGTACTCGCGACCTGGACTGGCCTGGAGATCTTGAGGGCTGGCTCGTACCTGGAGCGGATTCGGGAGGAGACGCAGTCGATCTACGGCGAGGCCGGGCGTCTGAGTCTTGAGGGTCTGAAGCAGCAGGTGACCGCGGAGCACGCCGTGCGCGAGTGCGAACGGCTGCATCCGCCGCTGATCATCTTGATCCGCAAGGTGCTCAAGCCGATGCGCTATCGGGGCTATGAGGTGCCGGCCGGGTCGTTGGCGATGGTCTCGCCAGCGGTCTCGCACCGATTGCCCGAGCTGTTTGCCGAACCGGACCGGTTCGACCCGGATCGGTACGCTCCGCCGGCGCGAGAGGATAAACAACACCCGTACACGTTGATCGGGTTCGGCGGCGGCAAGCATCGCTGCATGGGCAAGCACTTTGCCGAGATGCAGGTGCAGGCGATCTGGACCGTGCTGTTTGATCGATTCGACTTCAGCCTCGAGACGGACTTCCCGAATCCAAACTACGGCAGTTGGGTGACGGGGCCGGAGGATCCGTGCCGGGTGCGATATCGGCGGCGGTCGCAGAACAGCGTGTTCGGGTGAGTGAATTCAGCGAGCAGGGCTACGACGTCGCCATCGTCGGCGCTGGGCCGGTCGGCAGCGTGTGCGCGATTGCTCATGCTCGGAAGGGCGATCGGGTTGCGTTGTTCGAGGCGAATCCGTCGGCGTCCAGTCGACTGGCGGGCGAGTGGCTGCACCCGCCTGCGGCTCGCATCCTGAACGAGCTTGGCATCAGACTCGATCCTGAGCACGAACGGATGTCAGGCGAGGGATTTGCCGTGTTTCCGGACGATGGCCGGGAACCGATCGTGCTTCCCTACACGAGCGGATCGCGCGCGCTGGTCTGCGAGCACTCCACGCTGGTGTCGCGGCTGCGCGAGGCGGCGGCAAGTGAACCGGGTGTCGAGCTCAAGCTTCATGCCCGAGTGGGGTCTGTGGATGACGGTCAGGTCACCTTCTCGCAGAACGGGGTGAGCCAAACGGTCGCTGCTGATCGGATCGTGGGCGCCGATGGGCGATCTTCTGTTGTGCGGAGGTCGTTGGGCTTGTCAGCGAGGCCGAAGATGTGCTCGCGGATGGTAGGACTGACGTTAGACAATGTGACGCTGCCGTTCGAAGGCTTCGGACATGTGATCACCGGGGCTCCCGGACCGATGCTGATCTACCGACTGAACGACGATCGGGTGCGCGCAATCATTGACATCCCACTGGAGTATGAGCCGCGGGAGTGGAGAAGGTTGCTGGCTGATTCCTATGCGCGCCGTTTGCCAGAGTCCTTGCGCGCCGCGTTGATCAGTGCCTCGTCGGAGGATCATGTGCACACCGCCGCGAACGTCGTCAATCCGCGGGTGACCTATGGCACGGAGCGTCGGGTCTTGATCGGTGACGCGGCTGGACACTACCACCCGTTGACCGCGACTGGGATCACGCTGGGATTGGGCGATGCGGTGGCGCTCGCCGAGGGGGAACCGTTCCGCGACTTCAGTAGTAAACGATTCGAAGCCACCCGTGTTCCTGAGCTCCTGGCGCTCGGGCTGTACGAGGCGTTTGCCGATCATCGGACGGAAGCGGTTGCGCTGCGTCAGGCGATGTACGGCCGCTGGCGGAACAGCCCAGCCGTGCGCGACGGCACGATTCGGATGCTGGCATGTGAAGACACATCAGTCAGCGGCTTGAGCTGGGAGTTCACCGCGACGGTGGCGAGGGCGCTGCTTGACGGGTTCCCGCGGACGCTGAATCCGCAGGCCTGGCGGCAGTTTGGTGATTCCGCGCGGGGGCTGGCCGGCCGTCTCGGCTGGCTCGTGCGGGCCGCCTGGCATTTGCACAGCGTGCGACGAGCGAGCCATCGCGGGCCCGAACGCGCTGCCGAAACGCTGTCCCATGCGTTCCTGACTTCCATGCCGTCCGTGCCTCCGCGCGTCGCCGAGCCGCGAGGGAACGATGTGGACCATGTAGACGCAGGCCCGGCCGTGCAGCGCGCTGCCGATCGGCTCGTCGAGATCCAGGCTGCAGACGGCAGCTGGGAAGGCGAGATGGTCTGGTGCCCCATGATCACGGCGCAATGGGTGCTGCTGCAGCACATCATCGGGCGGCCGATCGATGCGGAGCGGCACCGTCTGATTGTGCGGTACTTCGAGCAGTCGCGTGTTCGGCAGGAGGGTTGGGCACTGCACGACCATGCTGCGCCGCATCTGTTTGTCACGACGCTCGTGTATACAGCGTTGCGATTGCTCGGCATCGAGCGGGATCATGATCTCATCGCGCCTGCTCGCCGCTTCATGCAGCGGGAGGGAACGCTGGGCATCCCCAGCTGGGGCAAGTTCTGGCTGGCGCTGCTGAATCTCTATGACTGGAGCGGCGTCCACCCGGTGTTGCCGGAGCTATGGGCACTGCCGCGCCGACTGCCGCTGCATCCCTCGAACTGGTACTGCCACACTCGGTTGATCTACATGGCCATGGCGGCGATCTATCCGCATCGATTCCAGGTGCCGCTGACACCGTTGATCGCGTCACTGCGCGAGGAGTTGTTTCCTGAGGGCTACGACGAGATCGACTTTCCCGCCCAGCGCAATCATCTGAGACAGGCCGATCTCTTCGCGCGGCCAACCGCACTGCTGAAGGCTGGTTACCGAGCGGCGGACATGGTTGAGCGGTATCACAGCGGACGTCTTCGGAGCCGTTCAATGGACGCGTTGGTCAAGCAGATCAAGTGGGAGTTGAACACGACCGACCACACCAGCATTTCTCCGGTCAGCGGGCTGCTCAACATCCTGGCGCTGTGGCTGCAGGATCCGAATGATGCTGACTGTCAGCGGGCGCTCGATCAGGCCGAGTTGTGGTTCTGGGAGGACGAGGAGCGCGGGGCTCGCATGACCGGCGCACGAAGCGCGTCTTGGGACAGCGGGTTTGCGCTGCAGGCGTTGTCAACGGTGTCGGAGGTTGATGGGGTGTCGGAGTCCTTGCGGCGCGGCGCGGAGTATCTGAAGCAGCAGCAGATTGACACGAGCGTTGCCGGTGTTGCGGAGGCGTTCCGCAACGACCCGAAGGGCGGCTGGTGTTTCGCGGCGCGCTGGCATGGCTGGCCGGTCACGGACTGTACGGCGGAAGCGGTGTTGGGGTTGATTGCGTCTGACCGTGGGTCGATCGAGGCGTCGGCGTTGCGCGAGGCGGTTCGCTTTATGTTGCGAGGCCAGAATCGCGACGGTGGGTTCGGCAGTTATGAGTCGCAGCGGTCGATGGTCGACCTGGAACGGCTGAATCCGGCGGAGATGTTTGGTGAGTCGATGACGGAGCACTCGTACGTTGAGTGCACGGCGTCGTGCCTGGCGGCGCTGGCAGCATGCCGAGAGCATTTCCCTGAGGTGATCGACGAAGCGTCTGTGGATGCGATCTCGCGGGCAGCGGGCCGATTGCGGAGCTTGCAAGAGTCGGATGGGTCATGGCGCGGTGTGTGGGGGGTGCAGTACATCTATGGCACGTTCTTCGGGATCAAGGGGCTCGTGGCGAGCGGCGCGGCGCCGCACGATCCGGCGTTGCGGTCAGCCTGTCAGTGGCTGCTGGACCGGCAGCGGGCGGACGGCGGCTGGGGTGAGCATCACAGCGGTTGCTTGC
>JAJEBU010000069.1 GCA_022822375.1 Dehalococcoidia bacterium
GACGGAATTCCTTATACAGCTCTGCGTCGGCTTCCGTCTCGATCCGACCCAGACGCGGCTTCTGACTGACCATCTCGATCATTCCTTCCCAGAGCCGCCGCGAGTCGTTCGCAGCACCCCATCCACCGTTGCAAACGCGCAGCTACGACTCAACCAACGGACTCAGCGCTTCCAACAGCTCGGACACGCGGCGGAGGTCATAGCCGATCACATCGGCGTCGAGGTGCCGCTTGCGACGGTAGTAGTTGCCGTGCAGTTCGTTCGGGAAGGCCTTGAGATCTGCGATACGGTCATTGCTCGTTGCCTTCCAGGCTTGGTTCAGGACCACGCTGAACTCGGCGTGCGTCTCGTAGCGCCAACCCTGCGACAGCGCGACGGCCTTGGCCATGTGCGCGGCCGCGCCCCAGCCTTTCTCCGACGCCTGATGCAGGTCGCCTTGCTGCAGATACTCCTGCGCCCTGTGCAGAAACTCGCGCGCCTGCACCTCGAAGTCAGCGATCTCTTCCTGCTCCAGCGTGGCCATCGCGATACCCTCTCCATCGTTTGAACCAGCGTAGTCCGCCCGCGCAGACCTTGCCCCGCGGCCTCGGCCCTAGACTGACCGCAACTGATTGGAGCACCACATGGCCATTGACCGATTGAACGACCGCGTTGCGCTGATCACCGGCGCTGGATCCGGCATTGGCCGCGCGTCGGCGCTGCGGATGGCGTCCGAGGGCGCGGCCGTGATGTGCGCAGACCTCAACGTCGAGGGCGCGCAGACCACCGCCGCGCAGATCGCCGAGCACGGCGGCCGCTCCGCCACGATGGAGCTCGACGTCACGTCCGAAGACGCGGTCAAGGACGCGCTGGCTCAGACGGTCGCCGTCTTGGGCGGCCTCGACGTGATCTTCAACAACGCCGGCATCGGCGGCGCGGCGTACACCTGGGATCAAACCATCGACGTCAACCTGACCGGCGTCTACTACGGGACGTATCACGGCGCGGCGGCGCTCGTCGAGCGCGGCGGCGGTGCGATCATCAACACGGCCTCGATCGCCGGACTCAACGGACTCGTCAGCAGCGCCTCGACCCGCGACCCGAATTTACCGGTCGAGCCGGGTGCTGGTGCGTACGTCGCGGCCAAGCACGGCGTCGTGGGCATCACGAGGCAGTTCGCCGTCACCTACGGACCGCGCAACGTGCGTGTCAACGCCATCTGCCCGGGCTACATCCACACGCCGATGACCGCCGGCATCCGCGAGATGGACGGCGCCGAAGAGTTCCTCGCCGGACTGCATCCGATGGGTCGGCTGGGACAGCCAGAGGAGATTGCGGCGGCCGCGGCGTTCCTCGCCTCCGACGACGCCAGCTTCGTCAACGGCGTCGCGCTGCCCGTTGATGGCGGCTACACGGCGCGTTAACGAGAGGTTGAGCAGACATGGCCATGGCGAACATCAACGGCGTCGATCTCTACTACGAAGACGTGGGGATCGGCGATCCGATCATCTTCCAACACGGCTACACCGCCTCGCACGACGGTTGGTCAGGCGTGATCGAGCGGCTGAGCACTCAGTACCGCTGCATCGCGATGGACTGCCGCGGCGCCGGCGACTCATCGCATCCTGCCGATGGCTACACCATCGAACAGCTCGCCGCCGACGTCGTCGGCATGGCCGACTATCTGGGCATCGACCGCTTTCACTATGCCGGACAGAGCATGGGCGGCCTGATCGGCTTCGAGCTGGGGTTGTCGCACGCGGAGCGGCTGCTCAGCCTGTCGCTCTCCGCGCCCGCGCCGGCCGACGGCATCGACATGCCGCAGTCCGCTCGCGACACTATGCGTCAGCGCTGGGCCAACCAGGAGCGCGACCTGCTGATCCGCACCTCCCTTGCCGGTGTACCTCGAGAGTCAGCCCACGCCGACGTGCCCAATCAGGTCGACCGACAGCTTGCCTGCTCGGTCGGCCACTACGACGGCTGCTGGGACGCGATGGTCAACTATCACAAAGGCGACCGACTCGGCGAGATTCAGACCCCGACGCTGCTACTCGCCGGGGCCGCTGACTCGCTGCTGACACCTAATCTCAAGGACTTCGCGCGACTCGGCAACGCCACGCTCCACGTGTTCAGCCGCGTGGGACACGGCGTCCCGCGCGAGGTGCCGTCGGCCTACGCTCGGGTCGTTGCCGACTTCCTCGAGCACGGCGTCGTCAACGCCCGGACCGTTGCTGCCGCTGTCGCCGAAGCGGCGCGTGCCTAGTCGCAGTTAGGTGAACGTGATCACGAAGCGTCCGCGATGACCGCCTTGCTTGAACAGGCGATGCGTTTCTGAAGCCTGCTCTGCCGGATAGGTTGAGTTAACCCGCAGCGTCACCTGACCGGCTTCGACCTGTTCGCGCAAGCGCTCGAGCAGATCGGCGCGGCGGTCGTACTCAAAGACCCACGTCACGTGGAAGTTGATCCCGCGTTCGCCGCCGTCGGGACCGCGCCAACCGCGGACCGAGGCATACGCGCCGCCATCTTTGATCGCGGCCAGGGTCTGTTCATTCTGGACGGACCCGTCAGCGAGGCCGTCCACACCGTCGGGTGCAACCTGGCGAATCTGATCTGAGATGTCGGCGCCGCGCGGAACGATGATGTCAGCGCCGAGATCCGTGACCAGCTGGACATCCTTCTCGGCCGCGTCCGCAATCACGGTGAGGCCGTCAGCCTTGCCGAGTTCGACCATGTATCCGCCGTAGCAGCCGGCGGCGCCGGTCACGGCGAGCGTCTGGCCAGGCTGGAGCGCCAGCTGGTCCAGCGAGAGCCGCGCCGTCAACGCGTTCATGGGCAGCGTGGAGGCCTCCGCGTGGCTGACTCCGGCGGGAGCGCGGCTGACGGCGTCGGCCTTCAACACGATCGACTCTCGATACGCGCCGTGACTCCCCCGCGGGATGACCATGGCCATCGCCGCGTCACCAACCTGCAGGTCGGTCTCAGTGCCAGGCCCAACCTCATCGATCACGCCTGCGGCGTCCATGCCGGGGATGTAGGGCGGCGGGCCAGACTCACGCAGCGCGTCGGCTCGCGCGCCGCCGCGGATGAACGTGTCGGTCGGATTGACCGTCGCTGCATGGACCCGCAAGCGCACCTCGCCCGGTCCCGCGTGGACCTCCGGCAGGTCAACGACCTGCAGCGCTTCAGGTCCGCCGAACTCGATCACGCCAACTCCGCGCATGGCAGCCTCCTTGTTCTGTGTGCTGTGCTGTTCGCTCTGAGACTAGCCCTCTCGCCCTATTGTTGCGCCATCGCGCGGCGCAACCGCTCCTGTGCCAGCCATGCCGCGGCCGGACCCTCAAACGGCTCGACCGAAATCTCCACGAGGGAAATCTCGCCCTCAAACTCAAACGGCGGCTCATAGCTGTCGCCCACTGGCGAGCGTCGGTCCGCGCCGATATCAAACTCTCCGTGCGCGAACAGGACACGGCGCTGCAGCTGTTCGACCGTGCCGTCAGCGGCCGTCTCACCGTTGACGCTCAACGTCACGGCTGCGGGACCGCGCGGACTGTCGCTCTGCAGCGAAACGCCGACCACAATGTCTCCGCTGGGCAGAGTCGACTCCGAGCGGATGCGGACCCACTCGTCGTAGGCGTGATAGTCGAGGTGCAGGTGGTTGTCCTTGATGTAGAACGTGACGCCGCTGAGGATCGATCCGCGATTGAAGATCACACCCTGCTGATCGGTGGAGCTGCGCGAAACCTGAGCGCTCAGGGTCCAGCTGCCGGCATCGATGGCCGGCGAGACTTCCGCCGCCAGGTGTGAGATCGGCGGCGTGAAGCGGTAGTGAAAGTCGTAGTGCGGACTGCCCGCGGCCTGCGACGGCTGGTTGACCTCCAGCGCGCGATCGTCCAGCGGGAGCACACCGTTGCGGCCCGCCTCGATCCACCAGAGGTCAATCAACTCGCGCAGCCGCTCGGGCTCGGATTCAGCCAGGTTGTTGGATTCCGAGAAGTCCTCGTCTATGTGGTAGAGCTCCCATTCATCGTCCGACCAATCGGAGCCGTTCTGATGCCGGGTCACAGCCTTCCAGCCGTCGTGCCAGATGCCGCGGTGGCCGATCATCTCGAAGTACTGGACGTCTTTCCTCGTCGGCGCAGCACGATCCGCAAAGGCGTAGCTGAAGCTGGTACCCGTGACGGGAATCTGCTCGCGTCCCAGGTGCGTGTCCGGCGGCGCAACGCCGAGCGTGTCCAGCACCGTGGGCAGCACGTCGGAGACGTGGTGGAACTGGTGTCGGATGCCGCCGCGCTCGGCGATCCCGTCGGGCCAATGAGCGATCAGCGGCACGCGGACGCCGCCGCCGTGGGTGTTCTGCTTGTACCAGCGCAGCGGCGTGTTGCCGGCCTGCGCCCAGCCCCACGGATAGTTGGAGGCCGAGCGCGGGCCGCCGATCTCGTGCAGTCGCGACTGCACCTCCGTCAGGTCATCGAGCGGACGGAAGATGCGCGGCTCGTCAGAGACACCGGTCGCACCGCCTTCCTGCGACGCACCGTTGTCGGCCATCAGCAAGATCAGCGTGTTGTCCATTTGCCCGGAGGATTCGAGATGATCGAAGAGCCGGCCCAGCTGCGCGTCCGTGTGCTCGAGGAATCCCGCGAATGCCTCCTGCAAGGCAACGGCGAAGCTCCGCTGCTCCGGCGACAGATCGTCCCACGCCTCCACGCCAGGATTGCGCGGCGCGAGCACCGTTCCGTCGGGAATCACACCCAGTTCCTGCTGTCGCGCGAACCACTCCTCGCGGACCGCGTCCCAGCCGACGTCCCACTTGCCGCGCTGGCGCTCGATGAACTCCGCCGGCGCCTGGTGCGGCGCGTGCGTCGCGCCCAACGCGAAATAGGTGAAGAACGGTTGGCCGGGATAGATCGACTGTTGGTCGCGCAGGAACGAAATGGCGTTGTCGACGAGGTCCTCGGTCAAGTGATAGCCATCTTCAGGGCGGCGCGGTGGATCGACCAGGGTGTTGTCGCGGGTCAGCTCCGGGTAGAACTGGTCAGTCTCGCCCGGCAGGAATCCGTAGTAGCGGTCGAATCCGCGTTGCAGCGGCCAGTTGTGGAAGGGGCCGGCCTGGCTGAACTCCTCGCTCGGCGCCAGATGCCACTTGCCCAGCGCAAAGGTCGCGTAGCGCTCGTCGCGCAGCAGCTCGGCCATGGTCGCGGCGTGCTGCGAGATGCGCCCACGAGCATGCGGATAGCCCGAGTTGAAGCCCGTCACCGCGCGCACGCCGACAGCATGATGGTTGCGCCCGGTCAGCAATGCGGCCCGCGTCGGCGAACACAACGGCGTGACGTGAAAGTTCGTGAAGCGCAGCCCGTTGTAGGCGAGCCGGTCGATGTTCGGCGTGTTGATCGTCGAGCCGTAGCAGTTGAGATGGGCGAAGCCCATGTCGTCGAAGAGCACGATCAGCACGTTGGGCCGATCCTGCGGCGCGGTCGTCAGCGGCGGCCACCACGGTTCCGACTCACGGAAGGTGCGGCCAATCTTGCCCTGAAAGTCGTCCGATATGGTCATGATCTCCCCTAGTCGCTGTTGTCATGATCGTTGCTGTTGCGGGCGCAGCGGAAGCCAGTGTTGCTGCTAGCGCTGTCGGGCGAGAGCGCGAGCCGAGCCGCGGTCCGATAGCGCAGGCAGTAGCTTTCGTGGCAGAGGAAGCTGCCGCCCTTCAGCACTCGCAAGTCCCCATCGGCCGGCCCCTGCGGATCGGAATGCGTGGTTAGGTCGTGGTAGATGTCGAACCAGTCCGAGCACCATTCCCAGACGTTGCCGGTCACGTTGAACAAGCCAAAGCCGTTCGGCTCAAAGGCGTCGACCGGGCAGGTGCCCGTCCAGCCGTCTTCGGCCAGATTCTGGGTGGGGAAGACGCCCTGCCAGACATTCATCCGGTGCTCGCCACCAGGCGTCAGTGCGTCCCCCCACGGATATGGCTGAGACTCCAGCCCTGCGCGGGCCGCCCGCTCCCACTGCGCCTCCGTCGGCAGCGAGCAGCCTGCCCACTGTGCGTAGGCTAGTGCGTCGTTCCAGCTGACCTGGACGACCGGATGGTCCCAGCGCCCGTTGACGCTGCTCCGTGGACCTGCCGGGCTCCGCCACGACGCGCCCTCGACGGCTCGCCACCAGGGTGCGTCCGCCGCCGCCTGCGTGGGCGGGAAGTCATCGGGCAGGAGGCCGGCAAAGACGAACGACCAGCCGATCCGCTCCGACTCCGTCTGGTATCCCGTCGCCTCGACGAAGGTGGCGAAGTCCTGGTTGGAGACGGCGCACACGTCAATCTCATAGGCGGATACGGTCACGTCCCGAAGCGGACCCTCGCCGTCGCCTGGATACGACAGCTCATCGACTGAACCCATCACAAACGAGCCGGCTGGTATCGCTGCCATTCGGCGCTCGGCCTCCGTGCGTTCGACCCCCCGTTCTGACACTCCCGCTGCGGGAGTCGCCCCCCTCCGATTCGGCGCGCAGCATGACTCCATGCAGGAAACGCTACTACCGACACGTCAGCAGGCGGAAGCCGCCGTCCGTCGGCGTCCAACGGCGGCGTAGTCAGCAACGTCGCTTACCCTCCATCCAATGCACAGACAGATGGAGAGCACCGCATGCAGATCACCGAGATTGACACCTTCGTCGTCGACGCCGGCTGGCGGCCGTGGCAGTTTGTCGCGGTTCGCACATCCGACGGGATCACCGGCTACGGCGAGATGTCGGACGGGCGGAACCCGTTCGGCATCGTCGGCACGATCGACGACATGAAGCCGATCTTGATCGGCGCAGATCCGCTCGCGGTCGAGGCTCGCTACTGGGACATGTATCGTCTAGCGCGTCAATCGCCCGGCGGGATCGCGGCGAAGGCCATCGCCGGCGTCGAACTGGCGCTGTGGGACATCAAAGGCAAGGCGTTGGGCGTGCCGGTGTATTCCCTGTTCGGCGGGCCCACGCGGGAGCGCCAGATGATCTACTGGTCGCACTGCGGCTCATCGAGGGCGCGCAGCTACGATCAGATTCTCTGGCACGACGGCAGCGACTGGGTCGTCGGCGCGCCGCCGCTGCGCACGATGGACGACGTGACGGCACTCGGAGCAGAAGTCAGAGACAAGGGCTTCCACGCGCTCAAGACCAACATCGTCTTCCCTGGCGATCCCACGGGCGTGTACGGCCCGGGCTGGGGCGGCACGACGAACATCGACCGCAACGTCACGCCCGAGCTGCTGCGCCACATTCCCGAGTACATCGGCGCGTTGAAGGCCGGTGCCGGGCCCGACGTGCAGATTGCCCTCGACCTGAACTTCAACTGCACCCCGCTCGCCGCTCGACAGATCTGCCAATCGCTCGAAGACCTGGAGATGATGTGGGTGGAGATCGATATGTACGAACCCGCAGCGCTCGCTGACGTGCGACGTCAGACGAGCGTGCCGATCACGTCTGGCGAGAATCTCTACACCATTCGCGACTATCGGCCGTACTTTGAACACCGCGCCATGGACAACGTCATGATCGACGTCCCCTGGCAGGGCTTTGCCCGCTCACGCGATGTCGCGCTGCTGGCCGAGAGCTATGAGCTGAACTGCGCGCCGCACAACTACTACTCGCACCTCGCCACAATGCACGCCCTGCACCTGTGCGCGTCGGTGCCCAATGTGCGAATCATGGAGATCGACATCGACGACGTGCCCTGGAAAGACGATCTCGGCGGTGGCCCGCTCGAGATCGTCGATGGTCACCTCGAGCTGCCGACCAAACCCGGCTGGGGCCTCGAGCTCGACGAGGCGGTCGCCCGCCAGCACGTCTGGGAGCCTGGACGCGGCCCAGGCTTCACTGCGAACCGACGCTAACCGTTTCAGCACCAGACGCTCCAGCCGCCGCGAATGTGCGGAGGCTGAGACGTTGGGGCGCGATAGCATCAGAGTGCGCCCCGCGACCTCATGGAGCTCAGATGACCAAGATCAGCGCTGTTCGCTCGCACATGCTTCGCATTCCCCTCGACCATCCCACCTCGTTCTCCAATCGCACCGTCTATCACCGCGACCATCCAGTGGTCGTCGTGGAGTGCGACGACGGGCAGCAGGGGATCGGCTTTTGCTACGCAGGAAACTCGAACGGGCAGTTGGTCACGTCGGCGGTCAACGAGTTGTTCGCGCCCCTGCTGATCGGTGAGGACCCGTTCCGCGTCGAAGGCCTCTGGGCGCGGATGTATCAGGAGTCGCTCCTGCACGGCCGCGCCGGTTCGACGATGCGGGCGCTGTCCATGCTGGACATCGCCCTGTGGGATCACAACGCCAAGGCAGCTGGGCTGCCGCTATACCGATTGCTCGGCGGCTTCTACGAGGACACGGTGCCGGCCTACGCGTCGGGCGGGTACTACCTCGAAGGCAAGGGACACGAGGGGTTGCAACAGGAACTCGCCGGCTACCTGGCGATGGGCTTCGATGCGGTCAAGATCAAGGTGGGTCGACTGTCGGTGCGCGAGGAGGCGTCGAGAATGCAGGCCGCTCGCGAGGCGGTCGGCGACGACGTCCACATCATGCTCGATGCGAACAACGCATGGTCCAATCTCGAGGACGCGCTGCGCTACATGGCCGCGTATGAACCGTCCAATCCGTATTGGATCGAGGAGCCGTTCTCGCCGGACGCGATCAACCTGCACGCCAAGTTGGCGCAGCGCACCGGCGTGCCGGTCGCCACTGGCGAGATCGAAGTGGGCCGCTGGCGCTTCAAAGACCTCATGGATCAGGACGCAGCGATGATCCTGCAGCCCGATGCGGCGGTGCTCGGCGGCGTCACGGAGTTCCGCCGGATCGCCCAAACGGCCGCTTCCTACGGCGTCTCGATCTGTCCGCACTGGTTCCACGACCTGCACCGACACCTGGTCGCCGCGTCGCCGAATGCGACCTACGTTGAGTTCTTCCCGGACGACCAGGTGCACAACTTCCGCAACGTGATCGACCGTCAGACCGAAGTGCGAGACGGGCGTCTGCTGCTGCCCGAGGCACCAGGTCTGGGCTTTGAGTTCATCCCTGAGGCCATCGCGAAGTACGAGCTGAGCGCCTAACGCCGGTGGTCGGCAACGACCACGCCGTTGGCGATGGCGAGCTGGCCCTGATCGTTTCGCATCTCGAAGAAGACGACCTCGCGGCCGTCCTCGTCTCTGACTTCGGTCGCGATGACGCTCACGTCTGTGCCTGGGATCACCATGCCGCGGAACTGCCCGGCAAAGCGGGACACCCTCGTGGGATCGCCGCTCAGGTTTCGGTTGATCACCTCGCGCAGCGCGAGCGTGATGTTCGCCGATCCGTGCAGGATGATGTCCGGCAGTCCGGCCGCTAGGGCGACTCGGCGTTCGGTGTGGATCGGGTTCCAGATGTCGGCGCATTCGGTGTAGACGTGGGGCGCCTGCGGCGCGATCGGAAACGTGATGGACCAGACCGGCTCCACACTCGGAGCTGAGGCAGTTGGCAGCGGCGGCGCGGACGCCAGCTCAACGTCCTCGCCATCAAGCTGTGCGCCTCGCGTGATGCCGTCGGAATCCATCGTGGCCACCAACGCGCCCTGCGAATCGCGAAACTCGTATCGCTGCGAGCTGAAGACGCCGGCCCGTGTCTGGCGCACGGCGGTGCTGCGTCCCTGCGCCGTGATCACATCGCCCTCGCGCGCGTGTCGCTCGAATCGAACGTCGACCGCTGCGTGAACGCCGCGACGCACCAAGGCCAGGTCGAGCTCAACATCAGGCATGAAGCGGCTGTTCCACTGCCAGCTGAAGACCATGCCGGGATGCGCGATCAACCCCTCTGGACGGTCGTCCGCGAAGTAGACGGGATTGAAATCACCCACGCCGCCGGCAAAGGCGGTGATGGCTCGCGCGGTGACCTCGAAGGACTTGGCGATGGTGTTTCGGCCAACGTCCGCGGGCATGCGCAGCGTCGGAGCGCTCGTTCCCGAACTCACAGCCTTGCCCGCTCCGGCGACTCGGCTTTGTGCTCGTAGCGATCCCAGTGCAGCACCTCGTCGATCGGGCGGCGGCGGATCGGTCCGAAATTGCCGGTCGGCCAGCCAAGCGGGATCAGCACCATCGGCAGGATGTGGTCGGGCAGGTTGAGCACCTCTTGCGCTCGCTCTCGACCGTCGCCGATGAAGGCGAGCGTCGTCGGCACACTGCCGACCTCCAACGCTCTCGCGGCGAGCAGTAGATTCTGCACAGAACCCCAGACTTCAGTCGCGGCGGCCGCGCCCTCGGCGAAGGTGCCTTGCGGAGCGCGCACGATGTCGGCGCACGCGATGACGATCGCCGGCGCTTCGTGCAGGTGATTCATCTGATGTTCGACGGCCGCCAGAAACCGCTCGCGGCGCCCTGCGTCGACGTGCGGATTGGCGGCGTCGCGATTGTTGGCGAGATAGGTCGAGACCCCGGCGCGATTCAAGTCTGCGAGCTGCTGCTTGACCTCAGGATCGCGCACGACGACCCAGTGCCGCGACTGGCGGTTGGATCCGCTGGGACCGAGATGCGCGGCCTCAATGAGCTGTACGAGCACATCTTCGGGAATCGGATCGGGCTTGTAGCGCCGCATCGCCCGTGCCGACTGGATGACGTCAAAGAACTCCATGGTCCCTCCTCGTGTCAGAGCGCCGGCGGGCGCTCAGTCTGGATAGGCGATCAGCTCGACGAGATTGCCATCGGGATCGCGGCAATAGACGCTCATGCCTTCAGCGGTGCCGGCTGAGCGTCCGCCGACGCGGCTCGCAGGTCCTTCGATCACCTCAGCGCCGGCGCTCACGATCGCTGCGGCGGCCGACTCCGCCGAACCGTCCCAGACGAAGCAGAAGTCGCCGCAGCCGGGTTCTGCCGTCGGACCCCGCAGGGTGAAGCGATCGTTCTGCCAGAGCCTGGGGTCGTGCACGTTGATCTTCTGGTCGCCGCAGGCGATCGCGAACATCGGGAAGTCGCCCGAACGCCATTCCGCCTCGTGGACGATGTCGAATCCCAGAGCGCGGTAGAAGCCCATGAGCGCTTCGGGATCGCCAGCCGGGATCGCCACGTGGTCCATTCCGGTGACTGCCATCGCACGCCTCCAATCGCGGCTTGGGTCTCATGGTAGCTGCCATCACTCACGCTCCAGCCCACGCCTTCGGCGGCTGATAGCCTGCTGTTGCCCTGTTCTGCACAACCTTGGAGCCTGTCGTGCCCGATATCTCGCCTCAAGACACCTTCCCACGCAAGCGATTGACCATCGGCGAAACCACGATGGCGTACGTCGATGAGGGTGATCCCAACGCTGACCCGATCGTGTTTCTGCATGGCAACCCGACGTCGTCGTATCTGTGGCGGAACATCATGCCGCACCTGTTCGACTCGGCTCGATGCCTGGCGCCTGACCTGATTGGGATGGGCGTCTCGGGATCGTCCCCGAGCGGGTCGTACCGATTCGTCGATCACGCCGGTTGGCTCGATGCCTGGATTGAGGGCATGGAGCTCGGCGGCGATATCACATTCGTCATCCATGACTGGGGATCCGCACTGGGCTTCCATTGGGCTAACCGACATCGCGACCGCGTCAAGGGACTGGTCTACATGGAGGCGATTGTGCGGCCCGTCACTTGGGATGAGTGGCCCGAGGCGGCGGCGCGCATCTTCCAGGGCATGCGCTCCGAGGCGGGCGAAGACATGGTGCTGGAGAAAAACATCTTCGTCGAGCGCATCCTGCCCGGTAGCATCTTGCGCGGCCTGACTGAGGAAGAGATGGACGTCTACCGTCTGCCCTACCGAGAGTCAGGCGAGTCGCGCCGTCCGACGCTGACGTGGCCGCGCGAGATCCCCATCTCGGGCGAACCGGCGGACGTGGTCGAGATTGTCCAGAGTTACGCGGACTTCCTCGCCTCGCAAGAATCGGCGCACATCGCCAAGCTGTTTGTCAACGCTGATCCTGGCGCAATCCTGCAGGGCGCGCAGCGCGAGTTCTGCCGCGATTGGCCCAACCAGTCTGAAATCACGGTGCCCGGTAATCACTTCGTGCAGGAGGACTCGCCGCACGAGATCGGCGAGGCGATCCGCGAGTGGTACGCAGGCATCTGACCAGGAGTCGCACCGATGACTGAGATCACGACCGCCGAAGCAGCGCACGCCGAGCTTGATCAAGCGCGCGAAGCGTTCCGCGAACTCGTGGGCGGCCTCTCAGAATCGGAATGGAACCGAACCAGCAACAACGCCGGCTGGACGAACGGTCAGTTGTGCTGGCACATCGCGCTGACCGCGAGCGGCGGAACGATGCGGGTATCGCGGCTGCGCGAGAACAAGGACATGCAGCCGCCTGGCCCAATGATGGCGGTCCTCCACCTGTTCAGCTTGTGGCTGGTGCGGATCCGCGCACGTCGTGCAACGCCCGCCTCGGTCCTGGCCTACTTCGACGAGCGCCTGGCAATGACGCGCGGGGCCATCGATACGATCGCTGACGACGAGTGGGGCAACGGCGGCGTCTTTCTGGGCGAACGGACGACGGTCGGCGACTCGTTCGGATTCCTGCGCGACCACATCAGCGAGCACGCGGCCGAGCTGCGCCGAGATTAGCCAATCACCGCGCGCGGACGCCTCTTGCTCGGATCTGTATCTTCCGATCCAACATGCCACGGTGCGCAATGGACGGGACTGCGAACGATGCCAGAAGTGACGAACGCCGAGCAAGCGCGAGCCGTGTTGGATCAGGGGCGAGAGCAGTTCCGCGAACTCGTCCTCGGCCTCCGCGAGGACGAGTGGGATCGCCCGAGCAACAACGGCGGCTGGACGAACCGTCAGCTCTGTTGGCACATCGCGTTCGGAGCAGGCGCCGGCGGCAACACCATCCGACGACTGCGCCAAAACAAAGGGTTGAATCCACCCGCGCCCGTGATGGCCATCTTCAACCTGACCAGCAAGTGGATGGTGCGGATTCGCTCTCGCAACGCGACGCCAGAGTCGGTACTCGCCTTCTTCGACGAGGGCCATGCGCAGGCGGTCAAGCTGGTCGACACCGTCGCCGACGACGAGTGGGGCAACGGCGGCGTGTTTCTGGGGCAGCCGATGACCGTCGGCGGCGCGTTCGCCTTCATGGGAGAACACGTTGCCGAGCACAGTGTTGAGCTCCGTCGAGAGTAGCGACGTCCCGTGACGCTGAGCGCCGACGACATCTTTGAGCGCTACCCGCCGCTGCGCGACATGGAAGCCGTGCCGCTGTTCCAGGAACTGGGCTATCGATTCACCGACGCCGGCGACGGCTGGTGCGAGATCACGCTGCAAGCCTCAGCCAAGACCCACAACCTCTACGGCATCGTGCACGGCGGCGTCTGGCTGCTCGTCGCTGACTCCGCGATGGGCGGCGCGCTGGGGACGATCCAGGCCGCGGGCGAACGTGTGATCACCGCACAGTCGGAGTTTCGCTGGCTGCGCGGCCTCGACGGCGACACGATCCGCGCCAGGGCTGAGGTGATTCGGCGCGGTCGGACGCTGAGTCACTGCTCGGTCGATCTGTTCGATGATCAAGGCCGGCACATCGGTCACGGCAACGGCACATATGTGATGCTGCCTCCCGAATGAGCGAGCCGCGCCCGCGACACCAGTCGAACGCACTACCCTAAGCGCCCAACGTGTTGCAGAGAGGGGTGATTCGATGCCTGGTCGACTGGATGGCAAGGTCGCGCTGATTACCGGCGGAGCGCGCGGACAGGGCGCGGCTGAGGCTCAGCTCTTTGCCGACGAAGGAGCGTCCGTCGTCATTACTGACGTGCTCGATACCGACGGCGAGGCGACGGCGGCTTCCCGTGACGGAATCCGCTACCGGCATCACGACGTGACGAGCGAGGATGAGTGGATTTCGGTCGTGGCCGACGTGTTGGAGGATTTCGGCAAGATCGACGCCTTCATCAACAACGCCGGCATCTACCGCAGCGCGCCGATCGCCTCGACCGACCTGGCGCTGTACCGCCAGGTGATCGACATCAACCAGATCGGCGTGTTCCTGGGACTGAAGCATGTCGGTCCCGTCATGGCGGCGGCGGGATCGGGATCGATCATCAACATCTCGTCCATCGCCGGCATTCGCGGCGGGGCGGGATCGATTGCCTACACCGCCTCGAAGTGGGCGGTGCGCGGCATGACGAAGGCCGCCATGTCCGAGTTTGCGCCGTCTGGCGTGCGCTGCAACTCGATTCATCCCGGCCTGATCGAAACACCGATGCTGCACCAACTGCCGGCGGTCGAGCAGGGCAACACCGACCAGCTCGTGCGGCGAATTCCCTACGGTCGCATCGCCGAGGCGGCAGAGGTCGCCAAGCTCGCGCTGTTCCTCGCCTCCGACGACTCGGAGTACATGAACGGCGTCGAGTTCATCATCGACGGCGGCATGACCCAGGGGTTCTAGCGAACTCGTTGAACAGCTGATCCGACGAGAGGTCACGGACATGGCGGCACCGCCCGTCCAGTACGCCCAAACCGACGACGGCATGGCCATCGCGTACAGCGAGCAGGGCGACGGTCCGCCGCTGATCGTCTCCACGGGTCCGATGCTGCCGCTCGAACAGGGTTGGGGCGACGGCGGCGTCTGGTCGCGCTTGTCGGAGTCATTCCGCGTCGTCCGCTTCGATCCGCGCGGCTGCGGTATGTCGACCCGGCAGGACGCGTTCGGCTCCTACTACGACGAAGCGCAAGACCTGCTCGCCGTCGTCCGGGAGCTCGATGTGCCGCGCATGCCAGTCCTGGGCTACTACCTCGGCACGCCGTCGGCGGTGATTGCGTGCATCGAGGATCCCGAGCGGTTCTCACACTTGATCTTGCACCAGCCAATCCCGCTGCGCGGGCAGAACTCGCCATCGACAAGCAACGTCCCCGAAGACCTGGGCGATCAGATGATCTCGACGCTGTTGAGGATGGGTTGGCAGTATCACTTCGAGCCGGCGCGGCGCGCGCTCCTGTTGCTCCTCGCGCCCGATGCAGATATGGACACTCTGCGCCTGATGGCAGAGTCGATGCATCACTATCCGAGCACGGAACGGCTACTGCAGGTGCTACCCGAACTGCGCAGCCTGAACCTGGCTGAGGACATTCATGCGATCACCGCGTCGACGCTCGTGTCGGTCACGCCGGAGGACGCCAGAACCGGCATCGGCCGGATCTGGGCCCAATCGATCCGAGGCGCGCGTCTGTCGATGCTGCGCTCGGAAGGTTGGGTGCTGGAAGACGGCAATCCGCTGATCGAGGAGCTGGCTCAATCGATGGAAGAGTTCATCCGCCCCGCGCCTCGAGCGGCGATGCCGATCTCAGCGACGCGAACCGTGCTGTTCACCGACATCGAGGGATCGACCAGCCTCCTGCAACGGCTTGGCAATCTTGGATCGCGGCAGATCACGCGCGAAGTGGAGGAAATGACCCGCTCCAGCCTGCGCAAGCATGGCGGCAATGAGGTCAAGACAATGGGCGACGGCGTGATGGCCTGGTTCACGATGGCGTCCGCAGGGCTCGACGCGGCGATTGATCTGCAGCGCTCGCTCGCGATGCGGCACAACGAGCTGGGTGTCCGCGTTCGGATCGGACTCAGCGCCGGCGAGCCGATCGAGGAGGGTGACGACCTCTACGGGGCAACCGTCAATCAAGCCGCGCGCATCATGTCGCTCGCGCAAGGCGGCGAAATCTTCGTCTCCAACATCGTGCGCGGTCTTGTGCAGGGACACGAATATCGGTTCGAGGACATGGGCGCCCGCCAGCTGCGCGGCTTCGATGAGTCTTCGCACCTCTACCAACTGGATTGGCAGGCCTCATAGGCACAGGAAAGGACTCCACGATGAGTACGATGACCAAGCGGGAACGCGTTCGTGCCGCGATTGCTGGTGAGACCGTCGACCGCGCGCCCGCCTCGCTATGGGGCCACGATTTCCTGCGCGAGTGGAGCAACGACGAGCTCGTCGGCGCGACCTGCGAGCAGTACGAGGCCTACGACTGGGACTTCATCAAGATCAACCCGCGCTGGACGATGTTCCCCGAAGCATGGGGCGCCGTGTATGCGCCGCCGACGGAGCAGACGAATCCAACGCTCGTCAGCCGTGCGGTGGAGGAACTCGACGAGCTGCACGATGTGGTCTCGGTGCACGCGGAGCGTGGCGTGCTCGGCGAGCACATCGAGGCGACGAGGCTCGTCGTCGAGCGGACGAAGGGCGAGGTGGACGTCGTGCAGACGGTCTTCTCGCCGATGGCCACCTTGAGCTTGATGTTCGGGCATCCGCGGGCGTTCAAGCAGGCCGCCCGCGAGGCCCCAGCGGCCGTCCACGGCGCAATCGCGCGGATCACCGAGACCATCATCAACTATGGTCGGGCCAACCTATCCGCCGGAGCGTCCGGAGTCTTCTACGCACCGCTGCAATGGGCCAGCCGTGACAATGCGACTCCCGACTTCTACCGAGAGTTCGGCCGGCCATATGACCTGCAGGTGCTCGACGCGATCCGTGACGCTGAGTTCAACATCCTCCACGTCTGCCACACCAACAACATGCTGACCGATGTCCTCGACTACCCCGTCGAGGCGTTCAACTGGGACGATCAACACGCCACCAACCCCAATCTGGCGGACGTCTGGCCGCAGACGGACAAGTGCGTCATGGGCGGCGTCAGTCGCAGCGGCCTGGGCGAGCTGAACGCCGACGACGTTCGCGCCCAGGCGTCAGAAGCCGCGAGCGTTGGCAACACCCGGGTGTTCGTGACCGGCGGCTGTTCAATCCCGCCACACACAACGCACGAGAATCGCGCAGCGGTCGCCACCGGTGCGCGAGGCGGTTAGGCAGTCGCCGCCAGAGGATTGCGCCAGCGCAGACCGGGGAACCGGCGAAAGTCGCGGTCATTGGTATGGACTTCGGCATTGTGCTCGATGGCAATCGCTGCGATGTGCGCGTCGGGGACGAGGTTGTCTTCCACTGTTGTATTCGTCGCGAGCGTCGCCAGGATGGATCGGTGTCGCGACTGCGGATCTAACGGCGCGATGTGTGTGTGAGCAAGCCAACCGTCCACGATCGCCATGGCTTGGAGTGCCGTGATCGGGTTGGACAGTTCTTTCCGCCGTGTGGCAACGCGCACAAACCCGATGATCACTGACCAGGGAAGACCAACCGGTTCGATTCCGTTTACTGTGTCTTCCCACCATTGCCGGGCTGCGCGGTGCTGAGGAAACTCCTCAAAGTACGCGTACAGCAGCAGATTGACGTCCGGGACAATCACTGCTGCAGCTTCTTCTCGTAGTACTCGTCATCCAGTACGCCGAGGATCTCGTTGGGCGTGAGGTGCGCAAACTTCGGCTTCACGCCGGACGAGAACGTTCTGATTTTGAACGACGCCTGTGGGTCGGAAGTTTCTGAAGTCTCTTCCAAGCCACGGCGAAGGATGTCCTGCGCGACCCGTTCCAGCGGTTCGTCAAGTTCTTCGGCCCGCTGTTGCAGTGCAGCAGCCAGTTCGTCGTCGAGCGTGACAGAGGTAGGCATGACTTAATCTTACTCCCTAGCCGTCCGTCGGAATCCGATAGAGCTCCGACGCGTTCTGCTGCAGGACTGCGGTGCGCACTTCGGGATCGAGATCGCCGAGGACGTTGGCGATGTGCTCCTGACTTCTCGGGTAGAGGCAGGTTGGGTGCGGGAAGTCAGTCTCGAACAGCACGTTCTTGACGCCGATCTGCTCGATCACCTTGCGCGGCCCAAAGTCCTCGAACCAGAAGCAGGCCCAGATGTTGCGCCGGAACTTCTCAGTCGGGCGCAGCTCGTGATGCTTCACTTCGGTCGGAACCATTTCGTCCCACTGGTACTCGCAGGCCTCGAGCAGGAACGGGATCCAGCCGATTCCGCTCTCGACCGAGACGAACTTCAGCCGCGGAAACCGCTCCAGCGTGTCGGAGTAGAGCAGGTTGGAGATCATCCGCGCGTTGTCGATGTAGATGTTGGCCGCGCCGATGGCCATCTTGCGCTCGGGTCCCATCGACTCCCACGGCGACGAGAGGAACGGCGACGGCGCACCTTTGGCGCCGCCGGAACCGATGTGGAAGTTGAGCACGACGTCCAGGTCCTGCGCGAGCTCAAAGAACGGATCCCAATGACTGGTGCCGTAGTCGGGCAGGTCGAACTTCTCCGGCGTGTCACAGATCGTGTAGCCGCGGCAGTCGTACTCCTCAACGGTGCGGCGCATCTCGGCGAGCGTGGCGTCGAGGTCCCAGAAGGGCAGCAGCGCCTGGGGAAAGAGGCGGCCGCCAGACTCCGACTGCCACTCACCCATGGCGTCGTTGTAGGTCGTCACGCAGGCGTTGCGCAGTTCGACGTCCTCGATGTCGAGGAAGCGTGCCGAGGCGAACCCGGAGATGTTCGGATACACGATCTGCGCGTACAGGCCGAGCCGCTCCATCAGCTCGAGGCGGGCGGGCACCTCGTAGGCAGCAGCATCGAGCCGGTCGAAGTCGTGCACGCCGAGAATGCCCAGCACTTTGTCGCCGCTGCTCTCGACGACCGAGAGTCCGACCGGTCCGAGCGGCACATCGCCGTCGACGAACCACATGTGTTCACCGTCGACCTTGCGCAGCTGCGGCATCCGATCACGCAGCGTTGCCGGCGCGCGCGATGTCCACAGGTCGGGCGGTTCCGTGACATGCGAGTCGCAGTCGATCACGTCAATGCCCTGAATCGCATTGAGCATCGGGTTCTCGTGAACGGTGGGATTGGCGCTGACCATGATCGTCTCCTTACAGCGGCATCGTTGGCGCGAGGATAGCGATTTCTGACATTGGTGGGCTGGGCATCGCATCGAGCGGGTGCGGTCGAAGCAGGAGCGTATGCCGTACGTTGCGAGCATCAAGTTGCATTGGAAGGACGTGACTTCATGAGCGCATTGGATGGCAAGGTTGTCATGGTCACCGGCGCGGCGTCGGGCATTGGTCTCTCCACCGCTCAGCTGTTCGCGGCGGAGGGCGCGCGAGTGGCCATGTTCGACCGCAACGCTGACCTGGTCAACGAGACCGCGCAACAGATCGGCCCGAGCGCCATGGCGATCAGCGGCGACGTGACAAATGAAGAGGACGTCGCGACGGCGGTTGAGTCTTGCGTCGAGCGCTTTGGCCGCTTGGATGCCAGCCTCAACAATGCAGGCATCGCGGGAGGCGGGGCGCTGCACGAGCAGGAGCTGGAAACGTTTCAACGCGTCATTGACGTCTGTCTGACCGGCGTCTTCCTCTGCCTGAAGCACCAGTCGAAGCAGCTGATCGCGCAGGGTGAGGGCGGCTCGCTGATCAACACGGCGAGCATCAACGCCACACAGGCGACGAAGGGGCTGAGCGCCTACTGCTCGGCCAAGGCCGGTGTGGCGATGCTGACCAAGGTGTCGGCGCTGGAGCTGGGCGAGTACGGCATTCGCGTCAACGCGATCGGCCCCGGTCACACGAAGACACCGCTGACCGAACGCGCCCGCGACCTGCCGGGCTTCGACGAGGCGATGATCAACGCCACGCCGCTCGGACGGCTGGCCGAGCCTGACGACATCGCTCAGATGGCGCTCTTCCTCGCCAGCGATTCCAGCCCCTGGGTCTCCGGGCAGCTCTTCAACGTCGACGGCGGGATCACGGTCAATGAGCTGCCGCCGGGCTTCGATCCGTTCGCGCAAGGCATGATTCGGCAGC
>JAJEBU010000122.1 GCA_022822375.1 Dehalococcoidia bacterium
GGCATCGCGCAGGGCGCGGGCCACAATCTTGGCACCGCGATCATGGCCGTCCAGGCCCGGCTTGGCCACCAGGACGCGAATCTGTTCCACAGCAGTCTCAGTCATGCTTCACCTCGCGGACTTCACATTGTGAGCAGGATAGATTGTCTTCCCCTCAGGTTCATCTGATCGCGCGGTAGCATTACGTCGAGGCGAAATCGAGGCAGCAATCGAGGGCAACGCGATGAACCAGACGTCCTTCAAGCAAGTGAGCTACACGCTGTCTGGACTGGTGACGAACATCCAGCTGGGTCAAGTCGGCCTGCCTGACATACAGCGCCCATTCGTCTGGAAAAACGTGAAAGTGCGAGACCTGCTTGACTCGATGTATCGGGGCTACCCGGTGGGCTATCTGCTGCTCTGGCACACTGGCGCGGACGGGACCAACGCCACAATTGGAGCCAATCAGAAACAAGTTGCCCCGTCGCTCGTGATCGTGGACGGGCAACAGCGCCTGACTTCACTCTACGCAGTGTTCACTGGGGAAAAGGTCGTCCGCAGCGACTTCTCCCGCGAACGAATCCGGGTTGCGTTCAATCCGCTCAATGGCCGCTTCGACGTCGCCAGCGCTGCGACGAAGAATGACCCCTCGTTCATCGCCGACGTCACTCCCCTGTTGAACGGTGAGCGAGGGCTGTTCGAGGCTTACAACGACTACATCTCTCGTCTCAAGAGCGCTCGCGAGGTCTCCCCAGCGGAGCAGAAGGCTGTTCAGGATGCGCTGACGCGATTGCAAAACCTGTCGAACTTCCCGCTGACTGCGCTGGAGCTGGCCAGCAACGTCAATGAAGAAGATGTGGCAGAGGTGTTCGTCAGGATCAACAGCAAGGGCAAGCCGCTCAACCAGGCCGACTTCATTCTCACGCTGATGTCCGTCTTCTGGGATGATGGCCGCGCGGCGCTGGAGGAGTTCGCCCGCAAGGCGAAACAGCCCAGCAGCGGCGGCCCCTCGCCCTACAACGCCTTCATCGAGCCCTCGCCAGATCGGCTGCTGCGGGTCGGCGTCGGACTCGCCTTTCGCCGCGCGCGATTGGAATACGTCTACTCGATCTTGCGAGGCAAGGACCCTGAGACTGGAGAGTTTTCTGACAGTCGGCGTGATCAGCAGTTCGAGCTACTCAAGGATGCGCAAGCGAAAGCGCTCAACCTCAATCATTGGCATGACTTCCTGCAATGCCTGACGCAAGCTGGCTACCGCAACAAACGGATGATCAACTCGGAAACAGCGCTGTTCTTCGCCTACACGCTCTACTTGATTGGACGGACAGAGCTGCAGGTCCAGCCGAAGACACTGCGAACGGCGGTCGCGCGCTGGTTCTTCATGTCCTCGCTGACCGGGCGCTACACAGGGTCGCCGGAGTCGGCAATGGAGTCCGACCTGGCCATGATCCGCGACGCCAAGAGGCCCGATGAGTTCCTCGGTGCGCTCGAGGACGCCTGCGCCCTCGCCCTGACGAACGACTTCTGGGATCTCACGCTGCCGAGTGAGCTGGCGACGTCGGCGGCGCGCAGTCCCTCGCTGACGGCGTACCACGCCTCGCAAGTGCTGCTTGGCGCACCGGTGCTGTTCTCAGACACCAAGATCTCAGACTGGCTCGACCCGTTCATTCAGCCGGCCAAGTCGATTGAGCGGCATCACCTCTTCCCAAAGGCGCATCTAGCCAGGAGCGGGGTGACCGAGCGACGGGACACCAACCAGATCGCCAACTACGCCTATGTCGAGTGGACGGACAATCTCAAGATCGGCGACAAAGACCCGAAGGTCTACATGCCAAAGTTCGAAGGGCTTTTGAGGCAGGATGGCTTCTCGGACGCGGCCCTCGAGGGGATGTACGAGCTTCACGCGCTGCCGGCGGGCTGGCAGGAGATGGAGTATCAAGAGTTCCTGGAAGCGCGTCGGCCAATGATGGCGGCACTGGTCAAACGCGGATTCGACATGATAGGAGCCCCAGCCTCGGGCCCGACCGCGGTTGTGGACATCGCAGCACTCGTCGCAGGCGGTGAGAGCGGCGATGTGGAGTTCAAGTCCACGCTGCGAACGAATCTCCACACCGGCAAGCATGACTCACGCATGCAAGATGCGGTGGTGAAGACGGTCGCTGGCTTCCTCAACCAACGAGGCGGTTCCCTCGTGATTGGAGTTCACGACGATGGAACACCGATCGGCATCGACGTTGACGGGTTCGCGTCTGAAGACAAGATGGACCAGTGTTTGACTAGCTTGCTCAGTGACCATCTCGGATCTGCGGTCTGGGCGAACCTGCACGCGAACTTTGAAGACCTCGGGCGGCATCGAGTCCTGAGAGTCCAATGCGATGCGGCGATTCGTCCTGTCTACGACCAACAAGGCCGTTTCTTCGTCCGCACCGGACATGCGACGCGTGAGCTGACACCGAAGGAAGCTGCGGAGTTTGTTGCCCAGCGTTTTGCCTAGGCCTCCGAGAGGCGCAGCCTGGCTCCGTAGGTGTGCTTTGGCGAGATGAAGGCGCCGGCGTTGGCGTCGGTGATGGTCCAGCCTTCGCCGCGCAGATGCTCGACTGATGCTGCGGCGTCGCGCACCGTGAGCGCGAGCATGAACATGCCCTCGCCCGACGTCTCGAGCTTGCGCGGCAGCGGCCCGCCGCTGCCCTCGAGCGGTCGCACCAGCTCGATTGCCGTGGGGCCGATGTCGAGGAACTGTCCTTCGAGCCCCAACGCGTCCGCTCGGAAGGGCTCGCGGCCGACGAGACCATAGCGCTCCGTCCATGCTTCGGTGACTGGCGCCACCTCGTTGACGGCGACCGTCATGTGATGCAGCGCGTGCGGTCCAGGTCCCGACGTGGGACCGCGGTGCTGCGGCGCGTCATCGGGCGGCTGCGCGTACTCGATCAGGACTCCGTGATTGGAGCGCGGGTGGATGAAGCCGATCATGCCCGTCAAGCCCTCGCGCGGCGTCTCATCGATCATCTGCATCCCCGACGCCTTGGCTTCAATCAGATCGGCGCTCACATCGGTCGACTCGAAGCAGATGTGGTGAAATCCCTCGCCGTTGTTCTCGAGGTACTTGGCAATACCCGTGTCGTCGCGGGTCGGTTGGAGCAGCTCAATCTCGCAGTTGTCGAGCGGAAAGATCACGCCGCGCACTCCCTGCGACTCCAGCTCGGTATCGAGCGCGATCTCGAGGCCAAACGTATCGCGCCAGACCTCGGCGGTCTTGTCTGCGTCGTGCACGGCGATACCGATGTGGTGGATGCGGGTCAGTGCCATGTTGCTCCCTGTTCCAAGCGTGAATCTAGTCGTCAGGTGCGGCGACGCCGAAGCGGGCTTCCAGCTCTCGCCGATGCTCGCGATCGTGCTCCAGCGCGACGCCGAGCAGGATTCGGGCGGGGTTGCCCGGCTCGTTCAAATCGTCGTCGGGCAACCGCTCCACCAGCGTAGCCGTGCGCACACGCAAGTCCTCCAGCGCGCGCATCAGCGCCGGCAAGGGTCGCGCGCCGAGCGACGAGACGGCCGCGGCGTTGGTGGAATCGATCCGCTTGGTGGGAAAGTTCAGCAGCGACGGCACGGCGCCGCCGAGATGCTCCTCGATCGCGGCGCGCTCTTCGGCTTCCCAGAATAGGCGGTGCGCCGCGACGCCGACCGCCGACCAAGCGCCGTCAGCGGCGGCATCGTCTGCCGACTCATCGGGCACGAGCGCAAGCGTCTGCAGCAGCTGCGCCCGCTCGGCCTGCCACCAGTAGCGGAGCCGCTGCGCGTCGGACCAACCGTTGCCGTCTTCGGCCGATCCCGCAGACTTGCGTCCCACCGGCCGGCGTCCAAATGGCACGTTGGTCTCCAACCGCTCGCTATACGACGATTCGTTCCTGGTACTCGCCCCAGACCTGGCGCAGCGCGTCGGAGATTTCGCCCAGCGTCGCCGACTGCTTGACCGCGTCGAGCATCAGCGGGACGAGGTTTTCGTCAGTCGCCGCGGCCTGTTGGATCGCGTCGAGCGAGGCTGAGACCGCCGAGGCGTCGCGGCCGTCGCGCAGACGCTCGAGCTTCTCGATCTGCCGCTGGCGGACCATCGGGTCGACCCGCACGATCTCGACGTCCGGTTCGTCGTTGGTCTCGAAGCGGTTGACGCCGACGATCACGCGGCCTTGCTTGCCGGCCGAACCGTCGCCCTCGCGCGCCGCGTCGGACTCCTGCTCGACCTCGCGCTGGAAGCTCGATGAGGCCTCCAGAATCTCCGCCTGCTGATAGCCCTGCTCGATCGCCGAGACCGCGCCGCCGAGCGCGTCGATCTGATCGATGTAGTTGCGCGCCTCGGCCTCGAGCTCGTCCGTGGTCTGTTCGATGTAGTACGAGCCGCCCAACGGATCGATCACGTCGGCGACGCCCGACTCGTAGCCGATCACCTGCTGCGTGCGCAGCGCGACTTCGACGGCGTGCTCCGACGGCAGACCGAGCGCCTCGTCGAGCGAGTTGGTGTGCAGCGACTGCGTCCCGCCGAGCACCGCGGCGAGCGCTTGCAGCGTCGTGCGGATCACATTGTTGTCAGGTTGCTGTGCGGTCAGCGTGACGCCGCCGGTCTGAGTGTGGAAGCGCAACATTTGGGCGCGCTCGTTCTGCGATCCAAAGCGCTCACGCGCGATCGACGCCCACAGCCGCCGCGCCGCTCGGAACTTGGCAATCTCCTCCAGGAAGTTGCTGTGACAGGCGAAGAAGAAGGACAGACGCGGACCGAAGCTGTCGAACGCCAGGCCCTGTTCGAGCGCCGCCTCGACGTAGGCGACGGCGTTGGCGAGCGTGAAGCCAATCTCCTGCGCGGCCGTGCAGCCCGCCTCGCGCATGTGATAGCCCGAGATTGAGATCGTGTTCCAGCGTGGCACTTCGCGGGTGCAGTAGTCGAAGCTGTCGGTGATCAGCCGCATCGACGGTTTGGGCGGATAGATGTACGTCCCGCGCGCGACGTATTCCTTGAGGATGTCGTTCTGCACGGTGCCGCCGATCTTATCGCGGCCAACGCCCTGCTCCTCCGCCACAGCGGCGTAGAGCGAGAGCAAGATGTTGGCTGTTGAGTTGATCGTCATCGACGTGGTCACGCGGTCGAGCGGGATCTGATCGAAGAGCGTGCGCATGTCGTCGATTGAGTCGATCGCGACGCCGACCTTGCCGACCTCGCCCTCAGCCATGCCGGCGTCGGAGTCGTAGCCAATCTGCGTGGGCAGGTCGAAGGCGACCGACAGTCCGGTCTGGCCCTGGTCGAGCAGGAAACGGTAGCGCCGGTTGGACGCTTCGGCGTCTTCCTGGCCGGCGTACTGGCGCATCGTCCACAGTCGGCCCCGATACATCGTCGGCTGGATGCCGCGCGTGTACGGATACTCGCCAGGCATCGGATCGGCGTCGCCGTTGACGTAGATGGGGTCGAGCGGGGCGCCCGAGGAGCGGTGGAAGGCCGCGCGACGCTCAGGGAACCGCCCAGTCGCCTTCGAGTACGGCCCATCCAGCCATTCCTGCAGTCTCGCCGATGTATCCGAGCTCATGCGCCAGCTCCCTCCGCCTCAAGTCACATGATATGCGATGCACCATCACCCGCCGAAGATCCCATCCCCTGCTGAAGTCCCCATCCCCTGCTGAAGTCCCCATCCCCTGCTGAAGTCCCCATCCCCTGCTTCATGCAGGGGCCTGCTCGGGGCTCCGGTCCTCCCCCCGCCAGTGCGGGGGGAGCTAGAGGGGGGGCTGCTCGGGGCTCCCCGCGGCAAAAGGATCGCGTCGCCGTGCCACAAAGATCGTGTCCCCGTGCTCCGACACGGGGACGGCAGCGTTCGCGAGCATGGGAGTCCCCGTGTCGGAGCACGGGGACACGGGATAGGGTGCACGGGGACACGGGAAGGCATGGGGGATTTACGTGGATTTGATGACGTGACCGGTTATTGGCGTTCACCCTTGAGCCATCGGTGGCTGGGGCATGCGAAGGGGCGGCGCCCGAAGACGCCGCCCCTCCGTGGGCACTCTCGGCTGTGACGGTCAGGCATCGCTGACCGCGCGAAAGGGCTTACGCGCGGTTGCGAATCCGACGCAGTCCGAGACCAGCCACCGAAACAGTGACGAGCGCAATCAGCAGGCC
>JAJEBU010000119.1 GCA_022822375.1 Dehalococcoidia bacterium
TCACCTGTTGAGACTCCAACGCCGCAATCTTCATTGGAACGTGATCGCCCGTTGGAGATCTGATCCATTTGCCAGGGTCGTAGGTACGGAGTGGGTTCGAGCGCACCGGCGCTCCGGCAAACAACTCTTTCTCTCTCTCCAGCGTAAAGGGGAAAGTCCGACGTCCAACGCCCACGCCCGCGAGAGTCAATAATTCCCTTTCGTCCATTTCTGTGAAGTCAGGCCCGTCATCGATAGCAACGAGGGAAGGTGGCTCTTCGCCCTCGTCGGTCACCTCCACCCTGACTCTCCGCGCAAGCAGATAACGCAAACTAGCTCCGATCTCAGCCGGGGAGCTTGAATCGGTACTGGTTTCAAGACACCATTGGCCACGTTTGGTTGCAACCTGCAAGTGGTACAGAGAGCCATCCTCGGCGATCCGCTCTTCGATACTTTCGGTTCCAGAGCAAACTCGCTGAAGGAACGGGCTCGGCGCTGTGCCATTCGTCTCCTTGATGAACTGCACGTCAACGTCCGCCAACACGGCATCATCGCTGCCTGAAAATCGAGAGATTGGTGTAGGATCAACCACGACTTGAACGCTTGCCGCGAACTGACCTGCCCTACCTCCTCGGGCACCCCGATGATGAACAATCTCATCAAAACTGCCGAGGTCATATGGCTCAGCCTTAAAGTCCGGGATCCGACCTAGGTACGTGAGTTCCGACATCGCCCGCAACAACGCCAGGAACGACGTCTTCCCCGTGGAATTCTCCCCCACTAACAACGTCAGCGGCGCCAGCCTCACCGTCTGCTTCTCTCTGAAGCAGCGGAAGTTCTCCATCGTGACGCTGGTCATGATTGGCATGACATCAGCCTAGCTAGCTCGTCACCGCTCCGCGCTCGGCGCCTGAGACCAGGGCGGCGTACTTGGCGAAGACGCCGTTCTCGTAGTTGGCCGCTGGTGGACTCCACGCCGCGCGCCGACGCTCCAGCTCCGCCTCATCGACGTTCAGGTTCAGCTCCCGATTCGCGATGTCCAACGTGATCTCGTCGCCCTCTTCGACCAATGCGATCGGGCCGCCGACGTAGGCCTCGGGCGCAACGTGGCCCGCCATCAGGCCTCGCGTCGCGCCGGAGAAGCGGCCGTCGGTCAGCAGCGCGACCGATTCGCCCAGCCCGGCGCCCACGATGGCGGCAGTGACGCCGAGCATCTCGCGCATGCCAGGGCCGCCCTTGGGACCCTCGTAGCGGATCACGACGATGTCGCCCGCGACGATCTCGTTGTTGGTGACGGCGGTCATGGCATCCTCTTCACGCTCGAAGACGCGGGCAGGCCCGGTTTGGAGCTGGCGCTCGTAGCCGGCCACCTTGACCACGCAGCCCTCGGGCGAGAGCGATCCTTTGAGGATCACAAGTCCGCCGCTGTCCTTGAGCGCTTGATCGACCGGGAGGATGACGTCCTGGCCGGGTGTCTCGACGGCGGAATCGGCGGCTTCGGCGATCGTCTGTCCGGTCACCGTTTGGGCGTCGCCGTGAATCTTGCCACCCTCGAGCAGCCGCTTGGCCAGCAGCGGCGTGCCGCCTGCGCGGTCCATGTCCAGCGCGACGTAGCGGCCGCCCGGACGCAGGTCGCCGATCAACGGCGTGCGCTCGGAGATGTCGTCGAAGTCGTCAATGGTGAGCTCGACACCTGCCTCGCGGGCGAGTGCGAGCAGGTGCAGGACGACGTTGGTCGATCCGCCGGTCGATGCAGCGCAGGCGATCCCGTTCTCGAACGCCTCACGGGTGAGCAGGTCGCGCGGCTTGACGCCACGTCGGAGCACGTCCATGACGAGCTGGCCAGCAGCCTCGCCGACGTTATGTTTGCGCGGATCGGTCGCGCCGACCGTGGCCGATCCCATCGGCGAGAGACCGAGAAACTCCAGCGTTGTGGCCATCGTGTTAGCGGTGTACTGAGCTCCGCAGGCGCCGGCGCCAGGACAGGCGTTGAGCGCCACCTGATGCAGCTCGTCGTCATCAATCGTGCCCGCCGAGTGCTGTCCGACCGCCTCGAAGACGTCCTGGATCGTGAGGTCGCGGCCGTCGTGGTGACGGCCCGGCGCAATCGATCCGGAGTAGAGCGCGACCGACGGGATGTTGATCCGCGCCATCGCCATCGCCGCGGCGGGGATGGTCTTGTCGCAGCCGCAGATCACCACCGCCGCGTCGAACGCGTAGCCAACGGCGCAGAGCTCAATCGAGTCGGTGATGATCTCGCGTGAGACCAGCGACGCCTTCATCCCTTCGGTGCCCATCGTGATGCCGTCGGAGATGGAGACGGTGTTGACCTCCATCGGCGTACCGCCGGCCTCGCGGATGCCGCGCATCACGTCCTGCGCGAGCTCGCGGTGCGAAAAGTTGCACGGCATCGTGCCGATCCAGTTGTGCGCCACCATGACGAGCGGCTTGGACAGCGCCTCGTCGTCGAAGCCGACGGAGTAGAGCTGCGAGCGCGCCGCGGCGCGGTTGGGTCCGTCGACGAGCACAGAGGATCGTTCGCGGAGGTGGTCAGTTGAGGTCATGAATCTGCCTGCGCTGGTTGCTGAACGTTCGGTGATCGCGCATAGCGTACCCTCAGGCCAGTTCTCGGACGTTCGAGACGCCGTACTATACGGTGAATCAAGCGCGAAGGACTTCGGATGAGCCAGCAGGTCGAGACACCATCCTCGCAGCATGGACAACAGGGGCTGCTGCTCCGCATCTTTCCTGCGATGGAGTATTTGGAATACCGTCGCATGTTCTATGCGGCGGGGCTCTCCGCGATCTCGCTGTGGGCGATGATTACCGCTCGCGGTTGGCTGGGATACGAACTCACCGGCAATCCGTCCGGTACCGGGATCGTCACCTTTGCAGCCATCGGACCCTGGGTGCTGGCCCCGATCGGCGGCGCGCTCGCCGACCGCTTCGACCGCGCCAAGATTGTGATCATCTGTCGCGTTGGCGCCGCGCTGTCGGCGATCGCCTTGGCCATCCTCGCCTTCAGCGGACAGATCGAAATGTGGAATCTGGTCCTGATCACGCTGGTCTCCGGCATCATCAGGTCCGGAGAAATGCCCGCCCAGCAGGCGCTCTTGCCAAACCTGGTCAAGATGCACGCCCTGCTCAGCGCGATCACGATGGCCTCGATGATGCAGTTCGGTTCGAAGGTGATCGGTCCAGTCGCCGGACCAGTGATCCAGGCCTTCGGGCCTGAGTGGGTCTTCCTCGCGGCCGCCGTGTTCCTCGGACTCTCGATTCTGCAGATGACGCGGATCACCACCCGCTCGAGCGGCGGCATCCAGGGACACGCCGGCGGTGTGCTCCGAGATACCACGCGGCATGTCCGGGAGGGCCTCAGCTACCTCGGCAAGGCGCCCTCGGTGCGCCTGATGATCATCATGGTCTCACTCCACTGCATGTTCACGATGGCCTTCGACTTCTCGCTGCTGCCCGCCTACGCAGACCTGATCCTCGGCGGCGGACAGTCCGAGTACGGCTACATGCTCATGGCCATCGGCGGCGGAGCGCTCGTCTCGACGATTCTGCTGTCGATGTTGCCGTTGGGCGCAGTTCGCGGCCGAGTGTTCCTCGTCGCGGGCATGTTCTCTGGCCTGTCGCTGGTATGGGTCGGCGTCGCGGACACACTCGTGATGGCGATGATCGGCGGCGTCATTGCCGGCGCCAGCCAGGCGATGTTCATGGCGCTCACCAGCGCGATGATCCAGGCCGTCATCCCCGACTCAGTGCGCGGACGCGTGATGTCGCTGTACGCCATGTTTGCCGGCGGGATCATGGCCGTGATGATCCTCGCCAACGGTCTGGCGGCCGATTACATCAGCATCAGAATCCTGCTCATCGGACCGGGCTTCATCTTCGCCGCGATCATGATCGGCGCGCTCGTGCTGCCGCGCATTCGCTCAGTCATTCGCAATGGAGCCATCGTCGACGAGAGCCGGCGAATGGCGCAACAAGCGGTCCGCCAGACCGCCGCAGTCGTCGCAGCCGCCATCCGACCGATGGACCTGGCCGCGCGGGCAGCGCCACAGCAGAGCGTGACGGAGGAACGATTGGGCAGCGGCGGCGACTGACGCCGACTCAGTCCGCGCCGATTCTCAGAATCTGACCAATCGTCATCCGCATGTACAACCCCACGATGATCGCGATCGCGCCCAGGAAGACCAGACCCAGCACGCTGTAGGCGCTGCCGATCGTCGCCCAGTCCGTCACCGTCACGAACGGCGGCAGGACCGACTCGCCGGTCTCCACGAACCCCACAAACTCCAGCATCATCGTGCCCAGCTGCAGTCCGACGGCCGTGCCCAGCGCCATCGAGACGACGATGATCAAGATCTTCTCCACGCCCACGACCAACAGCACCTGCGGCAGCGAGAAGCCCATCGTGCGCAGCACCGCAAACTCGCCCTGCTGCTGCTGCGCGACCAGCACCGAGGCGACCAGGAACCCCAACGCCGCGAGCAGCACGATCGCGATGAAGGTCAGGAACAGCAACCCCTCCCAACCGGCCGCGACCAACGGGTCTTCATCCTGCAGATTGCGGATCGCGTCGATGTCATAGCTGTCGTGCGGCCAGGGCGGCGTCACCTCAAGGTACGTGCGCAACTGGCGCAGACCCTCGTCATCGGACGGCTCGATCCAGATCTCATTGGGCGCCAGCGCACCGATCGTCGCGGGGTTGCGGTTGACGCGGTAGAAGAGATAGTCGCGATTGGCGATGATCAGCGAACGCTGCCCGCTCGGATCCCAGGTCGGAAACAGATCGAACACGCCCACGATCTCGACCGGCACATACACGCTAGACATGCCCAGCCGAACCTCCGAGCCGAGATCGAGCGAGGCTTCCTCGAGAAAAGACCGGCTCGCGATCACCGGCAGCGGATCGTCAGGACCGATCAATCGGATCCCGCGCGGCAAACCGGTCCGCACCTGTCGATTCCACTCGTACGACATCGCAAACTGGCCGTGGCGGGCGTGTTCCGCGGCGAGCCGAGCATCGTCGGGCAGCGGACCCTCGCGCGACGTATCCGTAAAGACCGTCCAGCGGCCCTGCTGCTCGAAGCTCTCGACAATCGTGCCCTCCTCAAACCCGACCTGCACAATGTCCTCAGGCACGCGGTCGAGCGTGGCCCACTGCAACGCGTCGAAGGCGGCGAAGCCGCCGAAGTTGGTCGCGCCGCCGGTGCGCAGCGAAATCGACTGCAGCGTCCACGGCCCGATATGCGGCCCACCACTGCCGGCGAGCAAATCGCCGTACACAAAGCGCCAGCCCTCGGTCAGCTCTCCAGCAAAGAACCCGCGCGGACGAGGCAACCCCTGCAACGCGACGTCGCGGTAGCGGCCCTGACTGTCCTGCAGGCGCAACGACGGTCCGATCGCGCCGTTGGTGTCTGGCACCCAGATCCACATCCCGACGTGCGTCGCATCGGCGGGAATCTCGATCCGCTCGATCTCAAACTGCGGACCGGACGCCCGCTCGACGAGCTCGCTGATCTCCTCCAGCGCGAAGTCCTCGCGGTACCACAGCACGTTCTGGAAGGACTCGGGATCGACGCCGAGCACGGTGGCGTCGGTCACGTCCAGCGCCCCGCGCGAGAACGAGGCGTTCTGACGCACCACGTACGACGCCTCGCCGATGCCCGGCGCTTCGGCCAAGTCGCCTGCCAGCATCTCAACCGACGCGCCGGTGCTGCGCAGATCGGCGAGCCGCAGCTGCGCTCCCGATTGGTAGGCCGCGCGGTCGTCGAACGACTTGTCCAGCGTCGCGCCGAACGTGCCGCCGAACATCCCCAGCGATGTCGCCATGATCAACAGCAGCGCCAGGCGTCCCGGCTGCACCGGCGCCCGCGTCAGGTGCCAGAGCACCATCTGCATCGACGCCCCGCCGAGCAACCGCGCGACACCGCCGAACAGCGACAGCAGCAACGGGAACAGCCGCAGGAACAGCACCGCAACCGTCACCACAAAGACCGCCGGTGCGACCAGCAGCAACGGATCCTGCTGCAGCCCGCCGAACAAATCCTCTGTCACCAGCGATCCCGACTCCTGCAGCTGGAAGAACAGCAACGCGCCCACGCCGACCACCACGAGGTCGAGGTAGTAGCGCTGGAACACCGGCTTGTCCTCCGGCCGCGAGGTGGACCGGGCAAAATGGACGACCGTCGCGCGATTCGATCGCCAGGCCGGCCAGAGCAGCGCGACGAAGCTGAGCACCGCACCGATTGCGGCCCAGATGTACACCTCCCCAGTCAGCTCCACCGACAGCCGAGCGCCGCCGGTCAGACCTTCAAACGCCGGCGTGAAACCGAGCAGGGCAATCGCCTCGCGTGCCACCAACGGTCCCAGACCGAGCGCCAGCGCGACTAGCAACAGCCCCTCGATCGTCGAGATCGACATGATGTGGCCGAGTCCCGCGCCGCGCGACTTGAGCAGCGCCACCTCGCCCGATTGCCGCTCGACGACCATCGTCGAGACGAGCACGAGGTAGAACAGTACGATCCCGACGATCTGCAGGGTCAGGACCAACAGCGGGATCGACGAGAAGAACTCCTTCGTCTCGTAGGTGTTGAGGACATCAACGATCTCGCTCTCAATCCGCGCGCGCTCGATCTCCTTGGTGATCGATTCGAAGGCGGCGCGAAACTGGATCGCGGCCGTGCCGGCTTCGTCGGCGGTAAACGCCCGGCGGTCGACCTGCGCTTGCACCTCGAGCCGCGCGCGCAGCTCGGGCATGTAGCCGGCCATCGCGTCGATCAGCGTTGCCCGCGGCGCGAAGAAGGCGAATGCGTCGGTCCGCTCGGTCGGGACCAGGAAGTGGTCGCGGCGGATGCCCCAGAACCGGTCGGTGTAGTCGATCGGCTGCACCAGTCCGACGAGGCGAACCTGCATCGGCTCAGCGTCATTGCGCCAGGATGCGTGAATGTCACGCACTTCGCCTAGCTCAAATCCGCCCGCAGCTGCCGCCTCAACGCCCATCGCGACATCAACGGTCGGCGACACATCAGTCGTCGCAGCCGGCGCTGGGTCAGGCCAGACGCCGTCGACCAGCTCGATGTGTTCTTCGATGTCCTCGAACCAGAGCACCCGCGCCCGGTCGCGCGGGTCCTCGTCCGGCGGCGTTCCGCCGACATCAGTCATGAAGAACGTGGCGGTGGTGAGCGATTTGGTCGGCTCGTGGATGTATTGCTCCGGAATCCGCAGGCGCCGCTCAATGACCGCGAACGACTCTTCCGCCTGTCCGCCCGAGAGTCCGTGCGCAGCGTTCAGGATGCGGACATCGAGCGCGGCGTCGGAGGCTCGGCGCAGGTCGGTCTGCAGGCCGAGGTCCTGCAGCGCGTTGCGGTAAATCGAGGTCGAGGCCATCAGCGCCACGGCCAGGACCACGCCGACCGCGACGGCCGCCATCAAGCGCCGATTGCCGTTCAGCCGCCGGATCGCGATCCGCAGCGCGGTGGGAAGTGAGCCGAAGATGCCGCCCATGCTGCCTCAAGTCGACCGGTCGCGGCCTTGCTGCACACTTGGCCGTGTTCTTGCTGTTCGTTCTGCGGGGGTATGGCAAACCGCAATACCTTCGTAGACTACTAGCCAACTGTCAAACTACTCACGACCGAGTGCGGGGGGGCCGGGTGGAGTCATTCGGATCAATCCTGGCGTTTGTCTTGCGGCGCATGCGCGACAGCTGGCGGCTCCAGCTGGTGATCGCCGCCGGCATCCTCGTCGCCGCCGTGCTGATGTCTTCGACCACGATCTACACCCGCGCCGTCTCCGACCTTTCGCTGACCGTCTCGCTGCGCGAGGACCTGACCGACCGCCGACAGATGTTCACCTCGCTCGACAATCTGCCGTTGGCCGGCGGACCTAACGTCTCGGCGCGGCAGTACACCTCCGAATCAATCGACGAACGATTCAGCAACATCGAGTCGCAGCGGCTGCGCTTCCGCTCGACGATCCTGATGCAGGCCAACCTGCCCCTGCGTCCCGCGCAGGTGGTCGGCACGACTGCCTACTTCGCCGCATTGGACGGCGCGGAAGCGCACCTCGATCTCATCGACGGGCGCTTCCCCAACGCGCCAACGCTCGCCGAGAACGGCAGCATCGCCGGGCCGATCGAGGTCGCGATGCCCTACGCGAGCGCGCGAGGCATCGGCATCGAGGTCGGCAGCGAATGGGCCATCGTCGACGGCTGGGACGAGTGCGACCGCGAGCCCGAGCCACCGCCGGGCGGTCCACCGCCGCCGCCGCGTCCGCCCTGCGAGCCCACGATGCTCGTCCAGCGCGTGATCCCAGTCGTCGTCACCGGTCTCGTCGCACCGTCCCACTGGGAGCCCACCGCCTACGACAGCGAGTACTGGGCGCGGATTCCGGACGATATTCGACGCGGCGTCTTCACTGGCGCGGCGCGTCCCCAGAGCATCGCGATGATCCTGCCCGCGGACGCTTTCGACGACGCGCTGCCCATGATCCTGAACGGCGACTTGCTCAACTCCACCTGGATCTCGGAGATCGACACCGAGCAACTCAACGTCGCCGTCCTCGACGACACCCGCGACGCCTTCGACCTGCTCCGCGAGGACCTGCGTTCCGTCGGCGGATCGGTCCGCTCCCCGATCGAACCGCGGCTCGAATCGTTCGTCCGCGACCTCAACTTCACGCAGGTGCCGATCCTGATGCTGCTCGCACAGGTCGTCGGCATCGCGCTGTTCTACGTGGCGATCGTATCCGGCGTGCAGGTCGCCCAACGCCGCGAGGAACTGTTCTCGATGCGCTCGCGCGGCGCGTCAATCTGGCAGGTGATCTCGCACACCGCCATCGAAGGCGTCATTCTGGCCATCGTCTCCGCCGCAGCTGCTCCATTCATCGCCATCGGCATCATCGGACTGCTCGGCTACACGCCAGTCTTCGAACCGCTGACCGGCGGCAACCCGATCCCCACCACGTTGACCGAAATGGCCTTCCTGCTCTCCGCCGCCGGCGCGATCGTCGCCGTGCTGTTCACGCTGGCGCCGCTCGTGATCGCGTCGCGCACGCGGGTGCTGTCCGAGCGCTTGCGCGGCGCCTCACGACCGGGCGGACAGAACGTGCTGCAGCGCTACTTCCTCGACGTCGCGCTGGTGCTGGTCGCCGTCGGACTGATCTTCGAGGCCGATCTGCGAGGCACCGTCTTCGAGCGCAACAGCGTCGGCGGCCTCACCGCCGATCCGCTCCTGCTCAGCACGCCGATCCTGTTCGCCCTGGCCGCGACACTGGTGATCCTGCGCTTCCTGCCCTACTTCTACCGATTCTTCGCCTGGCTCACCTACGACCGCTTCCCGCTCTCGATCGCCTCCACGCTGCGTTATGTGAGCCGCACCGTCGGGCCAGCCGCTCGGTTGACGATCCTGCTCATGCTGGGCGCGGCGCTGGGCACCTTCGCCGCGTCCTACGCCGACACCGTTGAGCTATCGCTGGCCGAACGGATCGAGTACGACAACGGCGTCGAGTTCCGCGTCGGACTCGGCGAGAGCGGCTACACGACCGCCGCCGGCGTGCGCGACCGACTCGGGCCGCTGGACGGCGTGGAGGCGGTCGCGTCGGTCCATCGGGCCAAGGTCTCCGCCGGACGCAGCGTCGGCACCACAACCAGCGTCACCATCCTCGCGCTCGAGCCCAAGGCCGCCGTCGACATGATGTGGTTCCGCGAGGACCTCTCCCTGATGTCCTTTGAAGAGCTGATCTCGACCATTGACGTTCCGCCCGTCGGACGCGGCGTCAGCATCCCGCCCGAAACCGAAACCCTGCGCGTCTGGGTGCGGCTTGGCCCCGGTGAAACCGACCAATCGCTCTGGCTCCGGATCCGCGACGGCGACGGCCGCTACTTCACCGCCGGGGGCGTCGAAATGCCGCCCGATGAGACCCCCTGGACGCCGATCGACATCAACTTCCAACAAGAGATCGTCGACTTCGGCGCGGCCGAGCCGTACTCCCTGCACTCAATCGTGATGAGTGAGCCGTTCGGCCTCTTCACCTCAGAACCAGCCACGGTCTACTACGACGCCGTGACCGCCATCCAGCCCGACGGTCGCGAACTGATCATCGAGGACTTTGAGAACCGCGGCTGGCTCGAGTACGAGCAGCGTCGAACGGCGGACGACGAGGTCGCGTTCGAGGCCGACGACGATCCGATCTCGGGCGAGCACGTCATGGCCTTCTACCCCGGCGTCGGACAATCGCCAGGCCTGCGCGCCGCGCACTTCGCAGATCCAGCCTTCTGCTCGAACGCCCGCTGCACGGTGCCGACGATCATCAGCGCCGACTTCGCCGACCGCCAGCGACTCGATGTCGGCGACCGCTATCCGCTGCGCATGGACACCATGATCGTGACCGCGCAGGTGGCCGCCGTCGTGGAGCTGTTCCCGACGCTGCGGCCCGACGAGCGCTCGTTCATCGTGGCCGATTACGACGCGCTGTTTCACATGGGCTCGGTGACCGGGCTGAGACCCAGCGTGTCGCCGACCGAAGCCTGGCTCGACCTCTCCGAGGACCCCGAACTGCGCGCAGCGGCGAAGGCCGAGATGAACCGGCCCCGCTACTCCCTGGGACGCTTCCATGACCGCAACGACCGCCTCGAGGACAGCGGCAACGACCCGCTCACCACGGCCGGCGGCTCCGGAATTCTGCTCGTCGCGTTCATCGCCATCTCGCTGTTGCTGACGCTCGCCTTCCTCGTCTCGATGGCCGTCTCCGCGCGTCAGCGTCGGCTCGAAATGTCACTGCTCCGCACCGTCGGCGTCGGCAACGCGAGCATCCTCATCCAGCTCTTCCTGGAGTACGCGATCATCGTCGGTACGGGACTCGTGCTGGGCGTGCTGCTCGGCAACCGCATCTCCCTGCTGCTGCTCGCCTACCTCGAGATCGACGAGAGCGGACGCACCGTCCTGCCGCCCTTCCAGGTCGAGACCGACTGGCAGATCCTCGGCGTCGCCTTCGCCGTCTTGGTCGGCGTCCTCGTCATCGGCGTGCTAGCCACCTGGCGCTGGTTCCTCAAGTTGGAACTCAACCGCGAACTCAGGCTGACCAACTAGGGCCTCGGCACCCGTTGCAGCGGACGCCGCCGTGAGAACCAGCCGCGAATGTCCGGGGCGGCCAGCACGGCTGCCGCGGCCGGCGTGCCCCACGCGATACAAGCCACGCCGCAGGTCGCCCCCGAAGCCGCCACGCCCAGCAACGAGACCACGATCGCCATCGGCGCCAGCGCGGACCAGGCCTGCGAGCGCTCGGGCGCGCCGCCACGCGAGCGGGCCAGCTGCAGCAGCATCAGCAACAGGCCGAGTCCCGCGACGACCGCGCAGACGATGTACAACGCCACTGATTCCTGCCCGATCAGCGTCGCGACAAACGCCGCGGCGATGCCAACAGCGGTCAGCGCAGCGGCGATCGTGGTGAGTCTGCTCATGCCGAAAGCATAGGCCCCTACGGCGCTCTCAGCACGTCGCCGCGGACGGCTCGAATCTGCGTCGCGATCTGCTCCGGCAGCGCCTGCAACGGCACGTCCCGCGCCGACGGCTCACCGAGCGCCGCGTCTGCGCCGAGCCGTCCGCCCGAGAAGACGGTGGCGACGTCAATGATCTCACCGTCCACCCGCTTGCGCCCGCCGAGCAGGCCGATTTCACCCGCGCGATGGGCGCCACAGGCGTGGGGACAGCCCGAGATCTGGAAGCGCAGCGGCTGCGCGTCGGACGTGAGCGTGTAGCGCTCGTCCAGCGCAGCGGCCAGCTTGAGCGCCTCGCCCTTGGTGTCAATCAGGGCGAAGGCGCAGTAGTCGCTGCCCGTGCAGGTGACCATGCCCCGCAGAAAGGCCGAGGGCGTCGGAGAGTAACGCTCCAACAGCGGCTCCCCGAGCAGCGCCTCGACGCGGTCGGCCGGCACGTTGGGAATCAGCACGTTCTGCTGGACCGTCAGGCGCAGCTCCGCCGACCCGTACTCGCGGGCGAGACGGCCGAACTCGATCAGATCATCACCGCTGCTGCGTCCAACCGGCACCAGGCAGCCGACCGTGCGCAGTTCGGGGTCGCGCTGGGCGGTGACTCCGATGTGATCGCCGGCGACGCTCGTCCCCAGCGAACGGCCGGCGCGCGATAGTCCGCTCCCGAAGTAATCGGCGACCGTTTCGCGAAACCGCTCCATGCCCCACGCACGCAGCAGCCACTTGAGCCGCGATTCCTTGCGCTTCTCGCGCAGCCCGTGGTCGCGGTAGACATCGAGCACCGCCGTGGCCAGGTCGACGGCGTCCACCTCCGTGACGAACGCGTCCAGCGGACGGGCATACTCCGGCGACATTCCCCCCAACGCGCCGCCGACCATGACGTTGAAGCCGATCACGCCGTCCCGCTCAGCCGGCACGAAGGACAGATCGTGCGTCTGCGCGTGACCGCAATCGTCGCGGCAGCCGCTCACCGACAGGTTGAACTTGCGCGGCAGGTTCGAGAACCGCTTCGATCCGACGATCGCCTGCTGCATCCGCGCCGCGATCCGGCGCGTATCGATCAGCTCATCAGCGCTCAGACCCGACAGCGGACAGCTGACGATGTTGCGCACGTTGTCCATGCCCGACTGTTGCGAGTTGAGCCCGGCCGCGGCCAGCCGCTGCAACGCCCAGGGCGCGTCGGCGATCGTCAGCCAGCGCAGCTGGATGTTCATCCGCGTGGTGATATCCGCCGCGCCGCGCCCCACGGCGTTCGCGATCTCGCCCACCGCTGCCGCCTGCTCCGACGTCAGCACGCCGGCCGGGATGCGCATGCGCAGCATGTAATGGCCCGGCGTCGGCTTGCGATGGAAGAGGCCGTACCACTTGAAGCGCTCGAAGTCGTCAGCGGGAATCTGCGGATCCACCCCGTTGGCCGCCAGCGCCGCATAGCGCTGAATGTCGGCCAGCACATCCAGGCCATCCTTCTCAGCCTTGAGCAGCTCAATCCGATTCACAGCCATCCCACAATCCTCCGGCCCCAACGTAACTGTTTCAGCACGCTGGGAAGCGCTGCGAACAGATTGCGTCAGGTAAACGAGGAGTGAACAAGGACCGCGAGGTCGTGCGTCGGGTACACCTGCTTCGCATCCGAGGCTTACCTCTCGGCGCCCGCTCACCCGCGGAGCCGCGCCACCGACCCAGTTGCGGTGCCTCCGCAGGCACTCCGTTGCCTCACGGTTCAGTGATCGACCTGCTCAGCTGCGCAACCTCTTCCTCAGGTATTCCAGGCACAACGACGCTGGGTTGTACGCCCGGAGCCGCAGGCTGCGTTGCTGGCGTGGAGCCGCGACTGGCCTGCCGTCCCGCCGTTGGCTTGTCGCCCTGGTCAGGATCGATCAGGGTCAGCCCTTGGTGATCGGCGGCGTTCACGATCTCGGCGAGTCCACGGGAGGCCTCGCGTTCCGGGCTCGCTCGACGACTTACAACACGCAGGATGCAGGGGCATCGGGTCGCCGATTGGAGTGAGAGACGGGCATTCCAGCCAACTCCGTTCGATGTCGCATCGACAGCAGGTACGCGTACCGACGTCACCAGGCATAGCGATGCCGGTACCACCAAGGCAGCCCAACAGTACGAGGTTGCTTTGCTGTCGTTGCGCTCAGCTACGCTCGCGGCATGGCGATCTACCTCTTTCACGGCGAGGATCGGTTTGCGCGGCTGGAGGCGGTCGCGGAGCTGCGCCGCGAGCATGACGCGGACGGGTCGCTGGCCAACAACTCCGTCCAGTTTGACGGCGCACGGCTGTCGGTCAGCGAGCTCGGCGCGGCGATCTCGTCGGCGCCCTTCCTGGGCGGCGTCCGCTGGGTGCGCGTCGACGGACTCTGCGAGCGCTTCAACACCCCTCGGCGCGGCGCGGCCGCGCTCGGCGACTGGGGCGGCCTCGGTCAGCTGCTGACCCAGGCGCCGGCGACGACGCTGCTGGTCTTCGTCGAGGAGGAGCTGCGGCGCACGAATCCGATCCTCCAACAGATCGAGCCGCACGCAACGGTGCGCGAGTTCAAGCGGTTCAAGACCGAGGAAGCGCTGAGCTGGTTGCGCGGGGAGGTGCGGCAGCGCGGTCTGCATCTGACCCGTAACGCGGCCCGCCGCCTGGTCGACCGCGCCGACGGAGACCGCGGCGCGCTGACCCAGGCAGTCGACAAGCTCGCGCTCTTCGCGGGCGACGCAAACGTGGACGAGACGACGGTCGAAGCGCTCGTCCCCGATCAGCGCTCGGCCACGATCTTCAACCTGGTCGACGCGGTCGCCGAACGCCGGCTGGCCGCCGCAATACAGGCGCTCGACACCTACCGCGCCAGCCAGAACTACCGCGACGAGCAAGGCATCATCCAGATGCTGGCCCGCACCTACCGTCAGATCTGCATCGCCCGCGAGGTGGTCGATGCACGCGGCTCAGACCAGGACCTCCAGGCCGCCGCGGGCGTGCGATTCGACTGGTTGGCGCGGCGCTTGCGCCAGCAAGCGGGACGCTATTCGCAGACATCGGCCGACGCCGCCCTGGCCCGCATCCTGCAGGCCGATTCGGACATCATCGAGTACCGGCGCGGCACGGGCGGCCTCGCTGAGCATGTCGCCGTCGAACTGCTCGTCGCCGAGCTGGCCGGCGCCGGGCGCTAGCCCGCCTCAGATCTCCAGCACCGGGTTGTAGCAGGCGAGCCGTTGCCCGCTGCGCCCGCCGACGACCTCGCTCAGCGGGGGCTCGGCGTCCTCTCGGCAGCGGCTGAGCGCCTTCGGGCAGCGAGACAGGTAGGCGCAGTGCGCGCCGATCTCGTCGTCCTGCAGATCGGGCAACCCGCCGGGAATCTGGCGCAGACGAGCGCGCCGCCGATCGAGCCGTGGCAGCGTGTCGAGCAGCGCCCAGGTGTACGGATGACGCGGCTGCCGATAGAGCGGCACCACGTCATCAACCTCCATCATCCGGCCGGCATAGATGATCGCCACCCGCTCGGCGATCTGCGCGACGACGCCCATATCGTGCGTGATCAGCAAGATCGCCGTGCCCCGCTCGTCGCGCAGCCGCTCGAGCTCGTAGAGAATCTGGGCCTGCACCGTCACGTCCAGCGATGCCGTCGGCTCGTCGGCGATCAGCAGCTGCGGATCGAGCGCCGTCGCAATCGCGATCATGATCCGCTGGCACATCCCGCCCGAGAGCTCGCCCGGATAGGACTTCGCGATCCGACTCGGATCCGGCAACTGCATCCCATTGAGCGCCTCTAGCGCCCGCTCGCGCGCCTCCCGCTTGTCGACGTCGCGGTGCGACGTGATCACCTCCTCGACCTGCTGCCCGACCGTGATGACCGGATTCAGGCCGGCGATCGGGTCCTGGAAGATCATCGAGATCTGATCGCCGCGAATGCGCTGCAGCTCGCGTCGGTCCATCGCGCCGATGTCCTCGCGGCCAAACCTGATCGTGCCCGCGACCTGCTCAGCGTTGCGCGGCAAGATGCGCAGCACGGCCAGGCCCAGCGTCGTCTTGCCCGATCCGCTCTCACCGACGAGCGCGACGATCTCGCCACGGTCGAGCGACAGCGACGCCCCGCGCACCGCCTGGACCGGACCCTCGCGCGTCTTGTAGGTAATGCTGACATCGTCGACCGAGAGGACGGGCGGCATCAGCGCGGGTGACGAATGACCGAGACGACGCGGCCCTGCACCTGCATGTTCGACTCGTCCGTGTAGATCGGCGCCATCGTCGGGTTCTCGGGCTGCAGACGGACCTGCCCTCCCTCGTAGAACAGCCGCTTCAGCGTGCAGATGTTCTCCTCGCGCAGCCAGACGGCCGCCATCTCGCCGTTGTTGACCACCGGCGCGGCCTCGAGGATGACCGTATCGCGATCGGCGATCAGCGCGTCGATCATCGAATCGCCGCTGACCGTCAGGGCGAACACCCGCTCGGGGTCGCGGCCCGCGAGCATGTCCGTGGTCACGCTGATGCGGCTCTCCGCGTGGGCGATGTCGGTCCCATCCGGCACCAGCGAGCGCGTGCCAGCGGCGATCGTGCCCAGCAACGGCACGCCCAGCGCCGCAACGCCCGCCTGCAGCTGGGCCGGCGCCAGCGGTTCGGACTCCCGCTCGACCAGCGAGATCGTTCGCGCCCGCTCGCGGTCGCGACGGATGTACCCCTCGCGCTCCAGGATCTTCAGGTTGTAGTCGGCCACCGACGTCGAGGAGAGCTTGCAGCCCTCAACGATGTCCCGCACCGAGGGCGGATAGTGGTGGTCATCGAAGAACCGGCGCAGGAACGCGAGAATGCGCTCCGGCTTGTCCGAACGAGGCCCGCGCTTGCCGCGCCGCGGCACAATGCCCTCTGCGCCTGGCTCTGCACCGGGCTTTGCACCGGGCTCGGCGACGGCGACGGCGCCCGCCGGGCTGGATGTTGCTGTGACGGATTCTGGCATGAGTCGTGTCCTTGTCCGCGTGGGTTGGTCCGCGTCGGTTGGTCCGCGCAATCTGGTCCGCGTATTGGCGACCGCCGGCTCAGACTTGACAGTGCGGCCTGTTCCTCCATCTTCGCGAGCTGGACGGCGGCCCATAACCAACTGTCAAGTTACCAAGACCATAGCACGCTCCGCGCACGTGTGCGGAACTCGTGTTCGATCCCAGCATAGCCGATCAACCGCGCACCGTGTCGCCGACATTGCAGAATGGCGCGATAGGCTACACACGCGTCACCGAATCTGCGCCCGGAAAGAACTCCACCATGACCCAACCACCAGACACCGACAACAAGGTCGGGCTCGTGATCGCCGCTCATCCAGACGACGCGGACTTTGGCGCCGGCGGCACCTCGGCGCTCTGGACGACCCTCGGCTGGCAGATGCACTATCTGGTCGTCACGAACGGAGCCAAGGGCTCGGCTGACCCCGAAATGACCTCCGAACGGCTCATCCCGATGCGCGAACAGGAACAGCGCAACGCGGCCGACGAGCTGGGCGTCGTCAGCTGCACGTTCTTGCACGGGATGGACGGCGAACTGGAGTACACGCGCGACTATCTGGGCGGGATCGTCAAGACGATCCGCCGCTTGCAGCCGCACGCCGTGTTCACCCACTCGACCGATTACATCCACCGCCGCTCCTTCGCCGGCGACGATGAGGACCCGCTAGCTGAGTGGCGCGGCTTCATCAACCACCGCGACCACCGCTGCACCGGCCAGATGACGCTCGACGCCGTCTATCCCACGGCCCGCGACCGGCTCAACTTCCCCGAGCACCTCGATGAGGGTCTGGAGTGCCACAAGGTCGCCGAGCTGTTCATCTGGGGCAGCGCCAATGCCAACTTCGAAATCGATATCACCGATGTGATCCAGACCAAAATCCGCGCCCTGACGCGGCACGTGTCGCAGTTCGGCGACCGCGGCGAAGACTTCATCGCCAACGTCGAGAAGCGCTGGAGCTCCGCTGACGGCCGCTTCTACGAGAACTTCGAGCGAGTCTCCCTGCCGATCTAGGCAGGCAGCGGAGCAGGTGAGCAGCGGGGCAGGTGATCCGTGGCGCCGCCGGCCAGATTCTGTCCGCAATGCGGTGCGGCGCTGGCGCAGCCAGACGCCTGCGCCGAGCCGGGCTGCGGCTGGATGGCGTACCGCGATCCCAAGCTGGCCGTGGTCGTGCTCGTCCGCGACGACCAACAACGCCTCCTCACGATCCGACGCAACCACGAGCCGGCCATGTTCGAGTGGAGCTGGCCGTCGGGCTTCGTCGACGCAGGCGAGCGGGTGGAAGATGCGGCCGCCCGCGAGGTGCGGGAAGAAACCGGCGTCGAAGCGCAGATCGAGCAGCTGCTCGGCGTCTGGTCGGCGACTGGCGATCCGGTCGTGGTGATCGCCTATCGGGCGTCCGCCGTCGGCGGTGAGCTGCGCCCGGGCCCAGAGGCGACCGCCGCGGCCTGGACCACAATCAGGCGGCGGCCCGCGCCAGTCTTCCCGCATGACGAGGCAATCCTTCGCGCCGATCTCGAGACCGATCTCGAGACCGACCCCAGCCGCACCTCGGACTAGTCGGCCGACTCCGTCCAGAGCGGCAGACGGGCCCGGCAGTGGTCGCAGATGACGTTCGCTTCGGTCTGCAGCTCACCGCCGCGCGTGACGGTCAGAATCACCTGGCGCATGTGATCTTCGCAGTAGCGGCACAGACAGCGGTCGCAGACCAGGCTGAACGACTGCGGACAGTCAGGCTCGCCGCAGCGGCCCGCAGCGTTGAGCGCGCGGGCGGCCTCCTTGAACACGAGGTGGGCGACGACGTCGTCCTTCAGGCGCTGGCAGCGCTCGGCGACGCAGATTTCCTGGCCGTCGTCCCCGATCTGTCCGTGCTGGCCGCAGAATCCGCGAGCGCAGTACTGGCACTGACCAATCAACGGCTCGCGACAGCGGCGCCGCAGGCGCGCGCGATGCTCGCAGTGGGTGGCCTTGCGGTACTCGCGGATCTCCACCGCGTCAGATTACCGCGCCACCACGCACGATCTGCCACGCACGATCTGCCGCGCAAGAACCGCGCAGCGGCGGCGAGCACGTTTGGCCGGATGAACCGACTACAGGCGAAGCTTGCCGTGCGACGGCTGGCGGCGCCGCTGGCGGCCCTCTTCGACGGCCTGCTCGCGCTCGAGCTCGAAGACGGAGATGATGTTGCTCTCGTAGACATACCCGCAGGACAGGCAGCTGGAGTAGACGCTGTGGGCGTCAGACTCGCGCAGCATCATGCCGGAACATCGCGGGCATTTCGACGGAGGCGTGGCGGGCATCATCCAACTCGCTTTCCTAGTCGGGCGGCTCGCAGATTTGATTGTGAAACTCTGCACGAGCCAACTTTGTGAAACAATGCACATTATGAGCAGCCCGAGCGCCATTTGTCAACTTCTTCTCAGTCGAATCGCTGCCGCCGACGCGCATCTGCCCCGCGTTGTCAACGACGCCCCCTGCGATCCGCTCCTCAACAGCGGCTGAGCGGCGCACGCCAGCTTCTACTCTGTCAACCGCGATACACCTCGCCGTTGTTCCGGCAGAGGCGCGCCGCACAGATATGCTCAAAGTCGCATGCAACGCGCCGCCGACCGTCTCGCTGTCTTCGGACTCGCCCTGATCCTGCAGGGCGCCCTCAGCATGCTGATCGGACCGCCGCCCGACGGCCGCCCGACCTGGTTCGCCTGGCTGCTCGCCCAGCTGCGCCGCTCGACCCTGCTCGAGGGTGTGCCGCCTCGGCTGCGCGTGTTCGCGCCCTTTGCGGCGTCGGTCGCGTTGATTCGAGCCGCCGCCGCCATCGAGCGTCGCCGTCCCGCCGGACCAGGCCGCAAGATCGCGATCCTCCTCCAGGCGCTGCTGCTGGCCGCCACCTTCGACGCGTGGCGCGGTGTTCGACTCTCTGACGCGCTCAAGCGTGACCTCGACGAGTCGGAGGTCGCCGATGACGGCCAACCGCTGCGCCAATCGAGGCTCCAATCGCTGCACGAAGCGGAGACGGAGCGCGTGGAAGCGGAGATCGGCCGCGTCGCCATCGCCGCGGGCGAGGGCGTCGTCGGCCCCTGGGCGGCCTATGCCGTGTTCGACCTCTCCGGCGCCGTAGCCTACGCGGCAGCAGAGTCCTTGGGCGGCCCGATCGCCGGGCCCGGCTCGGAAGGCCCTCTGGCCGCGATGCTCGATCCAGCCCGGCGTCTCGCGCCGGTGCGGCGCGGCCGCGATGCCATCGCCGCCGCCGCGACCCTCGCTGCGCACGGCCGCTCCGACCTGCAGGCCACCGAACTCGAAGAGCTGGCGCTCGGCTCCGAGTCTCCACTGCCCGTCACGGCCATGTCGGTCGCGCTTGATCGGCGAGCGTCGTGGAACGGACGCTCGGTCGGCTGGCACCGCCCCGCGCCCGATCTGGTCGACCTCAACCGCGCCCGCCGCCTGCATCTGAAGGCGCTGGGCTTGCTCGCCGCGGCAGCGGCCGGCGTGGCCGCCGCCGGCGGGATCTTTGAGCCCGCCCGCGACGACCGACACGAGCACGACCCCGAATCGCTGTAACGCGACGCTGCTCGTTGCTAGGCTGTAGCGGACAAACTCAACAACGACAGCGCAGACGCCGGAGATCAATATGCCGCAGTTTCCCTCAGTCGAGTGGTTCGAGGCCCTTCGTGACCAGGTCGCAGACGACCCGCATTGGCGCGACTTCGGAATGATGGATTGCGCCATGGGCGTCAACGTCGGCGATACCACCATCAAGCTGGTCTTCGACGGCTACGAGATCCCCGAAATCGCCGACATCTCCAAGACCGCCGACCAGGAAGACCTCGACTTCACCCTCGTCATGCCCACCGAGCGCTGGCGGGAGATGATCGAAAACATCCAGGCCAACGGCCACGCCGACCTCCATCACACGCTCAACACGATCGACCTGGAGAGCCCGGAAGAACTGGCCAAGGGCGACGACTACAACCGCCGCGACCTCTTCTACCGGTTCAATCAGACCCTGCAGGACTTCTTCGACGCGTCCTCCGAGATCGAAACCACGTTCCCCAAGGCCAAGCGCAAGCGCAAGGCCGCCGCGAAGTCCTAACCGCCCGGCAGTCTGCCTGCCAGTCTGCACTTCGACCACTGCGCGGTGTGCGTTACCCTGCTGCGCACCTGCAGGAAACATAAGCCTGCTGCGGGAGCAGTTCTGTCACGAAGGACCGTCGCACTGTGGCGATTCAAGTCACGCTCATCCATCACACGCCCGACCCGATTCGGGCCCTCTACATGGCCTATCGCGTCTGCTATTCCGCCTTGACGCCGCAGCAAGTGCTGGATCGCATCGCCGACGAACGCATCTCCCAGGAGCAAATGCTGCAATTCGTCGAGGCGCGGCTGCTCACCGGACACATGTCGCCGCTCGAACAGGTCCACTTCGAATTCGGCATCGCCGGCGTCTCGCGCGCCTTCTCGCACCAATTCGTCCGACACCGCATCGGAATCAGCTTCGAGCAACAGAGCCAGCGTTACGTCACCTACCCGGGCGGCGAGTTCCCCTACAGCGTGCCCAGAACCGTCGAACGAGCCGGCCTCAAGGACGACATGACCGCGCTGTTCGCCCAGGCCGGGGCGCTCTACGAGAAGATGGTCGAGGCCGGCGTCCCCGCCGAAGACGCCCGCTTCCTGCTGCCCAACGCCACCAACACCAACTTCAAAATCACCGTCAACTTCGCCTCGCTCCTGCACATCGCCGACCTCCGCCTCTGCACTCGCGCGCAGTGGGAGTTCCGCAAGGTCGTCTCGCTGATGCGCGCCGAAGTCGTCAGAGTCGCCCCCGAACTGGGACGCCAGCTGCAGCCCAAATGCGGAGAGCGCCGGCTGGGCTACTGCGACGAGGATTACGACGCCTGGGAGGCCTGTCCGATCGGACGCAAGCGCCCCCATAAGAACGAACTCTTTCAGCTCTACGACGCCTACCGCCAGGGCGAGCTGGACGACCTCGACGCCGAGGACATGGCGATCATCGCTGCTGACACCGACGAGGCACCCGCCTTCATTCACTAGCGGCTGACGAGCTCCAGCAACTGCACGAAGTTCCCGTCTGGATCGAGCAGCGTCGCCACCTCACCGCCCCACGACTCCCGCTCTGGCGGCCGCTGGACGCGGATGCTCGGATCAGCGGCGGTCACGCGGCGGAACTCGCGGCCGACATCGTCGACGAAGAGATTGATCTGCATCCGCGCGGGTTCTTGGGTGGGCCCTGCGATGCCGGAATGGTCGAGGATGCGGATGAACCCGCCCGCCGCCGCGAAGACCGGATCGCGGAAGCGCGCCATCCGTTCCAGACCCAGCGTCTCCCCGTAGAAGCGCGCCATCGCCTTGGGCTGGTCCGTGCCGACCATGATCGTCAGTTCGCGAACCCGCATCGGCTCGGACATCGGCGCTAGACCTCGAACGCCAGACCATCCGACGCGACCACGATGCTGCCGTCGAACGTGCTGCGAGCGGCGGCCAGCAGCTCATCCTCGCGCTCGTCCGCGATCAGGTGGGTCAGGACCAATGTCTTGACGCCCGCCGCGGCGGCGATCGAGCCGGCGTCCACCGCTCCGCAGTGGACTGCGCGCATGCCGCGGAACAAGCCCTCGCGCCGCCCCTCGGGCAGGCGCTGCGCCATCCGTTCGAGCGCCGCGTCGGTGTACGCCTCGTGGACCAGCACATCCGCGCCGTCCGCCAAGGCAACCAGCGCGTCAGGCGCATAGACGGTGTCGCCCGAATAGACGAGCGAGCGTCCGCCAGCGTCGAAGCGGCGGGCCAGACACTCCAGCGCCGGCGCATGCGGCACCTCCACCGACCTCACCGCCATCCCGCCCAGCTCACGCTCGTCGCCCGGACGCGTCAGCTCGACCGAGACGCCGTCCAGCCACTCCAGCATCCGCTCGCTCGTCGCGTTCACGCGGGCAAAGTCCAACGCAGCCGAAATGTACGTGTCGGTGTCGCGCGGACCATAGACCGTCACCGGCGCGCCGCGCCGCGCGATCAGCCGGCTGAACAGCTCCACCACGCCCATCGCATGGTCGAAATGCAGATGAGAGAACACCACATCGGAGACCGCATCTGGGTCCAGACGGGCCCGCGCCATCCGCTCCATGAATCCAGGCCCCGTGTCCAGCAAGAGCTGGGCATCGCCATGCGCCAGATGCAGCGAAGCCGCCCCACGCGCCGGATTCACCACCGCCCCCGCCCCAGTCCCGCAAAACGTAACGCGCATCGCCAGCAGCTCCTTGATCCAATAGAATAGCCGCTCATAGGGGGGGCATTCTCACTCATGCCGAATCAACAGGAAGCTAGAAGCAACGACTTGCGAGGCCTGATAGATCGCGCCATTAGAGGCGACTTGGTCCTGCCCGAGTTCCAGCGAGACTTTGTGTGGAAACCAACCGCGGTCAAGCTGCTGTTGTCCTCCGTGGCCAAGGGATGGCCCATCGGCTCGTTTATGCTATGGGCCCCCGAGGACTTTTCGATGGCCATCAAAGAGTTTGACGGCGTTGGCCAGCCAACTGGAGACAGCTCCGACGATCCTACATACCTGTTAGACGGCCAGCAACGACTGACAGCTCTCATACATGCTTTCAATCATCAGAGGACAACGGTCAAGTACGTCCTCAGCGGAGTTGGCGGATACCTGCTGGACGATTCTGAGGGTAACATTGAAGACCTAGTCGACCACAAGACTGAAAAGCAATACAGCAAGGGCTTAACAACCATCAGAGGAAGGGCGGCACAAGACGTTGCCCTGATCGAAGATATAGTTGAGGACGGCAAATTCGCGGAATGGGTGGAGCATTACGCCCAAACAGTGCAACTCGATGGGAGCCAAAAGCCACTGCTGTTCGACCGCCGAGCGAAAAGGCTTCCCGGCCTGAGAGAGTACTCAGTGCCTGCAGTTGAGTTGGCATCGACTCTAGATTTGGAGGCTGTGGCAAGGATTTTCGAGACTACGAACAAGACAGGCGTAAAACTGAGCACTGTCGATCTCATGACTGCGCGTCTGTATCCGGCGGACTTCCGCCTTCGTGACGAATGGACAGAGGCCCAGCAAAGGACCTATCCCATCATCGGCGAGAACTTCGCGGATTCTATCGACGCGGAAGATGTGTTGCGAATCCTTGCCTATTGGGACTCCAACGGCACCGGAGTGACAAGAGAGCGGATCCTCAAGCTGAAGCCGGGGTTCGTGATAGCCCACTGGTCAAGAGGGGTGTGCGCTCTCGGCGAAGCGGTGTCGCTGCCGTCAGAGGAGATGGGAGTGGTGCAAGGGTCTTTCCTGCCGGCCCGCTTGATGGTACTGCCGGTGGCGGTCGCGTTAGACGCAGCAGGCGGCCAGAATGCCAAGAATGCTGACGATCTCAAGGATCTGCGAGCAATGCTTGCCTCGTGGTTCTGGCGGGCCATTGTGGATGAGACGTTTGCTCGTTCGACCAATACTCGGGCGATTGGTCAGGCAAAGGAACTCCTCAACAGAATTAATCACAAGCAGTACTCCATCCAGTCGAAGCTTGGGGAAGGGGACAAAGAGAGTCTCCAAGATCGTCTAACGGATCCGAAGGCATCAGATGGGTTGCTCGAAGCGGCTGCACACGCCTTGGTGGTTGCATCGAACGGTAAAGATTGGAAGGCAAAAGGCCAATCTCTGCGGGAGAGCTCCGGCGCGCTCGAAATGCATCACATCGTTCCAAAGGAGGGAGAAGGCGTGGCAGGCTGGGGGAGAGTCAACTGCATTGCGAACATGACCCCACAGTCAAAGGCGAGTAACTTAGAGCTAGGCAAGATACTCCCGGCTGTAGCAGGGATCGACGGAAAGCTGTTGGCTCCACACTTCTGCGACGTAAGCGAGTTCGCTCAAGTCGGCCATGATGGATTCGAGAGCTTCGTGTCGCGCCGCGCAAAGGAGATCGCTGCCGCTCTCGTCGCCAAGGCTAATGGCGACGCAACACTACACTGACCTGATGCCGCCCCTCTCCGGCCTCCGCGTCCTTGATCATGGCCATGTCTGGGCTGGACCCTTGCTTGGCATGTTCCTTGCTGACCTTGGCGCGGAGGTGATCAAGGTTGGCGCGCCGCATCGACGCTCGGGCGTGTCGATCGGCGGCACGCAGGCGCCCGTC
>JAJEBU010000063.1 GCA_022822375.1 Dehalococcoidia bacterium
GGCCGAGAAGCTGGACCACCACCCGAACTGGTCGAACGTCTACAACCGCGTCGAGATCGCGCTGAATACGCACGACGCCGGCGGAGTGACGGACTTCGATTTCGTCCTGGCCCAGCAGATCAACGAGATCGCGGGTTAGTCTCGCAGCCAGTCGCGTAGTTGCTGCCTGGTGGCGTTGGCGCCGCTGATCACGAGCACGACCCGCCTGTCGCGCAGACGATCCCGCTCTTGCTCCGCGGCCGCCAGCGAGACCGAGCCAGCCGGCTCCGACATGATGTGTTGCAAGTCCCACAAGCGGCGCAACGCGGCGAGAATCTGCTCGTCGTCGACGAGGATGAAGTCGTTCAACGCGGCGCGCAGGATCACCAGCGGGAGATCGAAGACGACACCGGTGGCGATGCCTTCAGCGAGCGTGCGATTGGGCCTGGGTTCCGACTTGCCTGAGCGCCAGGCATCGTGAACCGCCGGTGCGAGCGACGACTGCGCAGCCCAGATCTCGGCGGGATGCTGCAAGCCGTCGCGCACGGTGAGCCATCCAGACGCGCCGGTGCCGCCACCCAACGGGATGATCACGAGATCGGTGTCGGGCTGCTGCGACTCCAGCACTTCCAGCGCGGCGGTCTCGACGCCGGCAATCAAGGTGGGCTGATTGATCGGCTCCACGTACAGCGCACCGCGCTCGTGGGCGAACTCCGCCGCGGCGAGGAAGCACTCATCGACCCGTTCACCGACGAGCTCCACGCGCCCGCCAAAGCGCTCGATCGCGGCGATCTTGTCGGTGTTGGCGTCGGTCGGCATGAAGATCGTGGCTGACGTGTCAGCGACGGCCGCGCCATAGGCGATTGACTGACCATGATTGCCAGTTGACGCGGTGACGAGCCCGCGCTGGCGAGCGTCAGCGTCGAGCTGCGACGCGAGATAGATGCCGCCGCGCACCTTGAACGCCGAAGTCGGCGTGGCCGCCTCCAGTTTGATCGAGACGTGCGCGTTGAGCTGCTCCGAGAGGCCTGGGCTGTGGATCAGCGGAGTCGGCAGATCGATTTCTTGCTCGATGATCTCGTGCGCGCGGCGAATCTCGGCCAGCGTGGGTGGAATCAGCTGGCCGCTCACGATCGGTACTTCGCAATCTGCTCGGGCTGACGCTCGGCGATGGTTTCAGCCGAACGGAAGTAGATGTCAGGCGGATCCCAGCCGTTCAGCCCGGCATACGTATCGATCTGCGAACGGTGATGGATGTCATGCTCCATCATCATCAACAGCACGCGCCAACCACTCAACGTGGCACCGGGGGTGTCGATCATTTCCACCTCCCGCGACAGACCATTGTTCCCCGGTTCAGTCACGAGACGGCTGAACTCCTCGAAGCTGGCGTCGAGTGCTGGGCCCCATAGTTCACTTCGCGAAACGTCGGGCGGCGCGGGGCTGATCCAGCCCTCGCCGCGGTATGCGCTGGCGAAGTACAGGCGCGACCCGCACATGTGACCGATCAGCGTACTGATCGACCAGGCCATCTCCCCCTCGCCGCCGCTCGGCGTCCAGCCGTCGGCCTCGGGCGGCAGCGCCTGCACATCGCGCACCGCGCGGCGGTTGACCGAGCGGAAGTAGCGCAGAAACCCATCGATATCGGTGAACATGGCGTCTCCTTCAATCTGCCAGATCGAGTGGCGGCTGATGCCCGAGCTGCAGCAGGCTGGGATCGTCAAACTTGACCGAGTTGACGCGCGGCGAGACTGCCGCGCTGACAAACTCATCGTCGGGCGGCAGACCGAGCAGCGACCTGACGGCGTCAGGGTCCTCGGCACCCCGATCGAGCCATGCTTCCTGCCGATCTGGCGGCATCACGACCGGCATCCGATCATGGATTGCCGCCAGTGACTCAGTGGCCGCGGTCGTGAGGATCGTAAAGGTGACCGCTGGCCGATCAGGCTCCGGGTTCCAGATGTCAAACAGGCCCGCGAACATGAACGGTTCGCGGTCGGCGCGGTGAATCCAGTGGGGCTGGCGCTGCTGCTTGGGGCCGGTCCACTCATACCAGCCGTCAGCGGGCACGAGGCATCGCTTGCGCTTGAACGGGCTGCGGTAGACGCGTGACTCGTGCACGGTCTCGGAGCGTGCGTTGATCTGACGACTGGCTCGCTTGTTGTCGGTCGCCCAGCTGGGGACGAGTCCCCAGCGCGCCGGTTGCACGCGGTACGCCTCGCCGTCGGCGAGAATGATGGGGTGCAGTTGCGTCGGTGCAATGTTGAAGCGGGGCCGGTGCTCTGCCGCGCCGAGCAGTTCGACGTTGAGCCGCCGCACGGCCTCGACAAACTCCAGCGAGTCAACAGTCAGGGTGAATCGCCCGCACATGCAGTCAGTCTACGCACCGACGGGGCCGCTGCGACGGTAGCATGTTGCTCATCGACGTTAAGGACCTGAGAGAAAGGCCCACCATGACCGACACATCGGCGGAACCGACCGTCATTCTCGACAAGGGGGACGACGGCGTCGCGCTGATCACGCTCAACCGGCCTGAGCGGATGAACGCCTTCGGCGATGATCTCCTCGATCGGCTGTCCGCGTCGTTGATCGACTGCGAAGACGATCCGGACGTCCGCTGCGTGGCGATCACCGGCGCGGGGCGCGGCTTCTCGGCCGGCGCGGACATCAACAACATGGGCCGCGGCCGCAGCGGCCCGCCGCCAGGACCGGGCGTGGTCAATCGCGGATCGCACCGCAGCCAGCTGGCGACAACGGGGATGCTGCACCAGATGGGAACACCGACGGTCGCGCTGGTCAACGGCCCGGCCGCCGGCGGCGGGCTCGGGCTGTGCCTGGCGGCCGACTTCCGTGTCGCTTCCGACCGCGCGCGGTTCGTGACCGCGTTCCGCAACATCGGCGTCTCGGGCGACTACGGCGTCGCCTGGTTCCTGAACCAGATGGTCGGCATCACCCGGGCTCGGGAGCTACTGATGCTCGACAAGCGGATCGACGCCGAAGAGGCGCAGGCACTGGGCATCGTGAGCAAGATCGTGCCGCATGACGAGCTGCTGAGCGAGGGGTTGTCATTCTGCCGTGAGATCGCCCAGGGTCCGACGGCGGTGCTGTCGATGATGAAGTGGACGCTGAACTACGCGGCCACGAGCAACCTGCACGACTCGCTGTATCAGGAGGGAGCGCACGTGATGCTGTCCTTCCAGGGCGAGGACAATAAGGAAGCGGCGAAGGCGTTTCTGGAGAAGCGGCCGCCGAACTTCGTGGGTCGCTAAACCGGTAGACAGGCGCGAGATCTCCCAGAATTGCCGAACCCCCGGACACGAAGTCCGGGGGCCGGCCAGGAGGCGGGGTCGGGTGAGCGAGAAACCCGTGCCCCTGAGCACGCCGGGCGGTCGCTCCCGGCGGGACTCACACGATTCGCGGCCAAAGGCGAACCGACGGAGCCACGCACAAGACGTACAAGGCACGGGTCGTACGGTCGAACCGCACGCGCAGACGCAACGCATGCGCGAGCGTCTCCCTCGGTCGCCTACGGGGTTAGCTGACGGGTTCGGCGCGAAGGAGTGCGCCGTGCGCTCGTTGATCAGTCAAGTCGACCAGTCAACTCACGCATTCACCCCAAGAAGGTGGGTCCCCCGCTCCCCGATTGCCTGTCGGCAGCCAGGGATTCGGCCCGACTATTCAGTTGTGCATCCAGTGTAGTGGGTCGGGCGCGCTTATGCGAACTGGGGGGGGCATTCGGGCGAGATTCCCGACACCCGGGAACGACGGGGGTCGCTGAGATGGCGGAAGCGACAGTGGAGCAGGCCGGCTATGGTTGGCAGCCCATGGCGAGCAGCTCTTTGCGCAGATCGTTGATGCGATCGTAGATTTCGCGTAGCTCGGGATTGGGCCGGCCCAGCGGGCCGTCGCCGGGCTGTGGCGGCAGCTTGCCCGGCAGGTCGTCGGCCAGCAGGTTCAGGCGGGCCCGTTCGGCTCGCATCTCTTCGCAGCGTGCGTCGTCGGACATTGGTTCCTCCTGAGTAGTCAATCGGGTCGTGCTGAGCGCTGCCGGTGGGCCTGATCGAGGGCCTCGGCCTCGACTCTGGGCAGGGCCGGCCTCGATCTGATCTGAAGTCCCAGCGCGGACGCTTCCCGCGTGATACGGAAGAGCGACAGATCGTCGGGAACCTCAATCGTCAGCGACAGCGCGTCCTCGAGCTGCATGGCCTGCACCAGCTGGCCTCCGGTCCGTTGGATGATCTGCTCAACGCCGTCCAGCGCTTCGTCGAGCGGACGCTGCGCGTCCCATGCGGCTTCGGACAGATAGAGCGGCATCAGTCGTATCGTAGACGCAACCGGCTGCATGAGAGGATGTTGCGCATGGAACGGATTGGATTCATCGGCCTGGGCATCATGGGCGTGCCGATGGTGGCAAACCTGCTGCGCGCAGGCTACGTGACGACCGTCTGGAACCGCTCGCAAGCGGGCATCGACGCCTGCGCGACGCTCGGCGCGGCAGCGGCGCGCTCGCCGCGAGCGGTGGCTGAGGCGTCAGATGTGCTGATCACGATTGTGACAGACTCGGCCGATGTGCAGTCGGTGCTCGTCGAGCGAGAGGACGCCGCGATCGGCGGACTGGCCGCAGGCTCGGTCGTCATCGATATGTCCACGATCTCCCCATCGGTGACGCGCCTCTTGGCCGCACAGCTGGCGGACCGCGGCGTGGCCATGCTGGACGCCCCGGTCTCCGGCGGCGACACGGGGGCCAAGGCCGGCACGCTCTCGATCATGGTGGGCGGCGATGCGGCTGTGCTCGAGCGCTGCCGTCCCGTGCTGGAGTCGATGGGATCGACGATCACGCACTGCGGGCCAACGGGCGCCGGGCAAACGGTCAAGCTGTGCAATCAGGTAGCCATCGCCGGCGCGCTGCTGGGAGTCTGCGAGGCGCTCTCGCTGGCGGACAAGTCGGGCGTCGATCCCGAGCGGATGCTGGACGCGATCTCGGCCGGCGCGGCCGGCAGCTGGCAACTGACCAATCTCGGGCCGAAGATCGCGGACGGCGATTTCGCGCCCGGCTTCATGGTCAAGCTGATGCAGAAGGATTTGCGCCTCGCGCTGGAGGCGGGCGGCGACGTGCAACAGCCGCTGCCCAACACATCGCTCGTGCGACAGCTGTACTACCAACTCGAGGCGTCGGGCCTGGGCGACGAGGGCACGCAAGCGCTCGCGAGAGTGGTCGCGGGACTGGGCCGTCCGCTGCCCGGTGCCTGACGCCGCAGTCAGCTAAATCAACTAGTGGTTAGTGCGAGTGCATCTGGCCGATCGCCTCATCGGCGGAGGCCAGTCGCTCGGCCACGTGCTGGAGCATCGCCCAGAGCACCGGGACGCTCGCGCCATCCTGGAAGGCGTTGCGGAGCAGCTGCAGGCATTCGGTGTTCGTGCTGGCGACAACGGTTGCGGAGCGAGGCCGCCCGAGCAGGAGCGCCATCTCGCCAAAGAAGTCGCCTTCGCCAAAGCTGGCGAGCAGCGTCTGGTCGTCGCTCTCGTAGCCCTGATAGACATCGACGGCGCCGGAACGAATGATGTGCAGCGAGGTACCGAGATCGCCTTCGCGGTCAATGACTTGCCCGGCGGCGTAGTTCTGAATCTGCACAAATCCAGCGATGTTGTGGAGTTCTTCGCGATCGACGCGGGAGAACAGTGACGTGTTGGCGAGCATGTCTTCGATGGAAACCGGCATTTCAACCTCCATTGCTGATCTCAAGCGCCGCGCCAGACGGTCAGCACTGTTACACCCGCAAGATAACGGGTCGAACGGGGAGTGCGACGGCGCGCCCCGCGTCAGCCCGCTCCTTGTGAAACAGGTTGCGGACGGAACGGTTCACCGTTTACGCCGATCACGCCAATTGGTCGCGGAAATCTGGATGGGCGATGGCGCGAAGCGCGTCGGCGCGGGCGTCGAGCGATCGCCCCGCAAGCGCTGCCTGGCCGTACTCGGTGATGATTCGATCTGCCAGCGTTCGCGGCGTGGTGACGACCGCCTCGGGATCGAGCTGCGAGACAATCCGAGACACGGCGCCGCGGGCCGCGGTTGAGGGCATCGCCACGACCGAGATACCACCGTTGAGCATCGCACCTGCTGCGAAGTCGGGCTGTCCACCAGGACCCGAGATTTGGCGTCCGCCGACCGACTCCGCATTGATCGTGCCGTCCAGCGCGACCTGCACGGCCGAGTTGATGCCGACGAAGGACGTTTGCTGGGCGAGCACCTGCAGCGAGTGCGTGTAGCCCGCCGGCGCGAGACAGATGGCGGGATTTCGGTCGATCCAGTGGAAGAACTCCGCGGACCCGGCTGCTTCCGTCGTGATGATCAGACCCGGTGCGGTCGCCTTCCGCGATCCGGTCAGCGCGCCTGTCTCGACGAGACCCATGATTCCGTCGGAGATTAGACCTGAATGCACCCCGAGGTCGCGACGATCGCCGAGCATGCCCATGATCGCCTCGGGCACGCCGCCGATGCCGAACTGCAGCGTCGCGCCGTCGGTCACCAGATCGGCAACCGATGACGCGATCTCGCGTTCGAGCCGTCCCGGCTCCGCTCGCCGCAACTGAACGACTTCGCTGTCCGCCTCGACGAACCAGTCAATCTCCTCGCGCCGTAGCTCAGCTGCGCCGAACGTGTAGGGCAGATGGGGATTCACCTGTGCGATCACGAGCGGCGCGGTGCGGACCACATCCACGATGCCGCCCACCGAGGTCCCCAGCGAGTACATCCCCTCGGGTCCGGCCGTTGAGACCTGGATCAGGATGGCATCCGCGGGCATCGGACCGCCAGGTCGGAAGAGTCCGGGCACCTGGGCGTACGTGGCCGGGATGTGTTCGAGTGCGCCCGCCTGCTCTGCGGCCCGCAGCGGACCGCTCGTCTGATAGGTCGAGAACCGGAACGGCTCGTTGGGATGATCGAGCGGCGGGACATGTTCGAACAGATTGCCCGTGGCGATCTCGAGCTCGGTCCAGCCTGCGCGCAGATCGTCCAACGCGCTCAATAGCGCGAGTGGGGTCGCAGACATCGGCGGCACGACGACTCGCGCGCGATCCGGGATTTCGCGCAGCGCCTGCTCTGCAGACCCGTCGCGTGCGGCGCGCGCCGGCGCACGAGGCGGCAGGTAGGCGTCGAAGTCGACGGTCATCGATGGTTGCTCTCAGGCGTGTTCGGCGCTCGGCGGTCGGACAGCAAGACGCGCCGCCCGAACGGGTTCGGACGGCGCGTCTGGTTGCGCTGGCGCAGCGACTATGGCTGCGAGATGTCGAGCACGCCGCGCGCGACCTCGCCCGCTTGCATTGCTCGGAAGGCCTCGTTGATCTCGCCCAGGCCGAAGCGCTTGGAGACGAGACCGGTGAGGTCGAGTTTGCCCTGGCGGTAGAGGTCCAGCAGCTTGGGCATGTGTTCGCGGAAACGGGTCGAGCCGTACATGCAGCCGATCGCCTTCTTCTCCTGCAGGAACTCGGGACCGGGCAGCGCGACCTCGGAGCCGAGCGGCATCATGCCGACGATGCAGGCGGTGCCGCCGGCGCGGACCATGTCCCAGGCCTGACGCGCAGCGTGCACGTTGCCGATCGCCTCGAATGCGATCTCGACGCCCATGCCGGAGGTCAGTTCCTGGACGGCCTCGACTGCGTCGACCTCTGATGCGTTGATGACATCGGTCGCGCCGAACTTTTCGGCAAAGTCGAGTTTGTTGGGCAGGATGTCGACCGCGATGATTCGGCTCGCGCCAGCAATCCGGCAGCCCTGGATGACGTTGAGGCCGACACCGCCGCAGCCGATCACGGCCACGACCGATCCGCCGGGCACCTTGGCGGTGTAGAGCGCCGCGCCGACGCCGGTCATCACGCCGCAGCCGACGAGCGCCGCCTCGGCGGGCGGAATGTCCTCAGGAATCTTCAGGACGCCCGACTGTGAGGTCAGCATGTACTCGCCGAATGACCCGACGCTGGCCATCTGCACGACCGGGCGGCCGTCCCAGTTCAGGCGATCCATTGCCAGCTGGGCGCCGGCGGGGTCGGGGCACAGGTTGGGCTCTCCGCGCAGACACCAGTAGCAGTCACCGCAGAAGGGGCGGAAGGACATGATCACGTTGTCGCCCGGCTGGACGTAGGTCACGTCGTCGCCGACGGACTCGACGACACCGGCCGCTTCGTGTCCGAGCACGGCGGGCATGCCGCCGAAGGCTGCGGCCCACTTGCCATCGACGAAGTGCAGGTCGGAGTGGCAGACGCCTGAAGTCGTGGTTCGCACGAGCACCTCGCTCGGCCGCGGGTCGCGGACGTTGATGTCGTGCACTTCAAGGACGGAACGATCGCCATCCTTTTCCTGGTTGGTTGGGTCGAAAATTGCAGCTTTCACGTCGGGACCTTCCCAGGCTCTTCAGCACATCCACGCAGAGGTGCGCGGCTTCCGTCATCTTACTCGCGCTGTGTTGCGTGCACAACACGCGCAGCCGCTGCGGGCGCAGACCGAAGACAGCGGATCATGCTGGAGGCAGCAATCCGAACAACCGCCGCTTCTTTGGCGGAGGCGTGCGCCGCGCCTGCACCTGCTGGCCAGCGAGCTGGATCAACTCCAGCAGACCGCGGGCGCTCCAGCGGTCTGCTTCCAGCCAGGCGGCCAGTTGGACGTCGGCCGCCTCAACGCCGCCAGCCACACGGTTGTCGTGGAAATACTGCAGACGTCTGACGATTCGGTAGGCAATCAAGGAGGCTTTGACCACGAAAACGAGGAAGATCAACGCGAGCGCGCTCGCCGCGATGCCGGCGAGGATCAACGCCGCATCGCGCAGCTCAGCGAGATCATCAAAGAGCGCCAGTGGAACGGCTGCATCGGGCATCAGCTACCCTGTCCATCGGAGGAACACCATGCCAAGCAGAGGCCCCGCCGAGACCCTGATTCTATTCCAATTGCTGCTCGGAGCCGGGTTCCTGGCGATGGTCGTCTGGACCCTCCTCGCCTGGATTGGCGTGTTCTGACCGTCTGAGCGCCGCGCCCTTCGGTCGACCGGAAGCCCGCAAGGGTTGCCCTGCGCTCGACGCGCCTACGCGAAGAAGCGATCCTGGATGTTTCGCGCGATCACCATGCGCTGAATCTGGTTGGCGCCCTCGAAGATCTGGAAGATCTTGGCGTCGCGCATCCATTTCTCCAGCGGCAGATCCCGCATGAATCCGACGCCGCCGCAAACCTGGACCGCGTCGGTGGTCACCTTCATCGCCATGTCCGAAGCAAAGGTCTTGGCCTTGCTCGCCTCTTCCAGCTCGAACGGCTGATTGCTGCTGGCCATCTCGCCGGCGCGCCAGGTGAGCAGACGTGCGGCGTCGATGGCGATATCCATGTCGGCCAGCATGAAGCCGACGCCCTGATGCTCGATCAGCGGCCGGTGCATCGTCTTGCGCTCGCGTGCATAGTCGGCCGAGTACTCGAATGCGGCGCGGGCCAGTCCCACTGCGAACGCGCCGATCCAGGGCCGCGTCGCGGCGAGCGTGCCGAGCGCGCCTCGTCCGCCCGAGCGAAAGTCCGGGTCAGGATCGCCCAGTCGGTTCTCCAGCGGGATGCGCACGTCGTCGAAGGCGAGGTCGGCCGTGTGCGAGGCGCGAATGCCCATCTTGTCCCACGACTTGATCTGCGAGAAGCCTTCCGCGTCTTTCGGCACCACAAACGCAGACACGTCGCGCCAACCCTCGGAGTCGGACTCACGCGCAAACACGACGGTGATGTCAGCGATACCGCCGCCGGTGATGAAGCGCTTGGTGCCATTGATGACGTACTCGTCGCCGTCGCGCACGGCGCGGGTCTTGATCATGCCGGCGTCCGATCCGGCGTCGGGCTCGGTCAGCGCCAGCGCGCCCAAGCGCAAGCGGCCGTCCACCGCTGTGCACTCAGGAATCCAGCGGTCATTCTGTTCCTCGGTGCCGATCACCGAGATCGCTGTGGCGGCCAATCCGGAGACCTGCGTGCCTAGCGCGATCCCCGCGCAGCCCCAGCTGAGCTCTTCGGCAGTGATCATCGCGGTAATCCCGGGCTCGGCCGATCGTCCGCCCAGCGCTACGCCGGTGAGGCCGATCTCCGCAGCCTTCGCGGCCACGTCCCACGCGTACTCGTTGCGCTCGTCGTACTCCATGGCGACGGGCCGCACCTCATGTGCGGCAAACTGGTGGGCGGTCTGCTGAACCATGCGGTCGGCTTCGGACAGTTGGAACGTGGTCATGCTGATGTCCAATCGCTGCTGAAGATGAGCCTACCGCCTCGTGCCGCGCCGCCCAGATGCCGCGCTGTCACACGGTGGACACCATCGCGCCGCGCGGCTCCAGGATGACGACGTCCAGGTCGTCGATCGGAGCCAGCGCTGACGTGATGAGCGGCTCGACCTCGAGCCAGTCGAGGCCGCCAAGGTCGCAGCCGAGCGCTGGCACAGCAATCGACCTGATGTCCTCGTCGAGGATCACCCGCACAAGGTCGTCCAGGCCGTCCCGGATGTACGCGATCTGACTCTTCCGCCGCCACTGGTCCTTGGTCGGGAAGTTGATGATGTAGCGCGGCGCGGCGACCGGCGGCGCTGGCGACTGCGGCGGGGCGGACTCGAACATGTAGGCCTGTCGCGGCTCCTCTGCCACTGCCTGTAGCGGCTGTGGATCAAGATGCACGACGTGCATCCGCCCCGGCCGCACCCTGCCTTGGGCGCAGTCAGCTGCGTAGAGCGCGAAGTTTTTTGGGTAGCGCCGCTTGAACTGCAGCGCGAGCCCCTTGCCCATCACGCCCTCGCAGTTGACGGTGTTGACGAGCGCCTCGACATCCTCCGCGAAGATGTCGCCCGGACGTACCTCGATTGTCGCCATGCTGTGCCTGCCTACTGGAAGTACCAACCCGGCGCCAGCTCGACGCGCGGCTGGCGCCCTGCGCCAGCGATTACATCGTACACCTGTTCCTGTACTGCTGGCAAGCGCACACAGACCCGCTCCACCAACTCCCAGGGAAACGACCACTCGAGCAGAAACTCCGCCTGTTTCCCGTGGTGTACGTCTGGGCCCCATTTACGACGAAACACGGCAGCCCAATTGATCTCATCCAGCCGTTCCAGGCTCGCAAAGTCGTCGAAGTCGCTGCTCACAGCATTCGCATTAGTAAAGGCCCAGCGCCGCCCGTTCTCCACGGCCCAGTCGACTGCCGCATGGAGATCGGCCTCTAGATACACGACTGGGTCTTGGCCGCCCTTGTAGCTCAGGCGATCGTCTTGTCGATGAATCACGTGCAGCATCGGCGGCCGCACACTGAAGTAGAACGGGACGCACTCACCCACATGCAGTCCGGGATGGCTGCTCAGCTCTTGCGTGGTCACACGGCGCTCCTTGAGATGCCCGAAACCGATCCTCATGATCGGCCGGCCCAGGGTTCGCATGTGCGCGTCGCTCCACAGACAGCCGTCCTGCAAGATGCTCGGCAAGTTTTCGAGGTGGGTGAGGTGGTAGACCTTTGGCTGCGGTGGGACACGCATGGACGATCTACCGCCGCAGTGGCGGTAGATCGTCAAGCAGCTGCTTGGCGACCTCGCTGATCTCGTCTACGGCCTGTTGGAATGCAGCATCAGTCCGACTGGACGGGTGCTGGATGCCGGAGATCTTGCGCACGAACTGACGCGCGGCCTGTTCGATCTCCTCGCCCGACGCGCGAGCGCCGGCAGGCTGACGCAGACGTTTGATTGAACGACACATCGGATGTCTCTAGAAGCCGGAGAACTTCGCTTCGCGCTTTTCCGTGAACGACCGCACCCCTTCGATGCGGTCGAAAGAGCCGGTCACCAGCGGCAGCACGCCGCCGGAAAGCTCGAGCGCTGACTCATAGTCCAGATTTGCCGTGCGATAGGCCATCAGCTTGCCAACCTTTTGTCCAATCGGCGGGCCGTTCTCCACTTCTTGCGCGAACTCGTGCAGTCGCGCCTGGAAATCGTCGGCCTCGACCAGGTAGTTGCTGACGCCGGCCGCATGGCCTTCCTCGGCGCTCATGAAGCGGCCGGTGAACATCATTTCCATCGCTTTGCGCCAACCAATGATCTTGGGGATCGCCCAGAAACCGCCCAGGTCGGCATAGAGCCCGCGCTTCACATAGGCGACCTGGTAGCGCGCGTTGGTCGAGGCGACACAGAGGTCGGCGAGGCAAGCCAGATCGAAACCAGCGCCGACGCACGCGCCGTTCACACCTGCGATGACGGGAATGTCCAGGCGTCGGAGCTCCGCAAAGGCGCGGGTCTCGTAGCGAAAGTTGAGACGCTGGCCCTCGTTGTCAGTGTGGCCGCCATCCGGGTCCGGGTGGCCAAGCAGCGGATCGTCGTTCTCGGACCAGAAGTCGCCCTGTCCACGGCCATCTCCGGCGTGGTCCATGCCGGCGCAGAAGCCGCGTCCCTTGCCCGTGATCACCAGCACACGCGCAGAGCGATCCATGCGGATCCTCATAAGCGCGTCGAGTAGCTCAGTGAGCAACGGGAAGGTCAGCGCGTTCAGCTTCTCAGGACGGTTCAGCTCCAACCAGACGATGCCGTCGTGGTCGCCCGTGCGCTCGATCGTGATGTTCTCATAGACCATGGCAGTCTCCTCATCTGTTGGGCGGCCCACCAGCGCCGACCTACTGCAGCTGCGGCAGCACGTCGCGGGTGAACCGCATGAAGGAATCGTGTGAGAACGGCGACGCGATCAGGTAGTCGAGTCCAATCGTCTCGCGCAGTTCGGTCAGCTGGTCGACAACCTTTGCGGCGCTTCCGTGCACCACGACCTGGTTCACGTACCGCTCGATACGCTCGTCGCGCGGGATTTGGTTCGCGGGATTCGCGCTGCCGCTGGTCTTCTCGTTGGCGTACGAACCGATCGTCCACTCGGCGCCGTTGCGAGCGATCCGTTCTGCTTCTGCATCCGTATCGGCGACCGCGATCAGGCGGGCCATGGGAATGATCCGTCCTGCGGTCTCATGCCCGGCGGCTTCGAGCGCCTTGAAGTACGCTCGGCGCTTGTTGCCCAGCTCTTGGTGCGGTGCGTGCGGGTCCATCAGGATCGAGTATCCCTGATTGGCGGCCCAGTTGATCGCATCGGGACCGCCGGCCGCGACCCAAAACGGCGGCGTCGGTTGCTGATACGGCTTGGGCAGCACCTCGATCTCGTCGAAGTCGTAGTAGTCGCCGTGCCAGGTGATGCGCTCTTGCCGCCAGGCCTCAAGCACGACTTGCACTGACTCGCGGAAGCGCGGATAGGACTCCTCGAGCGGCACGTCGAAGGCGCGGAACTCCGTGCGGTCGAAGCCGCGCCCCGCGCCCCAGTTGACGCGTCCGCCCGAGAGGATGTCCAGCAGCGCGACTTCCTCCGCAATCCGCAACGGATGGTAGAACGAGGCCAACGTGACGGCGGTGCCTATTCGCAGCCGCTTTGTACGACCAGCGACATGCATGCCCATCATGTGCACCGACGGGCAGACCGAGTACGTCGAGAAATGATGTTCGGCGAGCCAGACGCAGTCGTAGCCGCTGTCGTCCATGATGTCGATGCGGTTGAGCGCGCGTTCGTAGACGGTCGGCAGCGGCACCCGGCGACCGGGCCAGCTGAAGAACTGGAGGACGCCGAACTGCATCTGCTCACTGGGGGTCGTCATGCACACAGGGTAACGGCAGCGTCGGATGGGTCAGGGATCGCGCTGTCGTCGGACCGCGACGCCGGATAGCGTCTCGAGCACGACGCGATTGCCCAGCAGCGCCGTCACGTCGGATGTGTCATACGGCGGCGCGACTTCGACGACGTCCATGCCCAGGATGTTCGACTCCATTCCGATGCGGCGCACCGCGTCGAGCAGCTCGCGTGAGGTCAGCCCGCCGCTCTCGGGCGTGCCTGTGCCAGGCGCCATCCCCGGATCGACCACATCGACATCCACCGAGAGAAAGACGCCGTCGCAATCGTCAGCGGCGACCGTCAGCGCTTCAGTCAGGCACTCGTCCAGGCCTCTCTGAACCACTTCGGTCATCTCGTACCAGCGCATGCGCTGCTCGGCCATCCACTCGAGGATCGGTGGATCGGGCCAATAGCCGCGCAGACCAATCTGGAGGAACCGATCGCCGCGAATCGCGCCACTCAAGATCAGGCGGCGCATCGGCGTGCCGTGTCCCCACAGTCCGCCTTCCGAGTCGCCGGTATCGGCATGGGCGTCGAAGTGGATCAACGCCACCCGGCCGAAGCCGTGATGCTTGGCGACGCCTTGCGCGGTCGCGTAGGTAATCGTGTGGTCGCCGCCGAGTACGACGGGGATCGCGCCGGCCGCTGCGACCTGCCGACAGGCCTCCATCAGTCGTTGCAGACTGGGCTCGCTCGCGAGCTGCTGCATCTCGACGTCGCCAACATCGACCACGCCCAGCGATCCCAGCGGATCGACGCCCAGCGCGAGGTGTGGTCGATAGCCCGTATGCGTAATGTAGTCAGCGCCTCGAATCGCTTGCGGGCCGAACCGAGCGCCGGGCCGGTAGCTCGTGCCGGCATCGAAGGGCGCGCCGAGCACGACCGCCTGGGCGCCTTGGAGCGATTCCGGTCTGCGCAGATTGGCGCGCGGCACGCCCAGGAAGGTGAACGACGGGCCGTAGCGATTGGCCGGCCGTGCCTGGCGATGGGCGTCAGCGTACGAGCGCGGCGGATCGGATTGGTCAGTCATGCCGCACCTCCGTCATAGCCCGGTCGTGGGCTTCGGGGCTGGTATCTAGAATGGTATCGAGCGAGTCGGCGGCGGCTGCACGTCTGAGGGGGCAGAAGGGATGAGCGGAGTGGTCACTGAAACAGCCGACGCGCTTGCCGAGCTGCAGCAGGCACTATCCACACTGCCTCGCCAACGCACGCAGGCGCTGCCCGCGCTGCACCTCGTGGACCACCAGTACGGCTACCTCAATCACGAGGCGCTCGAGTCGGTCGCGCACTGGCTGCATGTCCCCCGAGCCGAGCTGTTCGCGGTCGCGACGAGCTACACCGAGTTTCGCTGGTCGCCGCTGGCTGAGGATGCCCGGCGCGTCTGCAACGGCCTCTCGTGCCAGATCGCAGGCGGCGATGCAGCCGTTAGCGGGGAACCTCACGAGTGCATGTTCTTCTGCGCCGCAGCGGCCGACGGCGCGGTCACGGTCAGCGGTTCGGGGCGGCTGGAGGCGTCCATCGGGATTGACATCTGGAACGCCGCGCGCGCTGAAGTACCTGGCGGGATGCACCGTCTGACGAGCGTCCGCACGACGGCAACGGCCAGCCGGTCCAGTTGGCGCGGTTGGGCCGCCGCATCAGCGCTCATGCCTGCGGAGATCGTAGACGTCGTCGAGGCCGCGGGCTTGCGCGGTCGAGGTGGAGCGTACTTCCCCGTGCATCTGAAATGGCGCGGGGCGATTGACGCTGCCGACAGAAACGGCCAGCCGCTGCTCGTGATCAACGCTGAAGAGGGCGAACCGGGCATCTTCAAGGACCGCGTGCTGATGGAACGGGATCCGCAGCGTCTGCTCGAGGGCATTCGGATCGCCTGCCGCGCGATCGGCGCTGATCATGCCTTCCTCTACATCAATGGCATGGCCGATCGCTCCGCAGCTGCGATGGCCTCGGCCATCCAGGCAGCCACCAACGCGGGACTGCTGGACGGTCTGACGGTCGAGATTCGACGCGGCGCTGGCGGCTACGTCTGCGGCGAAGAATCGGTCATCCTGGAGTCAATCGAGGGGCGGCGAGCGGTGCCGCGACTCAAGCCGCCGTTTCCTACCGAGCGCGGACTGTGGGGGCGGCCGACGGTGATCAACAACGTCGAAACGCTGGCCAATCTGCCCGACATCTTTGAACACGGCGTTGATTGGTTTCGCGAAGTCGGCTTGCCCGACGCGCCGGGCGCGAAACTGCTCTCACTGAGCGGTGGATTTCGCCATCGCGGCTGGATTGAAGTGCCGCTGGGGACGCCCGTGTCCGACATCTTGCAGCTGGCAGAACCGCTGGAGGCGCTGGCCGGCGTCGCAATCGGCGGACCATCCGGCGGCTTCCTCTCGGCTAACCACTTCGATACGCCGATTGCGCCGGGATCGCTCGACGGTCACGGGGCGGTGCTCGGAGCGGGCGGGATCATCGGAATCCCACAGTCGTTCGGCATCGTCCGGGCGCTCAACGTCTGGGCGCGGTACAACGCCAACGAATCGTGCGGCAAATGCACACCCTGCCGCGAGGGATCGGGACGAATGGCCGATGCGCTCGCCGAGGGCCAGTGGGCTGATGTCGAGGCGCTGATCCCGCTGATCGCCAGCGGTTCGCTCTGTGGGCTGGGACAGATGGCCCCGAATCCAATCAGCTCAGCACGACACCAGTTTGGCGGGAGCGTCGCATGACGACCGAAACGACCGTGCAGATGATCTCCGCGACGATTGATGGGCAGACGTGCGACGTTCCAGCGGGCTCGACCGTCTTGGACGCCGTGCTCCACTGCGGAGTCGACCTGCCGCATCTGTGCAAGGACGAGGACGGCCCAGCGTTGGGCGCTTGCCGCACCTGTCTGGTCGAGATCGACGGTGTCCGCGGCCTGCCGGCCGCGTGCCACACCCCGCTCGCCGATGGTCAGACGATCCACACTGACTCCGAAGCCGCCCAATCGGCACGGCGGGGCATCCTCGAGCTGACGCTGGCGATGACCACCCCACCCGAGCGATCCGACGGTGACGCGACTGAGCTCCGCCACCACGCGCAGTCTCACAACGCGACGAGTGCGCGCTGGACATCTCGCTCAAACGACCACGTCGACGAGACCAACCACTTTTACCGCTTCGACGCCGCCGACTGCATCCTTTGCGGCCGCTGCGTATCGGCCTGCTCGGATCGACAGCACATCGGCGCGATTGGCATTGCGGGCTCGGGCAAGGCGGCGCGGATCGCATCATTCGGCGACGAGCCGCTCGGCGAATCGACCTGCACGTCCTGCGGATCGTGCGTCGCGGCCTGTCCGACCACCGCCCTGACGCCCAAGCGACCGCGCAGCGGCGCCAAGACGGTTTCCACCGTCTGCCCCTACTGCGGCGTCGGCTGCGGCATCAAGATCACGGCTGAAGACGGCATCCTGACGGGCGTCGATGACGATCCCGACAATCGATCTTCGCAGGGTCTGCTCTGCGTGAAAGGGCGCTTCGGCACGGCGTTTGTGAACCACTCGGACCGGCTCACGACGCCGTTGGTTCGGGGGAGCGACGGTCTGCAGCCTGCATCATGGGACGAGGCGCTCGACCTGATCGCGGAGAAGTTCGCTGAACACCGCGGCGCGTTCGGTGCGTTCTCGTCGGCCAAAGCGACCAACGAGGACAACTACATGCTGCAGAAGTTCGTGCGCACCGTGATGGGCACGAACAACATCGATCACTGCACGCGGCTCTGCCACTCGCCGTCCGTCGAGGCGATGCTCGCCCAGCTCGGATCGGGCGCCACGTCGAACAGCTACAGCGACTATGAGGCTGCCGACTGCCTGATGGTCGTCGGCGCAGACCCATCGTCCAATCATCCCGTGGCCGCATCGAGAATGCGCACGGCGATCGATCGCGGCGCGGCCCTGATCGTGCTGAATCCGAAGCGCATCGAGCTCTGTGACCACACCGACCTGTGGCTGCGTCAATATCCGGGCACCGACGTCGCCGTGCTCAATGGGATGGCCAAGGTGATCCTCGACGACGGCCTCGCCGACCGCGAGTTCATCGCCGAGCGGACGGAAGGGTTCGACGACTGGCTCGCGGAACTCGACGAGTACACGCCCGCCACGGTCGAGGCGATGTCCGGCGTGCCGGCAGCGCTCTTGATCCGCGCCGCGCGGACGTACGCGCGCCCCAACCCGTCCGAGGACGGGCCCGGCGGCTCTTGCCTGATCTGGGGTATGGGCGTCACACAGCACACGAATGGCACGGCGAATGCGACGGCGCTGCTCAACCTGGCGCTGTTGACCGGCCAGGTCGGACGCGTGGGCAACGGGGTGTCGCCACTGCGCGGCCAGAACAACGTGCAAGGCGCGGGCGACGCCGGCTGCATCCCCGACGCGCTGCCAGGCTATCAGCGCTACACGCCCGAGGTGTTGGACAAGTTTGCCAACGTGTGGCAGTCGGAGCTGCCAGCCGAAGAGGGTCTGCGAGCAACCGACATGGTCGAGAGCATCCTCGCTGCGCAGCAAGGCAGCGTGCGATGCATGTACATCGTGGGCGAGAATCCGTTGCTGACCGAACCCAACCTCACACACGCGCAGGAAGCATTCGACCAGCTTGATTTCCTCGTCGTGCAGGACATCTTCCTGCACGAGACCGCCGAACAGGCCGATGTGGTGCTGCCGGCCGCGTCGTTCGCCGAGAAAGAAGGCACCTTCACCAACTCCGAGCGTCGAGTCCAGCGCGTGCGGCAGGTGATTCCACCAATCGGAGCGTCCCGCGCGGACTGGGAGATCGTGCAAGATGTCGCGCGGCGTACTGCCACGCGTCTGGGCACGACGGCGCACGGCTTCGATCACGACTCGGCGGCGTCCGTGTTCGACGAACTCGCCGCGCTCACCCCGATCATGGCTGGACTCTCGCACGCGCGGCTCGATCGGCAAGGCGGCATCCAATGGCCCTGCCCAGCGGACGATCATCCCGGCACTGAGCGTCTGTACGACGAGTCATTCCCGCGCGGGCTGGGCAAGTTTGTGCCCGTCCGACAGCTGCCGCCTTCAGAGGAGGCGCCCGACGAGCGGTATCCGCTCATCCTGAACACGGGCCGCGTGCTGTATCACTGGCACGGCGGGACGATGACGCGCCGCGTCGAGGGTCTGGTCGACTCCTGGCCTGAGCTGCGCGTGGCGATCCACCCAAACGATGCGGCGCGGCAGGAGATCGTCGACGGCGAGGCCGTATGGGTCGCGTCGCGGCGCGGCCGCCTGGAGGGCGTCAGCTTCATTACCGAGGATGTCGCCGAGGGTTCAATCTTTGTCCCCTTTGTCCGCCTCGCCGACTCCGCCGCCAACTGGCTGACCAACAACGCCTATGACGAGGTCGCGCGCATTCCCGAGTACAAAGTCTGCGCGGTGACGGTCGAGCGGGCGGCCGAACCGTCCGAGTGGCGCCACAGCGGACCTGGGGGATCAGGCAAGCAGGGCAAACAGGGCCAGCGCGGCAAGCGGCGCCAGTACTGGTAGACGGCCTATGCGCCGGGTGTGTCGGGCGCGTCTGGCGCTGCGACAGCGGTGAGCAACCCGACCACGACGATCCGCTCCGAGTAGGAGTGCGTCTCGGCGTCGAACTCACCGCTGCAGGTGAACAGCGTGACCACCGATTCGCGCGTCTGGCTGAGGAAGCGCGCGGCTTCCAGCGACTCCGGGCGAATCGACGCGGTCTCCACGATGTCGTACACGAGATAGCGGTCGCTCGACTGCTCGAACATGATCAGCTGATCGCCGACCTGAGTCTTGTTCAGCTCCCAGCAGACACCGACGTCGACATTGCCGCTCAGGTCTTGGTAGTCGCGGTGCCCGCCCAGCAGCGCGTTGCCCGGTCGACCGGGCGCGGCCGACCGATTGAACCAGCCGACCACGAAGGGATTGTCGGGCGAGCCCATCGCGCCGTGCGGCGTCAACCCAACCTGCACCACGGAGGCGCGAATGCCGGCCGAGGGCAGGATCAGCTCCCAGTCGGTCGCAAAGCGCTGGCCGCTGGACGGCAGCACGCCATTGTCGATCGGCAAGATGGCGCCCTCGCCGCCGTCCGATCCGTAGACCAGCGCCGACTCGTCCAATGGCTCGCGCAGCACGTCCGAGAGTTGCTGCAAAGCGATGGAATCCGCGGGAGCCGATGGGTCTGCCGCTTCACCACTCGTCGTGACGCCGGCGTAGGGCACATAGTGAACCGCGGACTCATCTTGCGCGTTGCTGACGATCGTTGCGGCGTGGCTCGTGGCGTTGAGCTGGGGAGCGCGGCTGCCGATGACGGCGCCGAGCACGCTGGCCAGGATCACCGCACCCAGCGCCGCGCCGCCGATCACGATCAGGATGTTGGTGGGTAGTTGCTGAATCCACGCGCGGACGGACGGCACGGCCTGCGGCATCGAACGTCCGCGTCCTAGGCGTCCGGCGTCGCGACGGCGGACAGGACACCGACCACGACTCGGCGGTGCGAATACTGATGGGTCTCCGCGTTGAACGACCCTTCACAGGTGATCAGGGTGACGACCGGTTCGCTCGTGTCCTTCAGAAAGCGCGCGGCGTCTGGGTCGTAGGGGTCGATCGTCTCAGCCTCGATCACGGAGTAGACGTAGTAGATGCCATGCTCGTTGTCTCGCACGAGCATCTGGTCGCCGACATCGGTGTTGATCAGCTCCCAACAGACGCCGGTGCCGACGTTGCCGGCGATGTCCTCGAAATCGCGGTGACCAGCGAGCAGCGTGTTGCCCGACTCGCCAGGCTCGGCGCTGGAGTCCAGCCAGCCGATCACGTGCGGATTATCGGGCGATCCCATCGCGCCGTTCGGGGTCTTGGCGACCCGCACGACCGCGCTGCGGATGCCCGCGGAGGGCACGATCAGTTCCCACGAGGTCTCGTGCTCGGGACCGCTTGATCGCACCACGCCGTTGTCGATCGGCAGGATGCCGCCCTCCGACCCGTCCGAGCCGTGGCGCAGCAGATCTTCGTCGTACTCGTCTTCCAACACACTGGAGAGCGCCCGCACCATAAATCCGGCCACCATCGCCGGCTCGTCGGATTCTTCTGGGACGCTCTGCTGCGCGGCGTCTGATTGCTGTTGCGCGGTGGCCTCCTGCTGCTCAGCTGCATCGGGGGGCGCGACGCCTGGTTTGTCCTGCTGGTCCGACGGTTGCGAATCCTGAACCGTCTGATCTGACTGGTCCTGATCCACCTGGGTGTCGACCTTGACCACGGTCTCGTGACGCGGCTGCTCCGACTGCTGCTGTTGGGTCTCGCTCAGCGCAACGATTTCAGGCTCCGTGGGGCCGGAGCCGCCAATCGCGACGAGCAAGATCAAGAGGGTCAGCCCGAAGACCAGGACCGCCACTGTCAGCAAGATGACGACCGGCCGCCGCGCCCAGAGATCTCGCAACTGTGTCAGCATCCTGACCGTTCCTTGCTCCGCCCGCCACGACGGAAGCGTCCGAGGCTGGCCGCCGGCATGAGTCCAATGTACGCAGCTACCGCCGCTGCCGACAAACGCGAACGGCAATCTGAGTAAGCCAAGCGTAAATCCCCGCGGCCCTCTGGTGGCGCGCCGACCTGTGGATCACTTGACACGTTACCGCGCCGGGACCAGATGGAACTGGCGCTGAACCGTGGGTCAGCGAGTGGCGTGTTCGCCGGGCCGCGCCTAAGCTGAGTATCGGCGTGGGGCTGTAGCTCAGCTGGGAGAGCGTTTGACTGGCAGTCAAAAGGCCGGGGGTTCGAGTCCCCCCAGCTCCACCAAACTGGACGAAATCAAGAACCTTCGAAATGACGTTTCGGCTGGATGTTTAGCCCACGGCGAGCCGATCACGACTCGCGTGGCTCCATTTCCGGCCAGGAGCGCTTCAGCGGACCGACAACAGACCCGCTACAG
>JAJEBU010000145.1 GCA_022822375.1 Dehalococcoidia bacterium
GGACGCCGAAGCGGTCTTGCGCCATCCTTACCGGAACAAATCGACACTGACGGAATCGCTGCTCTTCGACAATGCTGACAGCAGAGATTCCGTCGTAGAGCGTGATGGTCAGCCATCCTTGGCTTGGTCTGTCGCCCGCGACGCGCCTCTTAGCCAGCGCAGACAGCTGCCCCTCCTGGGTCGCCTTGAATCTATCCTCTTGAGTAATCTTGTTCAATAGAGTAATCAGGGCTCATGGCAGGATTCGAGCGAGCCACCGTCGCGACGGCCGTTGACCGATTCTCTGAGGAGCCGACCCGGCTCCTCACGCTCTTCGGGCCCCGACAGACTGGCAAGACGACCATCATCAGGCAGGCCCTTATCCGGACTAGCCTCCCGAGCAGATATCTGGCAGTTGACGAGCCTGAACCAACCTCTAGCGGAATCTCCTCAAGTGTTTCTCTCACACCATCGCTGCCTCTGAACCAGCTACGGAATGCCGAGTGGCTGACCAGGCAGTGGGAGGACGCCCGACGGCTCACGGTGCAGTCTGGCACCAGGCTTGTGTTGGTCTTCGACGAAATCCAGAAGATTCCGAACTGGTCCGAGGTTGTCAAGGGTCTCTGGGATGCCGATCGCGCCAATAGCCTGACAATGCACGTGGTCTTGCTCAGCTCAGCGCCGCTGGCGATTCAGTCCGGCCTCAGCGAGAGCCTCGCAGGGCGCTTCGAGTCGATCCCCGTGACCCACTGGTCGTTTCCAGAAATGGCCGCGGCCTTCAACTTCACGCTTGACCAGTACGTCTACTTCGGTGGGTATCCGGGTGCCGCCGGCTTAGTAGCTGATGAAGATCGCTGGCGCAGCTACATTCAGCAGTCGCTGATCGAGCCTCATCTGGAACGGGACTTACTGGCGACGACGCGTGTGGACAAACCAGCGCTGCTCAAGAAGGTCTTCGAGCTTGGCGCGTCCTACTCTGGCCAGATTCTCTCCTACAACAAGATGCTCGGGCAGCTGCAGGATGCTGGCAACACGACGACACTGGCGCGTTACCTCGACTTGCTGTCCACGGCAGGTTTGTTGACGGGCCTGCAAAAGCACTCCGGAAGCGCGCAGCGCCGCCGTGGATCGAGCCCGAAGCTCGCCGTTCGCAACACGGCATTGATGACCGCAGCGTCCGGGTACACGTTCGCCGAAGCCAAGGCAGACCGCACCTATTGGGGACGGTTGGTGGAGAGCAGTGTTGGCGCTCACCTGCTCAACTCCGCCTCGTCCGGCATGAGCGTGTCCTATTGGCGAGATGGCGGCAGCGAGGTCGACTTCGTGCTCAGCAGAGGACGCGCGATCCGAGCGGTCGAGGTCAAGAGCGGTGTTGGCCTGGCAAATGACTTCTCGCTCGGGGAGTTCGAGCAGCGCTATAGCGCCGCAGCATCGCTGGTCGTGGGTGAGAGAGGCATACCGCTCAACGAGTTCTTGTCGACGTCAGCGGATGAATGGTCACGAGAGCGATGACAACCATCGTTGAGCGCAACTGCACCGAAGTCGTAAAGAACGACCGTACTCAGGAGGACGCCATTGTGTCTGTCCGGCTGAGCGAGCTTCGACCTGCGCCTGCCTATGTCCTGCTGGGCGAGCCCGGACTAGGCAAGTCCACGGCACTGAAACAAGAGTGCGAACGAGCGGGAGAACCGGCAGAGCTTGTTGACGCGCGCGACTTCCTCATGCTGGACCTAGACCTTCATCCGGAACTGCACGGCAAGACGCTCTTTATCGACGGACTCGACGAAGTGAGAGCCGGCGCGTCTGACGCTCGGACAGCTCTAGACGAGATTCGCAGTCGGCTTGACGCGCTTGGCCGGCCAAAGTTCCGGTTGTCATGCCGAGAGGCCGATTGGCTGGGCAGCAATGATCGAGAGCGGCTCTCGCGAGTGAGTTCTTCCTCCGATGTCAAGATCCTGCATCTCGACCCGTTGTCAGATGATGACATTGACCAGGTCCTGCAGGGTCTTCCCGGTGTCGATGATCCTCGGCGCTTCGTCGAGACCGCACGCCAGCGTGGCATCGGCGATCTATTGTCCAATCCTCAGACCCTGACCATGGTGGCCGACGTGGTCGGAGACGGCGCTGGATGGCCGGCGAGCCGTACAGAGACATTCGAGATGGCTTGTCGCGCCATGGCGCGGGAACAGAATGAGGAACACCGATTTGGGAGTACCCAGCTGTCCCTTGATGAGATGCTGGAGGTTGCTGGCCAAATCTGTGCGGCCCTTCTGATCACGGGTTCGGCCGAAGTCTCACTTGACTTCGACGGTCCCAACACGGACCACCTGCCGCTCGACAGCCTCGGCGCCCCTTCGGTGGATGTCGCCAAGGCGGCCGTCTCCACGCGGCTGTTTCGAGGTAGGGGAGAGCGGCGGTTTGCACCGACACACCGGCATGTTGCTGAGTTTCTCGGTGCGCGCTACCTGGCGAGTCGGATCGAGGGTGGCCTCTCGGTGCGACGAGTCCTTTCGCTCATCTGCGGCTCCGATGGAATCGTGGTGAGTGAGATGCGTGGCCTATCGGGTTGGCTTGCCGCACTTTGTCCGCGGTCACGTGGCCTTCTGATCGAGCGGGACCCTGTCGGGGTGGCGCTGTACGGCGATCTAACCGAGTTCAGCGCCCGCGAACGCAGCCTGCTGCTGCAAGCCCTTTGCCACCGTTACGACGTGGCCCCGCTGTTTCTCGACTCAGGCGCAATAGAGCTGAATTCGGCGCTCGGACCGCTCACCGCGCCTGACATGGCGCCGACGCTCGTTGACATTCTGGAAGGCCCATCAAGACGCGCCGCAGATCAGAGCGTAGTGAGATTTGCCCTAGGTCTCCTCAGACGAGGCCGCCCGATCCTTAGTCTGTCCCCGCTGCTGCTGAAGATTGCCCGCGATGAGACCCGCAGGCCTCGTGTTCGCTCATATGCTCTTGATTGCCTGATCAAGATTAAGGAGGAGGACGGAGAGCCGAATAGAGATATCGAGAGATTGCTGGAAGACATCCGCGCCGGAGTCATCACAGACTCTGACGGCGACCTGAACGGCAGAATCCTGAGTTTTCTGTACCCGCAGGTCCTCACCGCGCGACGGGTTTGGGACTATCTCAACGAGCGGGAACGTAGAAACTACCTTGGTCGAGAGACATGGTTTTGGGCTCAGCGTCTCCTGCAACGGTCAACGGACCAAGACGTTGCAGACCTGCTGGACGAGTCGTCAGTTCGCTACCGGGAGGTCTGGCCCGCGCTGAACTCACACAATGCGGGCGACGTCATCTTCCGCCTCCTTGCTCGCGGGCTTAGGATACATGGCGATCAGCTGCCGTTACCCCAGCTCCATGCCTGGTTGACCGCTGCGATCCCGCCGCTGGGGGAAGTCCACCCACGCACGGCAGACGGCCTCGGACTAGTGCGCGGCTGGTTGGAGGAACGGCCCGACATTCAGAAGGCGCTGATACTGCACGGGCTCAGCCGCTGGCCCAAAGGCGCACACACATTTGCCCTGGAACGCTCCGTGGTTGGGCCATTGCAGGTCAACTCGTTGCCGGTCGAATTTGGGGCTTGGTACGTGGATGAGGCCGTCCGATTGGCGTCGTCGCACCCAGAGGCCTCAGCATTCCTGCTTAGGCAGGCCTTTCGGTCCTATCTGGAAAACGTCATTTCTCTCGACCGGCTACGCGACCGCATAAGGGAGGTCAAGGCGCTTGAGGACCAGATCTCCGCACTTCTTCAAGGCGTCCGTCAGCACGAGCAGGAACGCACTAGCCGCTGGCATCCGGAACGAGATGCGAAACGCGAGGCTGAACGTCAGCGAGGAATCGACTTTGTCCGCGAGCACGTAGAAGCGTTGCGCAACAATGAGGCGCCACTTTCGCTGGTTCG
>JAJEBU010000135.1 GCA_022822375.1 Dehalococcoidia bacterium
ACCGTGAACAGCGCATCCTGCTCTACCACCGCGCCCAAGAGATCGTGGCCGACCACGTACCGGTCATCTTTACCTCACATCCCGAACGCCTGAACGCCGTCCGCAACGTCTTCGGCAACTTCAGCCCAACCATTCACGGCCTGTGGGACATCCGCTACCTCTATCGCACGGATTGATGACTGGACGTCTGGCGGACAGTCAGAGTCCCGCTCCCTGAGAGACCGGGGCGAGTGCGGCAATGACGGGCCGCTGTGTGCTTGAGAGCTCGTGCCCGATCCGTTAGATTGTGCGCCAAACTACACCTGCGCGCAATCTGGCCGCCGCGCTCGTTGAGGAGCTTGATCATGGTCACCGTCGACAAACTTGAGGAACTGAACCTGGAACCCGAAGTCCCGGAGCTCGATCTATCCTGGCTCAACCTCGACACCGAGTGGGGCGTCTCGGCCGAACCAGGCCGCAAGGGGCTGACCCTCCAGCAGATCAACAAGTCGCTCTACGGCGAGATTCCCGCAACGTCGGCAGACAGCTCCGCCCGGCCGCGCGGTGCCGCCCCGCCCGAGGGCGCGACCCCGCGCATGACCCCATGGGTGCTCGGCGACGCGACCGAGACCTTCTCTGACTCCGCCGCGCTGCTCTACGACGAGGCAGTTTCGCGGCAGTGGTCGTCGGCGACCGACATCCCCTGGGACACCATGGACGAGCTGCCCGAAGATATCGAGCGCGCCATGGTGCAGCTCTGCACCTCGCTCACCGAGGTCGAGTTCATCGCCGGCGACGTGCCCGGCAAGTGGCTGCCGCGCATCGCCGCCGACCACTACGAGTCTGGCCTCTTCCTGATGTCGCAGGTGATGGACGAAGCCCGCCACACCGACGTCTTCCGCAAGCGCGCCCTCGCCAATGGCGGCGGACTGCTCCTGCAGGGCGGCGGCGGCGGACTGCGACAGATCATTGAGGCCGAGGACTTCACGCAGATGTCGTCGATGCTCCACATCCTCGGCGAAGGCTTCGTGCAGTCGCTCTTCCGTCTGGGCGAGCTGATCGCCCACAACGAGGCCGAAAAGCGCATCTTCCGCCTCGCCGCTCAGGACGAATCGCGCCACGTCGCCTACGGCGTCACGCATCTCAAGTACACACTTGACAACGACCCCGACAAGGCGGAAGAGGTTCACTGGACGCTTGACATGTTCGAGAACACGTTGGTCGACCCCGACCAGCAGAACCCCGGCCTCGCGGGAGCTTTGGTCTACTTGCTCGGCGACGGAGACGTCGACGAGGGCTGGCGCCTCTTCTGGCACGTCCGACGCAAGCAGGTGCTCGAGTACCTGCACCGACTCGACGTCGCCGGCCTCAGCGGCCGACTGGAAAGCGGACGTCTGCATCCGTCGCTGTCGGGCGCACTCGACAACTAGGGGAGGGGTCATGAGCCCTATTGAGGTTATCTTGCTGCTCATTTTCGGCTTGGCTATCCCCTATGGCTTGCTAGTTGGGGTGACTGGTAAAGGCGTTGGGGCGAACTTGGGTGTTTTAGTCAGGCGTCTCCGCAGCAGATAGCCTCTATCGACTTCAAGTCCTCCCTCTGCGCTAGGGCAGAGAGAGATGCCGAGAAAACTCTTTCCAGGAGCAACGGTGTCGACTGAGTCGCCCCTGCTCATGCCCTAAAGGAGCGAACCATGCCAGACAGCGACGTCATCGCCGCCGCCAAGACGCGGCTGGAGGAGTCGGGACTGCCCTCCGACTGGCTCGACATCCCCGTCCACTGGGGCGTCAAGGCCAAGGAGCAGGCGACGCCCGAGAGCGGCGGCCTGCGTTTCGAGTACCTCAACGTCGATGTCTACGGCGAAGTGCCTGAGCACTGGGACAACAACACCGAGATCCCGCGCGGCGCCGTCCCCGACACGCGCACCGAGCAAATGGGCTACTCGATCTTCAGCAAGGCTGAGGTCTGGTCAGACCTCTGCGCGGGACTCTATGAGGATGCCATCGCCGACCGCTGGAACTCCTCGGCCGACATCCCCTGGGACACGCTCGCGCCAGTCGGCTCCGACCTCGAGCACGCCGTCTGCCAGATCGCGACTTTGATCTCGGAGTACGGCTGGACCAAGGCGCAGACCACCGGGCGCTGGCTGCAGGAGATCTCTTACGGCTATATCGAGGTCAAGCTCTTCCTCGGCACGGTCGTCTTCGACTCCGCGCGGCTCTATGAGGTCTGGCGCAAGCGGGCGCTCTCAAACGGGGGCGGACTCGGGCGCGGCGGGCGCAACTGGAAGTTCCTTCCCCTCACGCAGAGCTACACCTTCAGCGAGTTCTGCGTTGCCTCAATCATGCACGACGCCATGCTGATCTCACTCCTGCGGCACGGACATCGACTCGCCCAGACTGAGGCCGAGCGCCGAATCTACGAGCTCTGCGAGCAAGACATCGAGCGGCACCTGAAGTACTTCGTCGATCACATGCGCTACCTGATGCTCAAGGAGCCGGTGCGTCGCGAAGAAATCCATCGCTACATGAACAAGGCCGAGTGGTACTTGGCCAAGGACGGCGATGACACCCTCTACTCCGCGCTGGGCGTCATCCTGGGCGACGGCCGCGAGGGCGCCGAAGAGGCCATGGCCGACGTCGCCCAGCTGCGCCGCGAACAGATCGAGACCTACCTCGGCTACCTGCGTCAGTGCCACCTCGGCGACCGTGAGGGCCGCCTCAACGAGGAGCTACGCAAGTGGGCCGGGATGGTTGAGCTGGAAGAGGAAGAGAAGATCCCGGTCTAGCTGCGTTGCTTGTTCAGGTTGCTGACCGCTTCTCCTGGAGACCTGCGCGTAAACCCGCTCCGGTCCCCTCTCCCGGCGGGAGAGGGTGAGGGTGAGGGCCCTCCGCCACACAGGCAGGCCCCACGACCAGATAACGAGCGACGGCCGGACCCTCACCCCAGCCCTCTCCCAGAGGGAGAGGGAGTAGGACCGGAGGGTTTACGCGCAGGACTCCTGTACCGTCGCTACGCCAGACACCTGAGCGGTTGGCCTCCGTTGTATTCGAGCATCTGACCCATGGCGGCGAGCATGTCGATCTCGGCGCCCCATTCCTCGCCTCGGAGTTCGCTGTAGGCGCGGTGCAGATTGCCGACGATCCGCTCGGTGTCGGTCCATTCGCCGAAGCGGCCCAGATCGAGATCGCGCGCGACCGCGAGCGGATCAGCCCCGGCCTCGAAACCGGCGTTCGCCGAATTCTGGACGAACTCCAGGTAGGCGTCCACCTCGTCGAGCACCGACGCGTCCGCGACTGGACCGTGGCCCGGAATGATCGTCTCGATCGGTAGCTCCTTCAGGCGGACCAGCGCTGAGCGCCAGCCGGCGACGGAACCCATCAGCGAAAACGGCGTGCCCTGGTTGAACACAATGTCGCCGGCGATCAGCACGCGACGTTCAGGAATCCAGACCACGGCGTCCGTGTTCGTGTGCGCCGGCGACACGTAGATCAGTTGCAACTCCAGGTCGCCGGCGTAGAGCGTCATCGCGTCGTCGAAGACGACATTGGGCGCGGCCGGCCGAAACTCACCCCATTCCACCCCGGGGAACATCTGCGGGGCGCGATTGAGTAGATCGGGGGCGTCGCGCAGGACATCCTCGCGGCAGCGTCGGTGTCCAACGATCATCGCTTCGTCGGAGAAGAGGTAGTTGCCGAAGGTGTGATCGAAGTGGCTGTGCGTGTTGACCAGCGTCCGCACCGGATTGGCCGAGAGGCTCGAAATCGCCTCGCGGAACGCCCGAGTGCGCCGCTCCGTCGCACAGGCATCGATCGCGATCACCTGATCGCCCACGTCGACGAACGCGGGATTGTTCAGACACCACGATCCGTCGTGCTGGATGTACGCGAAGATGCCGTCCGAAACCTCTACGACCTCAGGGTCGGGCAGAATGTCGCTCGGGGAAGTGTGCTCGGTGCTCATGATGAATCCTCCTCGGCCGCCTGAGCGAAGAAATCGAAGTCGGCCATGATGCGCTCGTAGCGCCGCTCGACCTGATCGCGCAGCTCGGGATGCGAGAAGATCAGGCGTCGGTTCGCCTTGACGCCTCGCAGGACGACGCGGCCGACATCTTCGGGGTCCATCTGCTGCGACATCATCCCTGGACTGAAGCCGCGTGCGGGCGCATCGCTGGGACCCCCATACTCGCTGGGACGATTGCGCTCCGCCATGCCGATCAACGTGTTGACCCCGCCCGGACAGAGTGCGGACACGCCGATACCCTCCGCCGCCAACTCGTCGTGCAGCGCCTCGGTGTAGGCCAGCGCCGCGTGCTTGCTCGCGCTGTAGACGCCAAGCGGCACGAACTCGTTGAGCCGAAGACCGGCCATCGAGACCGTGTTGACGATATGCGCATCGCCGTCCTGCGATCGCATGCGCGGCAAGAAGGTGTCGATGCCGTTGATCACGCCAAACAGATTGACGCGGAAGGTCCAGTCCCAATCGGCCCTGGCGCCCTGGCTGACCGGTCCAGCGGTCATCACGCCAGCGTTGTTGACCAGCAAGTTGAGCTCGCCGAACTCGTCGTAGACGCGCTCAGCCAGCCACTCGTAGGCAACCGTGTCAGAGACATCGAGGTCGACCGCAAGCGCCTGCACCTCTTTCGCCTCAACCTCCGCGGCGACGGCCTGCGCCGTGCCTTCCTGGACATCGGCGAGGATCACATGCATGCCCTCATCCGCGCATGCCAGCGCGATGCCTCGTCCGATGCCCGATCCTGCGCCCGTGATCAGTGCCACCTTGCCGCTCAGATTGTCCATCCTGCGCCTCCGTCGCCTGCGTCCATTCGTCAGCGAAGGGTAGCGCTACCCTCACTGCCATGACGACCGAACCCCGATCTCACCTGACGGCCCTTGACGGCATGACCGTGCTGGAAGACGGCGGTGGAATCGCCGCCGCATACGCAGGCAAGCTGCTCGCAGACCTCGGTGCCGATGTGCTGAAGGTGGAACCTCCCGCCGGCGACGAGGTCCGCCGCAAGCCGCCCGCGCCGTCCGACCAGCCGGACCGCGAGACTGGCGGTCTGCATCTCTTCCTGGACACCAACAAACGAAGCCTCACCCTGAACCTCGAGTCAGCCGCGGGCAGGCGACTCTTCCGCGACCTCGCCCGCGAGCGCGGAACCGTGATCAGCTCGCGCTCCATCGCGGAACAGCGCCGGCTCGGGCTGAGCTGGGACGATCTCTCCAAGCAATCTCCCGAACTGAACGTCGTCACGATCACGGTCTTCGGGATCGACACACAGAGGGAAGGATGGCAGTCAAGCTCGCTCATCGCCTCTCTGGCCAGCGGCATTTCCTACCGCATCGGCGACCCAGATCGCGCGCCGCTCGGTCTGCCCTACGACGCACCGCAGTTCCAGGGTGGACTGCACGCCGCCATCGCCGCGCTGCTGGCTCGACGTGCAACCCGGCAGGACGGGCGCGGACAGCACGCATGGCTGTCGATCGTGGACATCATCTCCAATGTCATGGCCGGCGCCGGCGTCGCGGCATATGTCTTCACCGGCCAGTCGAGACCCCGCGCGGGTACCCACATGAACGCCTTCTATCCCTGGCAGGTCACACCCGTCAAGGATGGCTACTACGAGGTCATCACCATGGTCGACCGTCAGTGGAACCGCTTCATGGAGCTGATGGGCGACCCCGACTGGCAACACGACGAGCGGCTGCAGAATCGCTGGCT
>JAJEBU010000087.1 GCA_022822375.1 Dehalococcoidia bacterium
GCCCAACTGCCTGTCCCCGTGCCCCGACACGGGTCCCCTGCATGAAGCAGGGGATGGAACAGATAGGCGCAGGGGATGGAACAGAGAGGGGCAGAAACCCGCTCGGTGCCGCCCAACTGCGTGCCCCGTGCCCCGCAAGCCGAGCTGACCCCTGCATGAAGCAGGGGATGGAACAGATAGGCGCAGGGGATGGAAGGGCGAGGGGCACGGGATGGAAGGGCGAGGGGCATGGGATGGAAGAGAGGCGCAGGGACCCGCTGGGATTCCTCCAACTCATCGAAATGCCGGGTCCCGCTTCTCGAAGAATGCCTGGATGCCTTCCTTCGCCTCAGGCCGCCTCGAGGCGTCCGCGATGGCCCTGGTCTCCCACTCCATCTGCGACTCCAGGCCCTCGTTCCATGACTGGTGGTACAGGCGTTTGGCCGCGCCGATCGACTCCGTCGGTCCCGCCGCGAGCTGCGCAGCGAGCGCATGGGCTTCAGACTGCAAGTCCTCGTCGGCGACGACTCGGTTGATCATGCCCCAATCAAGCGCCTCCTGTGCGCTCAGCATGCGGTTCGTCAGGCACAGTTCCAGTGATCTGCGCAGCCCGACCAGTCGGGGCAGAAAGTAGGTGCTCGAACCGTCGGGGGTCAGACCAATCCGGCTGTACGCCATCGTGAAGCGGCTGGACTCGCCCGCGACCGCGAGGTCACCGAACAGCGCGAGACTCATCCCTGCGCCCGCGCAGGTGCCGTTGACCGCGGTAATCAGCGGCGCGTCCATCCTCGTGAAGCGCGAGACCGCGGCGTGCAGGTACGTGGTCATCTCTTTCACGAACGTCGCCATCTCCGGGCCGGCCGGCGGAAATCCGCGCAGGTCGGCGCCGGTGCAGAAGAACCGTCCAGAGCCGCGCAGCACGACCGCGCGCACGTCCGGATCGTCGTCCACGCGGATCGATGCATCCATCATCTCCTGACACATCTGCATCGACAGCGAGTTGGCCGCTTCGGGGCGGTCAATCGTAATCGTCGCCACGCCGTCGGCCGTCTCGTAGCCCAGAGTCTCGTACGTCATCGCTCAGCCTTTCGTTACAGTTGGCACAGGCTCAGGGTAATCGCGCCACGGAGGCGACCATGCACAACGTCCCAGCGCAAGCCTCGCAACCCGTTGTTGAGGTCCGCATTCCCACCGAGCACGGTGCGCTGAAGGCCGCGCTGGCGCGTCCGTCCAACAACAACAGCCCCGCGCCCGGCGTGATTGTGTTGCACGAGCTGTTCGGACTCAACAACGACATTCGCCGCATTGCCGAGCAGTTCGCCGATCACGGCTACGTCGCGATCGCGCCCGATCTCTACTCCGTCGGTCCGCCGCTGAGACCGATCTGCATCGCTCAGACCGTTCGCATGATGCGCCGGGGCGCCGGCCGGCCCTTCGATCTGATCGAGGCCAGCCGTGCCTGGCTGGCAGATCGCGACGAGGTCGACGAATCCCGGCTCGCGGTCGCCGGATTCTGTCTGGGCGGTGGATTTGCCATGCTCTACGCCGCGCGTGCGCCGCTCGGCGCCGCCGCTGTCTTCTACGGTCAAGCGCCACGTTCAGCGCGGCGTCTCGAGGGCATCTGCGCCACCTTCGGCGCCTACGGCGACCAGGACCGCATCGCCGGCCGCGACGCCGAAGTCCTGCGTGCGCACCTCGAAGAGCTCGGCGTCGATCACGAGGTCAAGGTCTATCCCGGCGCCGGTCACTCCTTCATGCACCAATACAGCGGACTGCGGGGACAGTTTGTGCGGCTGGGACCGGGTCCCATCGGCTTCGACGAACCAGTCGCCGCTGACGCCTGGGCGTCAATGCTGCAGTTCTTCGATCAACACCTGTCGGGAACCAACGAGGGCGCGGATGCGTCCTAGAAGCATGACGGGGAATTCGGACCGTCGAGCACCATCGAGCAGAACACAGAGGAGCACGTGATGACACACACACTGAGTTCGCGGGTCAGCATCAGAGCCGTGGCGCTCGCGGCGGCGCTGGCGGCGATCGCGACCATCCTGGCCTTCGCCGCAGGGCTGCTCACCGTCGGCGCGCAAGAGGTTGAGGACAATCCTGCGGTACCCGCCTTGATTTCGGAGCCCGCGCAAGACGAAGAACCGACCATGCTGACCATCGAAGGCACAGCATCGCGCAGCGTCGCCCACGACGGCGTGCTCGCGCGCTTTACCGTCAGCGTGCTCGACGACTCCGTACTCAAAGCGGCTGAACAGGGCAACCAGGCGGTCGAGGCGATCAGAGACGCCATCGATGAGCACTGCACCCCCGGCGAGCCCGACAACGCCGACCACACCGCACCGCCCACCTGCATCTCGCCCGAGGGATTGAACACCACCGGGATCAACATCCGCGAGGAGTTCGACTGGACCGATGCGGGACGAGTGTCCACAGGCTTCCGCTACGAGTACAGCCTGCAGATTGCGCTGCGCGGCACCGGATTTGGCGGCAAGATCGTCGACCTCGTGATCCGCTCCGGTGGCGACCACGTGCGCTTCGACAGCATCCGCTTCACCGCCTCCCGAACGGCTGAGGCGCAGCGAATGGCCCTGCTTGATGCGATTGACGACGCGCAAGCGACCGCTGCCTCGATCACTGAGCACATGGGCTACAAAATCGTGCGCATCGTGGAGATTCAACCTCCGGCCGCTGGCTGGACGGCGTACCGCGGTGAAGTTGAGTTCGCCGAGGAGGCAATGGCTGACGATTCGTTCACGCCAACGCCAGTCTTCGGCGGCAGTGAGACCGTCACCTCCAACGTGCAGATCGTCTACGAGATTCGACCGCAGTAACCCCCCGCCCAGTCCCCGCGGGGTTCCCCAGTCCCTGCATCACGCAGGGACCCGCTCGGCCTTCCAGTCCCTGCATCACGCAGGGGATGGCAGACAGAGGGGCAGAAACCCGCTCGGCCTGCCAGTCCCTGCTTTATGCAGGGACCCGCTGGGATTGCCCGCTGGGATTGCCCCGCTCGGACACCGAGCAGACCCCTGCATCACGCAGGGGATGGGGGAATGGGGCGGGGACGGACGGGGATCGACGCTCGGCTCAGCCCGCCGCCGCGGCGGCTGCCGCGTCTTGCCGCACTTTCTGCGCCAAATGGTCGGGCACGGGATCGTACCGATCAAAGTTCCAGGCGTAGGTGCCGCGCCCGCCGGTCATCGATCGCAGGTCGGTCGCGTAGTGCAGGAACTCCGCCATCGGACCCTCCGCAATGACCACCGACGAGTTCGGTGGATCCTCGGCCGGCTCCATCCCCAGCACCCGCGCGCGGCGCGAGTTGAGGTCGGAGATGATGTCGCCCGTGTTGGACTCTGGAGCAGTGATCCGCAGCGAGAGCACCGGCTCCAGCAGGATCGGCCGCGCCGATGACACGCTCTCCTTCAGCGCCTGCGAGGCGGCGAGCTTGAACGCCATCTCCGACGAATCCACGTCGTGGTGCTTGCCGTCGTACAGCGTCACGCGCAGGTCGGTCAGCGGGAAGTCGCCGCGCGGCAGCGACTCGACCACGCCCTTCTCGACCGCGGGAATGTAGTTGCGCGGCACCGCGCCACCGACAATCTCGTCCGAGAACTCGAAGCCGGCGCCGCGCGGTTGCGGCTCGACCCGCAACGCCACGCGCGCGTACTGGCCGCTCCCGCCAGTCTGTTTCTTGTGCAGGTACTCCGCCTGCCCGACCGACGTCACGGTCTCGCGATACGGGACGCGGCGATCTTTGATCTCCACCTCCACGCGGAACTTGCTGGCCAGCCGCCCAGCCGACAGCTGCACATGCGACTCGCTCAGACCGCTCAGGATCGTCTCGCCCGAGTCGCGGTCGCGCTCGATGTGCAGCGTCGGATCGCCCTCGACGAGTCGCGCCAGCGACGGCCCCAGCCGATCAACGTCGGCCTTGGTCTTGGGCGACACGGCCGCTGCGAAGATCGGCGCCGGCATCACGGGCGGCGGCACGACCAGGTCCGATCCCTTCTCTCGCAGCGTGTGGAACGTGCCCGTGCTCTGCAGCTTGGTCACGACGCCGATGTCGCCCGCGCCGAGCTCGCTCACGTTGGTCAGCGACTTGCCGCTCGCGCGCGACAGGTTGGCCAGCCGCTCGTCCTCGCCCGTCTGAGCGTTGTCCAGGTGCACATCGCTTGCAACCGTCCCCGACACCACACGCAGATATGACAGCCGTCCGACAAACTCGTCGGCCGTGGTCTTGAAGACGAAGGCGCACGCCGGGCCGTCGGCGTCAATGTCCGCGGCGACAGGCGGCGCCTCCGACGGGTCGGGCAGAATGCCCGTGATCAACTGCATCAGCTCGCTCGATCCAACGCCCGCAACAGCCGATGTCGGCAGCACCGGGGCCAGCGATCCTGCCAGCGTCGCATTCTTGACCGCCGCCCGCAGGTCTCCCTCCTCGATCTGCTCGTCTTCCAGATAGAGCATCATCAAATCTTCGTCGGCCTCGACGATCTGCTCGATCAGCCCGTCGCGGCCGTCCGCATTCTCATCCGCGAGCACGTCAATCAAGGCGTCGAAGCCGCCCTCTGCGCCGTTCGGCAGATAGAGCGGTTGACACTGCGGTCCCAGCACCGATTGGACCGACTCCAAGGCGTCCTCGAACGAGGAGTTATCGCGATCGAGCCGCGAAATGACGACCGCACGCGGAATCCCGCGCCGCCCCGCCAACCGCCATGCGGTCTCCGTACCGACCTGCACGCCTGACGACGCATCGACCACCACGATCACCGCATCGACCACGGCAATCGAAGCCACGACCTCGCCGACGAAGTCGGCGTAGCCCGGCGTGTCGAGCAGGTTGATCTGGACGCCGTCGTGCTCCATCGCCACCAGCGATGTGGAGATCGACATGCCGCGCTGCTGCTCCTCGGCGTCATGGTCGGAGATCGTGTTGCCCTCTTCGACGCGGCCGAGGCGGGACGTCAACCCGATTGCGTGAGCCAGCGCCTCCACCAGCGTCGTCTTGCCCGCTCCCTGATGTCCAACCACACCAACGTTTCGCACAGCCACAAGACGCCTCCAGTCCAAGTCCGCCGGATACGTCGAATGTTAACGGATAAGCCAAGACCACCGCCCCCACAGTCCCTGCGTCACGCCGGGACCCGCTCGGCTGCCCAGTCCTTGCTTCATGCAGGGACCCGCTCGGTTCCCGGCGTCGGAGTCCCCGTGTCGGAGCACGGGGACACGAAATACTCGCACGGGGACACGAAACACTCGCACCGGGGACACGAAACACTCGCACGGGGACGATCCCCAGTCCCTGCTTCATGCAGGGACCCGCTCGGCTCCCGGCGTTGGAGTCCCCGTGTCGGGGCACGGGGACACGAAATACTCGCACGGGGACGCGAGGCGTTTGCGGGCTGCTGGCTAGACGGCCAGGTCGATGATCTCGAGCTCTGGATTGCCTCGGAGGCCTCTTCGGATTCTCCAGACGATGTCGATCCGTGATGTCACCTCGAGCGCTGCGCTGCCGAGCCGCCAGCCCACCGCTGACCAACCGTCAAGCCTCAGCCTCAGATGCGTCCCGTCCTGACCCATCGTTGTCGCCTCGCGGACGCCGACGTCCGTGCTCAGGAACGTCGGCGCGGGGTTGCCCTCGCCGAACGGCGAGAGCCGCTCGATCCAGTGGACGGTGTTGCGGTTGACCGCGCTGAGCGGAACTTGAGCGTCGATGTCGACGCGGCCTTCGAGCGACTGCCAGGCGTGCGTGTCGCCGTTGTCCAGCTGCTGCTGGGCCGTCGCATTGAAGCGATCAAGCAGCAGCCCGAGCTTGGACGGCTGAGCGGAAAAGCCGGCGGCGAGCGCGTGCCCGCCGCCGCGGATCAACAAGTCTCGCGAGGCGTCCAGCATCCTCACGAGGTCGAAGCCGGCCGCCGAGCGGCCTGAGCCGCGGGCCTCCCCGTCAACCAACGACCAGGCAAACGCCGGCCTTGACCATTGCTCGGCGATGCGGCCGGCGACGATCCCCACGATCCCGTGATGCATCGTCTCGCCGCCCACGAACAGCACCAGCGGCGGCTCGCCGTGTCTGCTCAATGCTGAAATCTGGCGGTCAGCCTCGTCCATCGCCTCTTCGGTCAAGCGGCGGCGCTGCGCGTTCAGGTCATGCAGCTGCCGGGCCAGGGCCTGTCCGGACTCAAGATCGCGCTCCAGCAGCATCTCCAACGCCAGTGACGCATCGGCGAGGCGGCCCGCGGCGTTGATCAGCGGCGCGATCTGGAAGCCGATCGTCTCGGTATCGACCGCCGCATTGCCGCGTCGTCCCTTGATGATCTGCTGCAATCCCGGACGTTCGGTCTGCGCCAGCGCCTGCAACCCCTGGTGGACAATCCAGCGGTTCTCGCCGCGCAACGGGACCACGTCAGCCACGGTCGACATCGCCGCCAGGTCGAGCCATCGGCTGGGCGGCGCGTCCAGCCCCATCCGCTCGGCCAACGCCTGCGCAAACCGATAGGCCAATCCGCCCGTCGACAGCTCCGACAGCGGATGACCATCCGGAGCGTGCTTGGGAGTGACGATTGCGGTGGCGTCCGGCAACGATTCGCTCGGCTCATGATGATCGAGCACGACGACGTCGAGGCCGTAGACCTCGCGAGCCGCAGCGATCTCCTGCAGCGCGGTGATCCCGCAGTCCGCTGTGATCAGTACGCGTGCGCCGTCCTCAGCCAAGCGGCGCACGGCGTCGTCCTGCAGCCCGTAGCCCTCGCGTTCGCGGTGCGGAATGAACGGCCGCACGGACACGCCCGCTTCACGCAGGACCTCCGTCAGGATCGCCGTGCCCGTGACCCCGTCAACGTCGTAGTCACCGTAGACGGCGACCGGCTCGCCATGCTCCGCCGCCTGCGCCAGCCGCTCGATCGCCGCCGACCAGTCGCCCAGCACGGTCGGATCAGCTGGACGGTACCAGTCCGGGTTGAGAAACTCGCGCGCGGCCAGGACCGTCTCGATCCCGCGCTGGCGCAGCAGCCGACCGACGAACTCGGGCGCGTCCAAGCCGGCGATCGGCGGCGCATCGTGCGCCTCCGCGATTCGCCAGCGGCGGCCCAGCCATCCGTCCGATCGTTCTCTCACCACGAGTCCGTGCCGTCAGCGCCGGCGCTAGCCGTCCCAGCGGCGGAAGACGAGGCAGGCGTTGTGCCCGCCGAAGCCCATCGAGTTGGAGATGGCCACGCGAACGTCCCGCTCGCGGGACTGGTTCGGCGTGTAGTCGAGATCGCAGTCGGGATCGGGATTGCGGAGGTTGATCGTGGGCGGGATCACGCCACTGCGGATCGCTTCGACCGTCGCCAAGGCCTCGACCGCGCCGGCCGCACCGAGCAGATGGCCGGTCATCGACTTGGTCGACGAGATCGACAGGCCGTAGGCGGACTCGCCGAAGACGCTCTTGATCGCCATCGTCTCGAACTTGTCGTTCAGCGGCGTCGAGGTGCCGTGCGCGTTGATGTAGTCGACTTCCGACGGTGCAATGCCGGCTCGCTCGAGCGCGAGCGACATCGCCCGGACGCCGCCGTCGCCGCCCTCGGCCGGCTGCGTGATGTGATAGGCGTCGCCAACCGATGCGTACCCGCAGATTTCTGCGGCGATGTTCGCTCCGCGCGCGATGGCATGGCTTTCCTTCTCCAGGACGAGCACCGCTGCGCCCTCACCCATCACGAAGCCGTCGCGCTCCGCATCAAAGGGGCGCGAGGCGGTCTGCGGGTCGTCGTTGCGTGACGACAGCGCTCGCGCCGACGCGAAGCCGGCCACAGCCATCTCGCAGAGCGGCGCCTCGGCACCGCCCACGACCATCACATCCGCCTCGTCGCGGCGAATGGTCTCCATCGCCAGTCCCAGCGCGTCCGCGGCCGACGAGCAGGCCGACATCGGGGCCAAGTTGGGCCCACGCGCCTGCAACGCGATTGACGCCTGGCCCGATCCCATGTTGGGCAGCATCATCGGCACCGCGAAGGGCGAGACGCGGTCGGGACCGCGCGAATCCATAATCCGAAACTGCTCCTGGGTCGTGGCAATGCCGCCGATGCCCGTGCCAATCATCACGCCGGCCCGCTCGGATCCGCCGAATCCCTCGCCAAAGCCCGCGTCCGCCGCCGCCTCTTGCGCGGCGACGATTGCGAACTGCGAGTAGCGGTCCATCCGACGCGCGTCCTTGCGCGGCATGTAGGCGTCAGGCTTCCAGTCGCTCACCTCCGCGGCGAATCGAACCGAGAGCCGCGACGGGTCGAACAGTGAGATACCGCTCACGCCCGATTGGCCCGCCGCGAGCGATGCCCACGTGTCCGCGGCGGTCGCGCCGACGGCGGTGACCGCGCCAATCCCCGTCACCACAATGCGTTCGCCGACGCTGCGTTCGGTCATGAGTTCCCCCAAAGATTCGTGCGTCATCAGCCTACCCCGTCAACGTCCGTCGGGGGAACGCGACACGAACCTGTTGGAGTCCGTGTGTCAGAGAAATCGAGCCAGCCGCTGCGGCTCAGCCGCCAGCCGCTGCCTGCCCCTGACCGATCCGCTCGTCGTGTTCATACCACTCGGCGGTCTCTTCGCCGGGCTCGGGCAGCACCATGCCGCCCTCCATCGTCCACGACGCCGGACCTTCAGTAATCCGTCCGCTGACCTGATCGGCGGACACCCCCGTCACGTCGCGGAAGGCATCGATCAGATCGCTCAGCAGCTGTGCCTTGAGCGCTTCCGGGCGTCCCGCGCGGTTGGCACCGTCAACGAAGTACGGCGTATCCCATCGGTCGTCGGACTCGTCAAAGACGACGTGGACGAAGCTGCGCGGCGCGCCGGTCGACCCGCAGTGCACGTCCGTGAAGGCTTTGGCGACCGCTGCCCGCTGGTCGTACGGCACGGACTCCTTGGGAACGGCGCATCGATAGAACGGCATGGCGCGTTCTCCTTCGTGAAACTGGCTCTCACACGAATGCTAGCGATCGTCAGGCGTCGGCGGCACTGACGATCAACTCGTCGACGGTGCAACCGCTGATCTCCGTCCACATGTCGATGATCGCACGCATCACCTGTTCACGCAGTTCTTGGTCGACACCGCCGACAATCGCACCGCGCACCAGCGACGTCGTGGATGGCGCGCCGCCGCGAAATCCGAACCCCGCGGGAATGTCCGAGAACGACACGGGCACATCGTCAGCTGACGCGCCCAGCAGTTCCGCGGCGATCCGGCGCAGCCCGTCCGCCAACACAGCGCGGGTCTCCTCGTCAACCTGGCCTTCCTGCATCGTGCAGCGGAACGTAATGTTTGCCATGCGCTTCCTTCCATGTCCGCAAGTCAGTCAAGCTGCGTCGCATGTCCTGTTCGCCTCAAGCAAGGCTACAGATCAATCCCCGCCGGGCGTAACTGCGTCCCGAGTCTCTCCCCTTCCGAAAGGTCGGTCCCAGTCGTCGATGCGAGCCGAATCGCTCAGCCGCTGACACTCGAGGCTCGTCATCCCGTCCTCAAACGGGCGCTGACTCGGTGCTGGGGGGGGGTGAGTGTGAGAGAGCAGGAGAGCGTGAGCGTCAGGAGGACTTCTCTTTACGCGATGTCGCGTAAACAGAAGTGTGGGTGGATCGTCGCTCTCATAGGCTGGTTGGCTCTCACTAGGGGCGCTCGTGCGGTGAAAAGCAGGGCGCGGCGGGTGTGAGAGTGAGAGTGAGGCGGTCGCTCACAGCGCTGTTGGTGGGCCGATAGTGGGCGATTGGCGGCGCTCGTGCGCGTGGTAGCTGGCAGTTGGTAGCAGTGTCACCGGCGAAGCGGTTCGGGGCTTCGCCAGGGACACTGCGGCGGTCAGCGGATCGAGGTAGGCAAGGTGCTGCTGGTGGGCGGGGGGCGGCAAGGCGTGAAGAGCGGGTACGTGTCGGGGGGGATCCAGAGCGGGCTGTCGTACGGGTCGTCGGCCAGGACATAGCAGTCGAAGTCGATGAAGCTGATGACTACGTCGTTGCAAGTGCGGCAGCGGCGTCGGCCTAGCGGCTCTCGCTCGGCGGTCTCAGCGGGCGTCCAGTCGTGCTGGCGGTTGGGCGTCCAGGACGGGGGCTGGTTCTTCACGTGCTCGTCGAAGGCGCAGAGAGTCAGGCGGCGGCGGTAGATCGTGTCGCGCGTCTCCCAGTCGTATCGGATCACTTTGAGGCGGCGCTCGATGAGGCGGATAGCTTCGCTTCCAGCGGGGGGTACGCCGATCAGTCGGGCGATGTCGTGGTAGTGGTCAAGCTGGCGTTGCATCGTCTCCATCAGGATGCGGTGGTCTTCGAGGCGGGGGGGCAAGATGAGGCTGGTCATTGGGCGTCCTTCCTAGCAGTCTGCCGGGCGCGGGTTCGCGCGCGCCACGAACCTCCCTCTGTGCGGCTTACCTCCAGATTCGGTCGAGCCGAACGTCGAGCCCTGCGCAGACATCCTCGCCGCTCAGGCGCTCGGGCCGTTCAAGTCGCTCAGGTTCGGCAGCGGGGCGATAAATCAAGACGATCTCGCGATACGGATCAATCAGCCAGCCCAGCAGCGCGCCGTTTCGGATCCACTCGGCCATCTTCGCCTCCTGATCTGCGGGAATGTCGGTGGCAGAAACGACCTCGACGATCAGCTCCGGACAAGCGTCGAGCAACCCCTTCTGGTCCATGTCGCGATTGCCCCAGCGAGCGTCGCTGATCCAGGCAACGTCGGGCATCTTCATGGAAGAGTCGGGCAGTCGTACGCCCAGCTGTGGGCCTAGGACCAGTCCATCACCCGTTCGCAGGCACCAGAGGTGCACTTGTGTGATGAAGTCAACTCCTCGGTGACTGCTTCCTGGCCGTTCAGGTGCCACAAACACCAACTCTCTGTCAGCGGTCAGTTCGAAATCCCATGGTTCGTTGAGCTGTGACAGTTCGATCAGCGCTGCATCCGTCGGATCCCAGCAATCCGGCAGCTTCAGCCGGAGCGGCGCTGGCAGGGCGAGCGGTGCTTCGGCCGCTGTCGCGTCCGTCTCAGGATTGGCCGATGACGTGACCATATGTATGCCTCCTCGATCAAGGCTACAGATCAGTGCAGGCCGTCACCGCAAGGCAGGGCGTCACTGCGGACCGCCGAGCAACCCTTCGAGTCCGCCGCCCCCGCCGCCGCCCATCCCGCCGAGTCCACCCAGATCGCCGCCGCCCATACCTCCGCCCATGCCGCCGAGACCGCCCATTGACGGCGCCTCGATCGGCTCCTCGCCCGAGAGCGAGCGTGACGCCAGCGCCAAGTGCTCGGCGACGTCGCCGGCCGTGACCGCGATCGTCCCACGTGCACGCGCCGCGCGATTGCCCGCGTCGCCGTGCAGGTAGACCCCGAGCGTGGCGGCGTCGAACGGTTCGAGCCCCTGCGCGATCAGCGCCCCAATCGCCCCGCTCAGGACATCGCCCGTGCCAGCCGTCGCCAACGCCGGCTGCGCCAGCTCGGAGACTCGAGCCCGACGGTCGGGCGAGGCGATCACCGTGTTTGCGCCCTTGAGCACCACCAGACAACCCCACTCTGCCGCTCGGTCGCGGGCCAGGGTCAGCCGCTGCGCCTGCACGTCGTCGGTGGACATTCCAGCCAACCGCGCCATCTCGCCTGGATGCGGCGTCAGGATCAGCGGCGCGGCAGCATCATCGAGGACCGCGAGATCCTCTGCCAGCAGGTTGAGTCCGTCAGCGTCCAGGACCAGACCGCGAACCGCTGAGACTTCCTCGGACTGAATGAACCGACGCACGAACAGACCGGAATGGGCGTGCCTGCCGAATCCGCAACCGAGCACCACCGCGTCGACCGACGCCAACTCGTCGCGGACGACCTCCCATGCGTCGTGACCGGCCACGACGCCTGCGTCGTGCTCCGGCAGCGGCAGCAGCGTCGCCTCCGGGACAGCGCCGATCAGCGAGAGCGCGAGCGACTCGGGCGCGGCAATGGTGACGAGTCCGGCGCCGGCTCGGTACGCGCCTCGCGCCGCGAGGATTGCCGCACCTGGATAGCGCGCCGATCCTCCGACGATCAGTACGCGGCCGAACGTGCCCTTGTGAGCGTCCGATGCACGGTTGGGCAGCAGGGCTTTGGCCGCGCGGCGCTCGAGCACTTCGGTCTGCAAGTCCTCATCCAAGCCTGGCGGGATGCCGATGTCCACCTGTTGCACCGATCCTGCCGCGGCCGCGCCGGGCTGCATGTACAGGCCGACTTTCGGTGCGTGGAACGTCACCGTCTCGTCGACCGCCACGGCGAACGGATCGAGGCGACCGCTGTCCGCGTCGAGGCCGCTCGGCAAGTCCACCGCAACCAGCTTGGGTTTGGCCGTCCGTGATCTGACCGCCGCCAGACGCGTCAGCATCTCCGCCAGATCGCCCGTGATCGGCCGCGAACCGCCGGTCCCGAGCAGCGCGTCGATGATCGCCTCCGCGCCCGCGAGCAGCGCTTCCAGCGCCTCGAAGTCGTCGTCGTCCGCCACCGATCCGCACGGGACGCCGAGCTCCTCAGTCTGCACCCACTGCTCGTCCGAGCGCTCGCGCAGGGCGTAGACGCGCACCTGCGCGCCCCACTCGTGCAGGTGGCGCGCGGCGACGATGCCGTCGCCGCCGTTGTTGCCCGTCCCGACCAGAACGGCGATGCGGCGATCTTCGAGCGACCCCAGCTGCATCCAGATTTCTTGCGCGACGGCGAGTCCGGCGTTCTCCATCAGCGTCGCGGTCGAGACGCCGGCCGCCTCCGCACGCTGCTCCAGCTCCTGCATTTCCGCGGAGGTCAGCAGTTTCATCGTCCATCTCCCGCTCCCGGCTGGCCCACGGCAAAGGCGCAGACCATGTTGCGTTCGTGGGTCAGGCTAATCTCGATCCGCGCCAAGCCCAGCGCCTGCGCGCGCAGACGAGCACCGCCGTGCAGGATCACGACTGGCTTGCCGCGCGCGTTGGCCAGGATTTCGATCTCCTTCCACTTGACGCCGCGCACGCCGGTGCCCAGACACTTCATCACCGCCTCCTTGCCCGAAAAGCGCACCGCCATCTCAGCCAGACGTCCGCGGCAGTAATCCCGCTCGCGATCCGTCAGAATCCGCCGCGGAAACCGCTCAGGATGGCGCTCGAGCACGCTCGCAAACCGCTCCAGCAGCAGCAGGTCAACACCGCAGGTTACGTCGCCAAACATTTGGCAAGCCTACCAACGACGCTCATCAGCCGAGTCTCTTCGGCGCGTGGCATACGCTGCGCTCATGACTGCAAGCATCATTGACGGCGCGGCGATTGCCGCCGGCATCCGCGACGCCCTCGCCCGCCAGGTCGAGGACATGATCGCGGATGGTCTGTTGCCGCATCTCGCCGTGCTGCTCGTCGGCGACGATGCCGCGTCGGCCAGTTACGTGCGCGGCAAGCGCCGCGCCGGCGAACAGACCGGCATTTCGGTCGTTATCCACCGCATCGAGGCCGACCCCGACCCGCAGCAGACCGAGCGCCGCATCCGCGACCGCATCGACTTGCTCAACGCTGACTCCGACGTCCACGGCATCATCCTCCAGCTGCCCGTCCCCGATGGCGTGGACGCCGACGCGCTGCTCGACCGGATCGACCCGCTCAAGGATGTCGACGGTCTGCACCCGACAAATCAGGGCAGAATCCTGCAAGGCCGAGAACGCTATCTGCCCGCGACGCCGCATGGCGTCCAGCAATTGCTGGTCAGAAGCGGCGTCGACCCGGCCGGCAAGCAGATCGTGATCGTGGGCCGCAGCCGACTCGTCGGCATGCCGCTCGCCGCCATGCTGGCGCAGAAGCGGCAGGGCGCCAACGCCACCGTCACCATCTGCCACACCAACACCTACGACTTGCCCAGCATCACCAGGTCGGCTGACGTGATCGTCGCCGCCGCTGGCCGTCCGAACACCATCACCGCGCCGATGGTCAGTCCCGGCGCCACCGTAATCGACGTCGGAGTGAACCGGGTCGAAGACGCGTCACGGACCCGCGGCTACCGGCTCGTCGGCGATGTGGACTTCGACGGCGTCGTCGAGGTGGCTGGCTCAATCACGCCCGTGCCCGGCGGCGTCGGCCCCATGACCGTGGCGATGCTCCTCAACAACGTCACCAGAGCCACCAGAATCGCCCGCAAACGCTAGCGCCCACACCACTCCGCCCCCCGCCAGAGCAGGCAACGGAGCCAGAATCTATTCCTCCCCCCGCCAAAGCGGGGGGAGTTAGAGGGGGGGGTTATTCCTCCCCCCGCCAGAGCGGGGAACGGAGCCAGACTCTGTTCCTCCCCCCCGCCAAAGCGGGGGGAGTTAGAGGGGGGTCCGTTCACCGGCATGCCTCGTCAATCACACTGATCACACCCTCCAGATTCTCCAGCACATCCCATGTGCCAAACCGAATCACCCGCCAGCCACGACGCGCAAACTCCTGATCCCGAGCGTCATCGTACGACTTGAGCTCTTCGTGCTGGTCTCCATCGACCTCGATCGCGAGCTTCAGCTCCACACATGCGAAGTCGGCCGTGTAGCGGCCGATTGGGTGCTGGCGGCGAACGCGCCGCTGCTGAATCTGCCGACGACGCAGCGATTGCCAAAGGACGTGCTCAGCACGCGATGGGTTCCGACGATTGCGTCGTGCGCAGTCGATGCGGTCGAGGCGGCGGTGATGTTCGGATGGCATGGGCGCAGTCCGCGGCGGATACGGAGATCAGCAGACCCTCCCTCTCACTCCCCCGCCAAAGCGTGGGAGGACTCAGGGAGTTCGGGACAGGACTCGAACCAGCATCAGGCCGCTGAGCAGCACCAGGGCTGCTGCGACTCCGATTAGCGGATACTCCCATGGGAACGGCTCCGCCGATGCAAACACCGGCGCCGCCCGACGCTCGTCCTGGCGTCGTTGAATCTCCGCCGTGCGTTCCGCGATGTCGTCTTCCGAGCGGGCGGCCGCGACCGACTCATCGGCTCGGTCGCCTTCCGCCTGGTCTTCAATCGTCTCCGCTGACTGCTCCGCTGACTGCTCGGCATTGGCCTGCTCTTGGTCAGGCGCAGCCTCGTCCTCCTCGGCCACTTGAGGACCGCCGATCACATCGTCCTCGATCGCTGTTGAGCGGTCCGCTTCTTCCTCCCGCGGCGGCAGACCCACCGAATCCCGCCAGGCGTTGTCGACCTCGGTGCGGCCCATTCCGTAGACGGTCTGCAGTGCGTCCTCGACCGACGACCCCTCCTTGAAAATCTGGAACAGGTCGTTCATCGCCTCGGTGCCGTGCTCCTCCAGCAGGAACAGCACGATGGCGGCAGATTGGCCGTAGAAGATGTCGACGTAGCCGGGAATGTTGCTGGGCGATTCCATGCTGCGCAGCGAGAGGACGAGGTCGTTGTTGATCGCGTAGCGCAGCGCGCCGCCGCGGCGATCGAGCCAGTCACCCTCGGCGATCGTGGCCATCCCTTCGTCGAGCCAGGCGGGCAGGTCGCCGTACGGACCCTCACCGGCCAGCTTGGTCAGGACGTGCGTCAGTTCATGCCGCACCACCCACCGCGACGGCTGGTAGATGTGCACCAGATCGGCCAACACGCGCGTGCCGCCGGTGATCACCGACTCTTCAAACGTTTCCGATTCAATCCGCTCGACCTCACGCGCATCGCTGGGATTGGCCCAGACGTACACCTTGATCGGAATCAGCTCGTCGAGGCCGAGGAACGGGGAGATCTCTTCCAGCGCGAGCAGGCCTTCCGACAGCATCTGCTCAGCGACACCGCGGTCGTCGTAGTACACGACCTCGAGGTCGCCCGACGTCAGTGATTCCCATTCGAAGCGAGGGTCTTCATAGCGCCAAATCTGCGGTTCCGTTTCAAAGCGCTCGCCCTCAGTGGTGACAAACTCCCAGCGCCACTCAAAGTCAGCACCGGCGGGAATCCAGAGCATTGGATTTCGTGTCGGGAACTCCGCGCTGACCCGCGTCACATCGCCCGAGACGATTTCAGCCGCCTCTCGGGTCAGCGCCCCCTCCGGCAGGATGGCGTAGAGGAACGTCGCCGACTCGATGTTGGACGCGTCGTCGACCAGCGCGCTGGCGGTCACCGAGTCTGGCCAGTCATTCTCGAATCGCGTGCCCTGCACGACCGGGCCGTCGGCGGACTGGGCGCCGATCTGCGGGACGGTCGTCAGGCCGACCCACCCCGCCAGCACAGCAAAGAGCACGGCGAAGAGCACAGCGATCAGCATGCCCGGACGCGTCACGCCACTGCCTCCTGCCGCGCCTGCTGGCTGATCTGCTCCTGCAGCGACGCGCGCAGAAACTGCTCGATGTCACCGTCAAGCACGCGGTCAGCATCCGACGTCTCGTGCTGGGTGCGCAGGTCTTTGACCATCCGATACGGCTGCAGGACGTAGGAGCGAATCTGATTGCCCCAGCCAGCCTCGATGTGCTCGCCGCGGATCGACAGACGTTCCGCTTCGCGCTCTTGCTCGGCCAGCATCAGCAGCCGCGCCTCGAGCACCCGCATCGCCGATTCGCGATTGCGCCGCAGCGAGCGTTCGTTCTGACAGCTCACGACAAACCCCGTCGGCAGGTGCGTGATCCGTACTGCGGTGGAGTTCTTTTGCACGTTTTGACCGCCGTTGCCCGACGCGCGGAAGACATCGACCTTGATGTCATCGTCGCCAATCTCGACCTCTGCTGCGCCCTCAGTCTCGGGCATGATCTCGACCCGCGCGAAGGAGGTGTGCCGGGCGTGATTCTGGTCGAACGGCGAGATGCGTACCAGTCGGTGGACGCCGTGCTCGGAGCGCAGCCAGCCATAGGCTCCGCCGCCCTCCGCCTCGCCGCGCACCTCAAGCGTGGCCGACTTGAAGCCCGCCTCCTCGCCCTCCACGATGTCCAGCAGGTCGACGTCGAACCCAGACCGCTCCGCCCAGCGTTGATACATCCGCAGCAGCATCTCCACCCAGTCCTGCGAGTCAATCCCGCCGGCACCGGCGTAGATGGCGACCACGGCCGGCCGGTTGTCGTAGGGACCAGCAAAGGCGAGCTCGAAGGAGCGGCGCTCGAGTTCGTCAGCGATCGCCTTCGCTTCCAACGACAGGTCGTCGGCCAGTTCCTCGTCGTCCGCCAGGACCAGCAGGTCGACCGCGTCAAGGACGCGCGCTTCGAGTCCACGCCAGACCTCGATGGTGCGCTGTCGAGACGACAGCCGTTGCATGGCAGCGCGAGCGGCATCGGAGTCGTCCCAGAAGTCAGCCGCGATCGAGCGCTGTTCCAACTGCGCCGCCTCTGCCTCGACGGTGGTCAGGTCAAAGACGCTCCATGACGTCGTTCAACCGCGCCGACAGCGCTTCCAACTCACCCTGCAGGTCTGCCGCGTCAACCACTGCTCGCCTCCACTGACTCCGCTGATGTCTCGAAGCTCATTCTGGAACCCAGCCTACCTCGCCACGAGCCATGCAACTAGCCATGCACCTAGCCACGCACCTAGCGATCAGGCACAATCAACCCGCCTGCAGTGCGCCGCATGCCCTCGGGTGTCACAGACGTCTCGCGCGCCCGTCCCGCGGCTGACGCAATCGGGTCAATCGGTCGCGACCCCGATTGGCGCTGCGGCGTCGGCTGGGGCGGGCGCCAAGCGCTCGCGGTGCCTGGATTGCCCTGCGGCGGATTCAGCAGCGCCTGCTCCGGATTGGCCTGCCAGAGGCCGATGTACTCGACCAACGCAAGCGGCTCGACGAGTCCGGCGGCGGCGAACTGGTCGTCGACGAACAACGCAGGTAGCGCGGTCACGCCCGAGCGTGCACCAATCTCGGCAAACTCCTCGATCGCAAACACGTCCGCCTGCAGCTTGGGCGAGAGCAGCGCAGCGGCGCAGGCCGCCAGCGCCGCCTGACCCGCATTGGGGTCGTGCGAGGAGCCGAGCAACCGCAGACGCGACGGACGCTTCAGTTTGCCCAACGTCCGCTTCATCGCCACCGACGGCTTGGCCTGCCGTGTCGCGGCCAGCACCATGGCGCGGATCATCGCGACCAACAGGTGACCGTTGGGCGCCCCGTAGAAGCGCAGCGGGCGATTCAGCTCGCCGCGAATGAGGATGCAGGGCACGTCAATGATGTCGCGGCGTGCCGTCTGTTCGGGCTCATCTTCATGCTCGTAGATGGTCAGCGTGATCTGATCGGATAGCTCGGCGATCTCTTCGATCAGCTCCTTGGCCACGGCGCACGATGGCCGCTCGGGGCGTCCGGCGACGAGCACCCGGCGCGGCGTCTGGTGGTAGTACTCCAGCTTCAGCGGCCCCTCGATCGCCTGGAACTGCTGCCGAACCTGAGCCCGCTCCGCACCCTCCAACGCCATGAGTCCGCCGCCTTCCCATCTCACAGGCTAACGGCCAGCACTGTCCCCATGCTGATACGCTGCTGTTTGAGCGTGGGTGAGCAATGAAAGCGACCACCGAGCGATACGCACGACGAAGTCGCAGGTTTCTGTCGCAGGCTGCTGACGAACTCGCCGTCGACGATCTCGAGCAGGCGTCCGAGAAGGGCTGGGGTGCCGCGGCCCAAATCATGAAGGCCGCAGCAGAAGAACGAGGCTGGCGGCACGGACAACATCGCCAGCTCTTTGAAGTCACCCGACAGCTGGAACAGGCTACGGGCGATCCGGACATTCGGCCGCTGTTCCATATCGCCAGCGACCTGCATGCCAACTTCTACGAAGGACACTTGCATGCGGTCGACGTGCAGTTTGCGTTGGATCAAGTCGATGCACTCGTTCAGCGCGTCGAGCGACTGATCCAGTCCAACGGCGCCTGATCACCGGCTACTCCCCGTCCTGGATGACCCACTCGACGGCGGAGCGCAGCTCGACCTCCGTCACCGCGCCTTCGAAGGCGTAGCGAATCACGCCCTCGCGGTCGATCACAAACACCCACGGCTCAGACGGCAGACGCCAGTCGATGAAGGCCTGTGTCTCGACCAGACGCTGCGGTTCATGCGGATTCTCGAAGACTTCCACGTGGATGGCCTGCAACGCAGGCGCATAGCTCCGCCAGACCACCTTGACCGCATCGAGCACGGGTGCGCAGGTACGCGAATGGCAAAAGGCAGGCGTCGCGAAGGCGATCAGCAGGGGCGCGCCCGTCTCGAGCGCGTCGTCGATCGACATCGTGTAGAGGCCAGGCTCCGGCTCGGGATCCGAGGTCAGCTCTCTGAGTTGCCCGACATCCTCTCGGGTGCGGGATCGGACGGACGGCGCCAGATCGCCGACGGCCGGTGCCGCCTGGCGTTCACGCACGGTAAAGCGAATTCGGGCGGACTCGGCCGCGCCGTCGTCCGACTGCATCTCGAGCAGGACGCCCCACAAGCCCGGCGCCGTCAGCTGGACCGGCACCACGTAGACGCCGCGGCTGATCGGCAATGCACGGTCGGAGACGGTCGCGTTGGCGTGGCCGTGCGCGGCGATCGTGATCTGCGGATCGTAGGGAATGAATCGCGCGAACTGCACGGTGCGAGGCGTGCTGGCGTCCTCGTTGAGCGCGAAGAGTGAGACCCGAACCGTGGGCGGCGCGTCAACGGCGTCGATGCCGTCCAACGAAAAGGCGATCCGCTTGACGCCGACGGCCAGATCTTGCGTGGCCAGGATCGGCAGCCAGCGGGCCTCGCTGTCGACCTGCACGACGTCCCAGATGGCGTCGTCGGGCTGCTGCTGACTCGGCTCAGCGTCCGCGCAAGCCGCCAGCCACGCGACGGCGATCAGCAGAGTGGCCAAGCCAACGCGAGCGGCCCGGGGAGCGGAGACCGAGTCCGTAATGAACATAAGGAAACGCCGATCCGCGATTGACAGCGCGCGCTCCAGACGGTGTAATTCAAATAGCCAAGTGCATAGGCGCTTGATCATTTGATGGGAGCGACCACATCATGGCATTCTCCACCACGAACCGCCGGCAGGAGACCTACTACCTGCATGCGCGCGACGTCGAGCTGCGCAACCACCACTCGCAGCGCATCTACTTCTTCGCCAAGACCGAGAAGCCTGGCGCGATCGACGCCGTACCCGACGGCTACGAGATCGTCGAGAACCCGCGCACCGCTCTGCCCGTCCTGCGCAAGGTCAAGGCAGACGCCGCTGCCGCCGGCTAGCACCCCCAGCATCGCGGCGCGCAGCCGAATCGTCGCAACCGGCATCCTACGCGCGGAGCCGGTAGGGTCTTGGAGCGCCACGACGGATTGTCTCTCTATCTGGTAGCGGGCGCATTACCCGCTGGAGATTGCAGGCAGCGCAGCGCCGTCGCATGCAGTTCCTGTGAGCACGCGGCGAGCACCTGATCACCAGATTGCAGCGTGAGCTGCGCACCCGTCCAGTCTGTCATCTTGCCGCCCGCGCCCTCAACGATCGGCGCCAGCGCCAGATAATCCCACGGCTTCAAATCCGCCTCGCAGACGATCTCAATCTGGCCCAAGGCGAGCAGGCCGTAGGCATAGCAATCGGCGCCGTAGCGGACGCGCTCGACCGCTCCCGCGAGCCGCCGCCAGGCGTGGACCGCGTCGCCCTGAAACATGTCCGGCGTCGTTGCGAATGCGGTCGAATTCGCCAGACTTGTGCGCGGATGACTGTGGATAACTCGTGCATTGTGTGTAGATCGGCGCATCACCCCAGGTTCTGACACCCCGCACCAGCGTTCCCCTGATATCGGTTGGTCAAGTACGCCCAAGACCGGCGACCCGTCGCGCAGCAGCCCGATCAGCGTGCCAAACGTCGGTAATCCCGAGATGAACGCGCCCGTCCCGTCAATCGGATCGATGGCCCAGACGTATTCGCTGTCGGCCGCCTCAGCGCCGTACTCTTCGCCGAGCACCCCGTGCGTCGGATAGCGGTCGGCGATCATCTCGCGGATGATGGTCTCAGCCGCGCGGTCGGCCTTCGTCACCGGCGAGCCATCGCCCTTGCGCTCCAGACCCATTCGCTCCGGCGACACTCGGAACCAGGGGCGAATCGCCTCACCCGCGGCATCGGCCAGCTCCTGCGCAAATCGCAGGTACAACTCCAGGACCAACTCGCGCGGATCGGGCATAGCACCAGCCTATCGTCCGACGTTGAACGCCCAGCTGAACGTACCGCTGAACAAACCGCCGTGGTTCGCCGTAGAAATCGCGACGTACGTCCCAACAGATGCTGCGGTTACCATCGATGTCGTCCGATTGATTGACCCCCCGATGCTCGGGAGTACGCTGAAGTACTCGCAAGCGGCGGTTGCGGCGCTGTCTGGGCGAGGTTCCGCCGTCGCGGCACTTGCCACCGCCGCAGCGAGACGAGAAGGTTTCATTCCATGCCCACCGCTCCCGGATCCAAGATCAACGTCGCCATCATCGGCGTCGGCAACTGCGCCTCGTCGCTCGTGCAGGGCGTCACCCACTACCAGAATGCCCAGGACGGCGACGAGATTCCCGGCATCATGCACGCCGTCTTAGGCGGCTACCGCATCTCCGACCTCAATTTCGTCGCCGCCTTCGACATCGACTCGCGCAAGGTCGGCCTCGACCTCTCCGAAGCGATCTTCACCGAGCCCAACAACACCGTGAAGTTCTGCGATGTGCCCAATCTCGGCGTCCCCGTCGAGCGCGGCATGACCCATGACGGCCTCGGCAAGTACCTCTCAGAGGTGATCGAAAAAGCGCCCGGCTCAACCGCCGATGTAGCCCAGATTCTCAAAGACCGCGATGTCGACGTGGTGATCAACTACCTGCCCGTCGGCTCGGAAGAGGCGACCAAGTGGTACGTCGAGCAGGTGCTCGAGGCCGGCTGCGGCTTCATCAACTGCATCCCCGTCTTCATCGCCCGCGAGGAGTACTGGGCCAACCGCTTCCGACGCGCCGGTGCGCCGATCGTCGGTGACGACATCAAGTCGCAGGTCGGCGCGACGATCGTCCACCGCGTGCTCTCGCGACTCTTCCGCGACCGCGGCGTCCAGATCGACCGCACCTACCAGCTCAACTTCGGCGGCAACACCGACTTCTACAACATGCTCGAACGCGAGCGGCTGGAGTCGAAGAAGATTAGCAAGACCAACGCCGTCACGTCGCAGATCGAGTACGAGATGCCATCGGGCGACGTCCACGTCGGTCCGTCTGACCATGTGCCCTGGCTCGAAGATCGCAAGTGGTGCCACATCCGTATTGAGGGCACGACTTTCGGCGACGTGCCGCTCAATCTGGAGCTCAAGCTTGAGGTCTGGGACTCGCCCAACTCCGCGGGTGTGGTGATCGACGCCGTCCGCTGTGCCAAGCTCGGGCTCGACCGCGGCCTCTCCGGGCCGCTGCTCGCGCCGTCGGCCTACTTCATGAAGTCCCCGCCCGAGCAATGGACCGACGACGTCGCACGCGACGCCGTCGAAGCCTTCGCCAACAACGAGTAACCCCCTACCGACCGCGCCCCCAAGCGAGCCCCTATCCATCCCCCGACTCGTTCGGGGGTCTGCTCGGTCCCGCGAACGGGCCACAATCCATCCCCCGACTTGTTCGGGGGTCTGCTCGGTCCCGCGAACGAGCCCCAATCCATCCCCCGACTCGTTCGGGGGTCTGCTCGGTCCCGCGAACGGGCCGCAATCCATCCCCCGACTCGTTCGGGGGTCTGCTCGGTCCCGCGAACGGGCCACAATCCATCCCCCGACTCGTTCGGGGGTCTGCTCGGTCCCCTCTCCCTCTGGGAGAGGGTTAGGGTGAGGGCGCTCATGCACCCACTCGCACTCGGCTACCAGACCCTGGGCCGCGCAGCCCGGGCCCTCCCGCGCCCGCTCGCATACAGCGCCGCCCGACGCCTCATGACCGCGGCCTACCACTCGTGGCCTCGTGGACGGCGCGCTGCCACTCGCAACGCCCAGTACCTCCTGCCCCACGTCGATTGGGACGGCGGCGCGGACTCCCTGGCCCGAGCGCAGTTCCAGCGCTACGGCGAGTACCTCGTTGACGCCGTCCGGCTAGACGAGCTGTCACCCGCCGACTGCTTCGCCGCGGTCGGCGGCGACTCGCAGGAATGGTCCGAGCAGTGGGATCAGCTGCAGTCCTGGTACGGCAAACGCCCCATCCTCTTCGCCGTCGTCCATTTCGGCAACTGGGAGGTGCTTGGCGGGGCGTTCGCACATCGCGTCGGACCGTCCATGGTGCTCGTCGACGACCTCGGCCATCCCGATCTCAACCGCGCCATCCAGCAACAGCGCGCCCGACTCGGCATGATCCCAGCATCCGGTCGCGGCGGACTGCGTCAGGTCGTCAGACACCTGCAGGGCAACGGAACCGCCGCGATCCTCTTCGACCGTCCACCTCGCGCGGGGGAGCAGGCCTTAGCCGAATCGCTCTTCGCTCACCCGCTTCAGCTGCCGAACGAAATCCACCGCATCGCCGAGCGAACCGACGCCAAACTGATCCCGCTCACCTGCACCCGAGACGGCCGCAACTTCAGCTTCAAGCCGCACATCGTGCTGGATCACAATCCAACGGATTCGCTGCTGAGCGCCTTCGAGCCTGCAATCAGGAGACATCCCGATCAGTGGTACCAGTTCCGCGAGCTGAGGCTGCGTTAGACAGGTTCGTCGGTGGCGGGTTCCCTCTCTCGAGTCTGTGTGGTGCGATCGAGCCGCCGGTGCATCCCGCTGATGAAGGCGAGCCATTCGACCGCCTCTGTTCTGCTGACTTCAATGTCGAGGTCGTGTGTGTAAATGTTCCGTATCCCGAGATGCAAACCGAGCGCGAGGAAGCGATAGCCGTTGTGCCAATCGCGCTCAAGCAGGGTGACCCGCGTCTCGGAGAACACCAGGAGAGGATGCGTCTCCGAGAACGCATTGTTGATCAGCGAGCCACCCGTGAGGTCGTGACGCTCACTGAGATCCGCGACTCGGGCGTTGAAGCGCTCCGCCGCTTTCTGCACCGCTTCGCGATAGTGCCCATCGCGAAACAGAGCAGTCGACACCCTCGCCTCCTGATGCAGATCCTGGAATGAGAGGTCTGCGTTCGATGTCTCGTCAGCTGTCATTGGAGACCAGCCGCTGTGCGAGCTCTCGGCTCGCCTCGGCGCCAGTCGCCCGCATCCGCACCAGCCGATTCGAGGATCCAGGCTTACCCCTGACCGCAATCAGCTCAAAGTCCGTGAGATGCTTCATGAAGTTCCCGCTATCTAGGCGACCGTAATGCTCCGCGGCATCTCTGATGTCTCGGGAACCGGTATCGAGGCCCAGCGCCGTCCTCGCCCCACAGACTAGGAGGGTGATCTCGCGTATCGCCTGTGCCTTCGCGCGGCTCAGTGTCCCGGTGGGGAGCTGGAGGGTGGGAATCCCCTCGCCGAGATCGAACAGATCGACCACCGCATCTGGATCGATGTCGAAGTACCGCGCGACGGCGTCCGCTCGCATCTGCAGAGTCGCGTAACTGCCGTCAACGTCATCCGTATGGGCCATGGCAGATGGTGCCTGCCCTGAAGATCCGTTGGCCGCCGGAGTCTGGGCGAGCTCATGTTCGAGCAGCTTCTCGAAGGCGATCTCCCGTAGACGGAACTCGTCGCCGCTCAGCGACTTGGTCGCCTCACGGACACGCTCGACAATGGTTGAGAGCTGCTCGGTCGTAGACACGCTGATTCTCCTTCGCGGCCATAGTATCAGAAGCGAACAAATGCTCTGTATCTTGCGCCGTTCGCTTGGTCGGCAGGTTTGCCCTTCCATGCGAACATAGACCTATGACGATCGCCGCCGCACTCCGTTTGCTCAGCGCCCTCTCGCGAGTCCTGCCGCGCGAGTGGCTGTACCGCGCTGCCGAGGCCGCTGCCTGGCTTGCCTTGCCCCTCCTCGAGCGCCGACGCCTGCGCATCCGCAACAACCTCCAGCGGATCCACCCCGAGCACACGCCTGACCAACTCAATCGCGACGCCGCCGAAGTCATCGCCGAGACCGCCCGGTACTACGTCGACCTTGCCATCCTGCCTGACATTTCGCCGCAACAGATCCTGCAACATCACCTCCACGTCGAGGGCCTCGATTACCTCCTCGACGCCCACCGCTCGGGGCGCGGCGTCGTCCTCACGACGGCGCACATCTCCAATCCCGAAGTCGCCGTCAAGGCGCTGGCCGCGCTGGATATCGAGGCGGTCGCGCTGGTCGAACAGCTTGACGACTCTCGCCACCTCGATGCCATCAACGCCTCCCGCGCCGCCGCTGGCGTGACCTTCCACACCGCCACCAAGACCGGGGTCGCCGCCGCCCTGCGCACGCTCCGCGCGGGCGGCGTCGTCTGCGTCCTCTGGGATCGCGATCGTCAAGGCGGCGGCGCTTGCGTGCCCTTCTTTGGACGCCAGGCGCGATTCCCCGTCGGCGCGGTCGACCTCGCCATCCGCGCTTATGCTGACGTGCTCCCGCTCTACGTCGTCCGACGGCCAGGAGCGGACCGGCTGCAGTTCGATGTCGTCTTCCTCCCCCCGCTGGAACTGCTGTTGAAAGGCAACCGCGCCCTCGACACGCGCACCAATACGGCCAATCTCGCCCGACGCTTCGAACCGATCATCACTCGACACGCACACCTCTGGAGGGTTCCCGAGTCGCCATGGGCGCCGTGTCGCGACACCCCCTGGGATGATCCGCATCCGCGCGAGCCAGCGGGAGAATCGACGCCCGCCGGATGACCAGCGCAGCCAGAGATTGGGGCCGGGCCGACCTACAGATTCACACTGATGCGTCGGACGGTATGGATGGTGCCTTGACCATCCTCGCCGCCGCGCTCGAACGCGGTCTGGACACGATCGCGATCACCGATCACGACCAGGTGCGCGGCGCGCATCTCGCCCGCGAGCTTGCCGCGCAACGCGGCGATCCCATCGACGTCATCGTCGCCAGCGAGGTCACCAGCCGCCACGGTCACATCCTCGCGCTGTGGATCGAAGAGCCGATTCCAGCATTCAAGTCAGCCGCGCAGACGGTCGAGGCGATCTGGAAGCAGGGCGGCGCCGCGATCATCGCGCATCCGGCCGCCGTCGTGCCCTTCGCACTGACCGTGGGCGGAATCGAGCGGCTGACTCGCGATCTGTCTGCCGAGCGAACCGGCGACGCTCCGCCCATCCTCGCCCTCGAGACCGCCAACCCGATTCCCTCCGCCCGCTGGCGCAGACATGGCGTGATCGCGCGCAACGAGCGTTGGCAGCTGCCCGCGACCGGCGGCTCCGACGCCCACTTCCACGAGCAGGTCGGCGCCGGACTGACCAGATATCAGGGCCGCGGACAGCGCGCGCTGCGAGCCGCACTGTCGGCCGGCGCGACGACATCGGAGCTGCAGCACTATCCGAGTCTGCGCGAGATCGGCGCGTCGCGGTTGCTGCGCCAGCAGTGGCGCGGGATCAGCGCCACGCCGCGCGCGTTAATCGGCCGACGCCTTGGCCGCGGACGCTAAGGCCGCTATCCAAGGAGCTATGCCCGACCCCATCGAGGCCCGCCTCCACGATCCCCAGCCGCGTCAACGCCAAGCCGCAGCAATCGAGGCCGGACGCTCCCGTGCCGGGCATCTGCTGCCAATGCTCGAGCAATTGGCCCGCTGCGACGACGCCCAGCTCGTCCGACGCGAAGCCGCCAGCGCCATCGGCAGGCTTGCACGGACGCATCCGCAGGCGCTCGGCCTGCTGGTCGAGCTGAGCCAGCACCGCGATCCCGGCGTCGTCATCCAGGCGGCGCGCGGCCTGGTCGCGGCCGCACGCTCCGACGAGCAACGCGCGATCGTCGAGCCAATGCTGGACGACCTGGCGCAACACGCGAACGAAGTGGTGCGGGACTTCGTCGAGACCGAGCGCGCACGCTTCGAACACTCGCACACGCGTCCCAGGCGGGGGGGGGTAAGCCCTCGTGGCTGAGGAACGTCGTCGTCCACGGCGATGCGCTCGAGTCGCTGAGGCAAGTGCCCGATGACAGCGTACATCTGACGTTTACCTCGCCGCCGTACTACAACGCGAGAGATTACTCCACGTATCAATCGTACGACGAGTATCTGGACTTCTTAACTGAGATCTTCACAGAGGTCCACCGAGTCACGGACGACGGTCGCTTCCTCGTCGTCAACACATCGCCGGTGATCGTCCCCCGCGCGGGACGTCAGCACGAAAGCCACCGCTACGCGATCCCGTTCGATCTGCATCCGCGCCTGACCGCGAGCGGTTGGCGATTCATCGATGACATCATCTGGAAGAAGCCGGACGGCGCGGCCAAACCGCGCAACAGCGGCTTCAACGTTCACCGCCAACCGATGACCTACAAGGCCAACGCCGTGACCGAATACGTCATGGTCTACCGCAAACAAAGCCACCGCCTGATCGATTGGAACCTGCGTCAGTACAGCAAGGATCAACGCGACGCCTCCAGAGTTCCCGACGGCTACGAACCGACCAACGTGTGGGAGCTCGACCCCGCCCACGACCGCGTCCACAGCGCCGTCTTCCCGTCCTCACTCTGCGAACGCGTGGTCCAGTACTACTCGATGATCGGTGACCTCGTGCTCGACCCCTTCGCCGGTTCAGGAACCCTCGGAGTCGCCGCCCAACGCCTCAACCGAGACTTTCTCATGATTGAGCAGAACGAGCAATACGTCCAAAGAATGCAACAACGGCTGGGCCGCGTGATGCAGTCACAGGCGCGAATGCAACTGGATCACAAACATGGTCACGATTAGCAATGAGATGAAGCGACACGTGATCCGGGAGTTGCTGACCGACGGCGGCAATCACCGCGAGTACGTGTTTCAGGAGATCAATCGCGAGTTCCTGCGGTTCGCAATCGAGTTTCTGGATCGCGCCGGTGCGGCAAAGCTGCGCTGGGAAGATCGAGTGACCGATCAATCAGGCTCAGGGCATTGGTATCTCGAGGAGTTAACCTCAACGGCGAGAACAAAGTCAGAGTTGGGGGTCATCGGCGGCGTTCCCGACAAGACCGTGACCAATATCTACGGCTCAGGTACTAGAGAAACCGTAGCCGAGGCTGTCGCTACGAATGTGAGTCACTTGCTGGAGGAGATCGAAACCATAGGCGCGCTGCATCCCAACGATGCCGGGGTATCGCTGGTATTGCCGAACGGGTTGGCCTTTGATACCGAGGAAAGCCTGCTGTTGATCAATAGTCTGGCCGTCAAACGCGATCAGATCCGGGCAGGATATTGGGCATCCGTTGGCAATGGAGCCGAAGAACCGCTGATGCGCACGCTCAGCAAGTTGTACGGACTGCAGGATGAACAGTTTCGCAGCGGACTCAAGAAAGACGGTCGGTATCAAGTGGATTTCTTGATTCAACACAGCGGCGTCGAGTGTCCCTGTGAGGTCAAACTGAACGGTCGCGGCAACCCAGAGTCAGTCACTGCAGCAATCGCTCGCAATCCACGGATCCTGCTCGCCGATCACATATCCACTCAGAATCGGGAGAAGCTTGATAGCATGAGCATATCCTGGGTTGACTTCTCGGAGGATGGCGGGTTCCGTGGCTTCGGCAGAGCGCTCCACAAGTATGGCTTTCCCTTCGTGGAACCGCAAGGCTTAAGCGGTTTGGACAGCATCCTCGACACCATCCTCCCTCTAACCTGAGCCGTGTGCGAATCGCCCACATCCTCCCCTATGACCTTTCCCAGCCTGGCGGTGTGCAGACACATACCCTTGC
>JAJEBU010000028.1 GCA_022822375.1 Dehalococcoidia bacterium
CGACCGGGTCATAGAGGTTGGAATCAACATCGACCCAGACCGAGCGGTTGGTCTCGCGGAAATCATCCGGCAGGTGCGGCCAAGGCATCAGGTTGAACCAGTGGAACTTCATCGGAATCTCCTTCAGGGAGGCTGTCGCCCCAGTTTGTCAACGTCGCTCCACCCAGTCTAGACGCTGCCACTCAGAAAGGCGCCGCCCAAATCAAGAACGCCTCCCCGCGCCACCCCAGCCAACCGCGCCAACCGCGCTAACCGCGCCTCAGCGTCACGCAGCTCGCACTCCCACACCATCAGAGACCGGTCTCGCTCTCTGGTCCGCGCCAACTCAGGCACCAGATCCCCAGAACGAATCCGAGACACGCAGTAAGAACGCTGCTCAGGAGTCAGGTTGTCCGTCAACGAGACGCCTCCAACGCCCGATCCGCCTCACATCGCAACAGCTCCTCCAGCTGCACATCATCCAAAGTATCCAAGAGAATCACCCCGCCCCGCCGATTAAGGTTCTTCATCCACTCCCGGAACGTGATTCGAGTAAACAGCGCCTTTCCGTCCTCAAAGTCCTCGAGCATCACACGGTAGATCACCCTGAGCACGCTGGTGTTCATTGAAACCGCCGGGCGCTCGATCAGGGCTGATCGCACATCCTGCAAGTACAGCAACACCTCAAGGAATCGCTCCGGGCTTGCTTCATCCACCTCGTGAGCTACACGGCCTAACCAGTACAGACGCGATACTCCATTGTCTCGAATGAGACTGCGAACATCGCTGACCATGAAGTGCTGTAGCACTCGCCTGGCGGCCGCCTCGTCGTCGTCCGGGCGGTCTCGACGGCGAAGCCAACGGTCGGAAACGTAATCGGGGCACTCAAAGTGCGTCAGATAAGTCCACAACCGGTCATCGGCGGCTTGGTGGCGTGTTAGTCGCGAGAGCGCCGTGTAGACAACCATTGCGTTCGCAGCATCCTGCTCGCCTGTCCTGCCTGGGCCGCTCTGAAGCCGGGAGCCGAATGACGTGAAGTCGATATCAGCGGACCGCCTGGGTTTGGACACCGAGAACCCGTGGGTTAGCTCGCCAAGGTCATCACCGTAGTACCAGTCCAATCGGGACGGCACCGCCTGACGAAGCTCTTCTACTGCAGCGTGTGTCAAGTATTGAAGCGTCATGACGCCGCCTCTCGAAGGAGTGGAAGCTTGGAAAACGGTTGCTTCAGCAAGGCTTGCGCGTCCCGTAGATAGTCTCGCTCTTCTGCCCCCAACGGCTTCAGTTCGGCTCGTTGCAGTGCTGTGTCGATTGCGTCCCACCACAGCTGATGCTCAGGCTCCGGTTCCTGTTGGTTGTCTGCCTCGACAAGCAGCCAGATCAACGCTGACAGGTAGACGGCGTTCAAAATGTTATCCCTCGTTTCTGCATCGGCGCGCTTCCGAGCCGCCATGAACCGGTCGAAGTCGGCATGATGTAGCTGGATATAGACGCGACCCTCCTCGAATCCACAGAACCATTCACCGCGATTGGCCCTTTCGCTCGTGCCAATGCGAAAGATCGAACTCACGGGAGTTTCGTCAGCAGCCTCGATCCAGTAGCCGCTTGGCTGGTCGAGTGCCAAAACCGCTCCCGCAGGTATCCTCCGCGGTCGTCCTTGGTAATCCTCATGCCAGTTCTCGCTGACAAACCCGTCCAGCTGCTCGGTCGCGACGACGAAGGGCGCCAACTCAACGGCTCCTGCTAACTCGCCGTTCTCGTACTCCTTCGCGATGACGTCGTCCTGGCTTGACAGCCGATCGCGAACATGGGTCTTCGAGCAACTCACCAATAGGACGTACTCGGCGCGCCCTTGAGCAATCAGCTCCTTGAGGTCGCGATCTGACACTACGAACGTTGCCTCGACTTCGACTGCTGTGTTTCCCTCTGCTTTCTTCAGGGTCAGCGTGACTTCAGATTCGCAGCGGGTGTAGTCATCGGACCCGACTCTCAGCACCGGCCACGGCCACGACTTGGATTCGACATACTTCATGACTCGTCCGCCTCCAATGCAACTACTTGCCACGCCGCCTCGTCGAGCGGAGCGTCGCCCTCTAGATGCAGCTCGTAGCGCTTGCCAGATTCCAACCTAGTGAGATCGCCCTGTTGACTGTTCGCGTCGCCGCCAATGGTCCAGCGGACGTCTGGCCGAGCGATCGCTGAGTAATCGCCAGCCTCTGACACCTCCAGGCGGACCAACCCGGTCCTGTTAGCTGTGAATCGAAGAAGAGCCTTGCAATCGTCTTCCGACGAGTGAATCACCCGCACGTCTCCTAGCTCAATCAGTTTGCGGCCCTTGCTGCCGCCGCGAGGCCCAGTTCCACCTTGGCCGCCGCCCTCTCCTCCCCCAGCATCTGTGTTTCCACCGCCAGCCCCCTCGCCGCCTCCGCCCCCCTCGACACCTTCTTCAGACCCGTCGCCGCCTTCGCTGTCTATATCGTCCTCCGGTGCCAGCACCACTGCCTTTACCTTCCGCTTCGGCTGTCTGTTTCGCACCTCTCCTGTCGCGCCAAAGGCTCGTTCAGCCTCCTTCCTCTCGGCGTCGCCCCCTTGCTCTCCAAACGCGCCGGGATCTTCTGCATAGAAGTAGTCGATCAATTCGTCGACATCCTCTGTCAACATTGCTGTAGGAGGCGATGCAACTTTGGCAATCTCATCCCGAATCCACTTTCGCAGCTCTTTCAGAGCTTGGTCGCCCTTGGCTCTCTCTTCCTCCCCCAAACGTTCAGGCTCGAACTGATCGTGTGCCGGATTCTCCAT
>JAJEBU010000138.1 GCA_022822375.1 Dehalococcoidia bacterium
CCAACAACCCAAGCACCTTCTGCAGTTCTGCCGATGCCATGCGGTCCTCCAGTCTCTACCAGTAGTCGGTGTTGCCGTACAGGCTAGCGATCCGAGTCGGCGATACTGCTTGGAGCAGAGAGAGGACAGCACCCATGCGTATCCTGACACCGCCGATGGCCTCGACCCTGGCCGGCAAGATTGACGCGATCCGAGCGATCGAAGCTGACGGCTTCGCTGGCGCGTTCCTGCCGTCGGTCGCGCACGATGCGATGACCGTCCTCGCACTTGCGGCAGGCGAGACGTCGGAACTGGAACTCGGCACCTACGTCATCCCCACCTACACTCGCCATCCCGTCGCGATGGCGCAGCAGGCACTCGCCACCAACGCTGCCGCCGGCGGGCGCTTCACGCTGGGATTGGGACTCTCCCACCAGGTCGTGATCCAGGACTCGTGGGGCATCCGCTTCGACAACGTCGTGCGCCACATGCGCGAGTACTTAGAGGTTCTCGTTCCCCTGATGCGTGGCGAGGTCGTGCACCACGACGGTGAGGAGTTCCGCGTGCACTCGCAGGTCGAACTGCCCGATTGCGAGGCGCCATCAGTCGTCGTTGCGGCGCTGGGTCCGCAGATGCTGCGGGTGACCGGCCGCCTCGCCGACGGCACAGCGCTGTGGCTCGCCGGACCGAAGTGGATTGAGGACGTTGTGATCCCCGAGATGGGCGGCGCGGCCCAGGCTGAGGGCCGTCCCGAGCCGCGTGTGATCGCAGGCGTGCCGATCTCGATCACGTCCGACCCAGACGCGGCGCGCGAGCGGATCGCCTCGGCGTACCAGATGTACAACACGCTGCCTTCGTACCAGCGCGTGATCCAGGGATCGGGCGCTGACAATCCAGCCGGCGTCTCGATCGTCGGCTCGGAAGAAGAAGTCGAGCTGGAACTGCGCCGCTGGCGCGATATCGGCGTGACCGACTTCTACGCAGCATTCGAGGGCGCAGACGCCGCCGAGCGACGGCGCACCCGGGAGTTCATCGCAGCACTCGCTCCCAGCCTCTAGCCTGCCGATCATCCGCACAGCGCACACGAGGAGTCCGACATGACCGTCCTGCTCGAAGTCCGACACCGCATCAAGCCAATCACCAACACAGCGTTCGACCTGTTCGTCGACTTCTACGCCGACACCGTGGTGCCGGCGATGGATCGTCATGGGATCGACCTGATCGGCGCATGGAAGTTGACCGGCGGCGAGATGGGCTGGGACATCTCCATCCAGCGCTACGACAGCATGGCTCACGCCGAGGAATGCCTAGCATCGCTGGGGCAGGATCAGGCCCTCTGGTCGGCTGTAGAAACACTGCGCGGCGAGGTGGAGATTGAAGAAGTCACCAAGTTCGCCAACACGGTCTCCTACGGCACCGCGGAACGCCTCAACGCGGCGCTCGGTTCAAGCGATCCGACCCAACCGCGCCAGTACATGCTCGCGGTGCTGCAGACCGCAGGCGGCGGGCTGCTGCCCGCCATCGACACCATCGGCGGCCTCGCCGACACAATGGAGAGCGCTGGCGCGCTGCAGCTGGTGACGGCGTATGCGTCGAGAATTGGCCGGAGCGGCGAGCTGACCGATCTGTGGATCATGCCCGCAGGCGCGCAAGGCATGCTGGACTACCGCGCCGGCGATCCGCTCAAGGACATCATCGGACCGCTCCGCGAGCACGCGCCGGAGGAGTCAATCACCTTCCTCAACCCGCTGCCGTACTCAAAGCTGCAGTAGCCCCGCTGGGCAGCCCAGGCGATTACCATCGTTGAGACAGGTCCGCATGCGGCTCTAGTTCGATCCGGGAGACACGATGACGACGCGAACAGCACTCGGCGGCGCGTCAGCGACGCGGTTCGTCCTGCCCGACATACCCGAGAAGCACCCGGACGATATGACTTCAGCCCAACATCTGAGTGAGACGGGTCTCCACCACCACCTCAAGCAGTTTCTGGGGCGTCCCGAGACCACGATTGTGTCGGGCGAGCGATAGATGATTCTCCAGCCGGGTGCGCCGATGCGCTATCCGGATCTGATGGTCGCGTTCGACGCCGACCCGCAGGCGTATCTCGACTCGAACGGATACATCATCTCCGACCAAGGCAAACCGCCAGACTTCGTCCTGGAGATCGCATCGAAGTACTCAGGAAAGATCGACGTCACGGAAAAGCGCGACTTCTATGAATCGCTGCAAATTCCTGAGTATTGGCGCTTCGACGCGACAGGCGAGTTTCACGGAGTCAAACTGGCCGGCGATCGGTTGATCGGCAATCGCTTCGAGCCGATTCTGGTCGCCGAGTCAAGTCATTCCGACGCCGAGAGCTGGCAGGGATTCAGCGAGGTGCTTGGTCTCTTCCTCCGTTGGAGTGCAGAGGAGCTTGGCTTCATCGATCCGTCGACCGGTGAACACATCGCCACATTCGATAGCCTCAGACTGAAGGCAGAGCAGGCGGAACGTGAGGCTGAGCAAGATCGCCAACGGCTGGCGCGGGCCGCCAACGGCTGGCGCAGGCCGAAACTCGAGTCCAAGAGCTCGAGGCAGAGCTGCGCCGACGCTCGACTGATTAGCCCTACGTCACCATCCGACGCACGATCTCGTAGGTCAGCTCGACGCCCATATTGAGATTCTCGATCGTCATGTGCTCGTCGTTGCCGTGGAAGCCTGCCGCTTCCTCCGGGCTGAGCAGCACTGGAATGAACCCGTAGGCGGGAATCCCCTGCTGGCGCAGGAAGCGGTTGTCCGTCCCGCCGACGCAGGTCGACGGCACTACGGTCGCATCCTCAACCGCCTCATTGACCACCGCTTCGATCGTGCGATACAGCTCAGTGTCCCAATCGACCTCGACAGGCTGCTCCTGATCCCAGCCGGAGAACTCGACCTCGATACGGTCGTCATCAATCACGTTGATGACCTGCTGTCGCCAGTCCTCGCGATCCTGACCAGGCAGCAGCCGACAATCGATCACCGCCTCCGACTTGGCCGGGATG
>JAJEBU010000110.1 GCA_022822375.1 Dehalococcoidia bacterium
CCCCCTTCCTATTGCTGGCGCACGCAAGATTCTCTCGGCTTCGTTATCCCGGATCACGGATTATTCCCGAATCGTCGCCGGACCCGCCGATTCGCGCACCATCGAGCGCAAGATGCCGGAATAATCACAAGCTGTCTTCTCCCGCTGGCTTGCTCGCCAGCGTATGCAAAGGAGAAGATTGATGTCGACAACCAACTTCTTTCTCGCGGCAGGTGCGGGCTGGGATCGGCTGTATGCCGGCCCCCTCGCCAGCCATGTTGACGATTTTGCGGATTGGCTCGCGCATCAGGGCTACGCGCGGAAGACCGGACGCCGGAAGCTTCGACTGGTCGGCCAGTTCAGTCGCTGGCTGGGAGAGCAGGGGCTCGACCTTCCGGCGCTGGACGAGGTGCAACTCGAACGGTTTCGTAGCTTCCGATCACGCCTCGGCAAGTACACGGCCAACGTCATATCCGACGGTCGGGAGCTGTTGACGTGGCTACGCGAGACCGACCGTCTGGCGCCGATCGGGGCCGAACCGTCGTGCGATGATCCGGTTGGGGACACCGTAGACCGGTATGAGCGCTTCCTCTTCGGCGAACGCGGCGCAAGCCTGAACACGGTACAGGCTTATCTGTCGACCGTTCGAACCTTTCTCGGCGATCGTTTCGAGTCCAGGTCTGCTGAGCTTGGGTCTCTGGGTCTCCAGGACATCAACGGGTTCATTCTGCACTCGTGTCAGAGCCACAGTCCGGCGACGACACGGGTCCATGTTGCGGCTTTGCGCAGTTTCACGGGGTATCTGTATCGATCCGGGATCATGGCCACGGATATCGCCGATGGAATAGCCGGGGTCAGAACCTGGCGCCTGTCGAGCTTGCCCAAGGGACTGGAGCCGGTTCAGGTCGAAGCGGTACTCGCCAGTTGCGACCGCAGCACGGTCACTGGCCGGCGCGATTACGGCGTTCTGTTGTTGCTGGCGCTCCTCGGATTGCGGGCCTGCGAGGTCGTCCGCCTGACCCTGGACGACATCGACTGGGGCAACGCCGAGATTGCCGTGATCGGCAAGAGTAGCCGACACGATGTTCTGCCCCTGCCCCACGAGGTCGGCGAAGCTCTCGTTGCGTATCTGCAAGCCGGTCGGCCGACTTGTGCGACACGCCGTCTGTTTGTGGGGCGCTATGCCCCTGTTCACGGCTTTCAATCGTCGGCTGCGGTTGGTCATATCGTTCGTCGTGCGCTTGCACAGGCCGGAATCGACAGACCGGGCAGGGGCGCGGCCCATCTGCTTCGTCATTCACTGGCAACCAGAATGCTGCGCAACGGAGCCTCGCTCGAAGAGATCGGGCAGATCCTGCGCCACCAGAGTCCCGACAGCACGCGGATCTACGCCAAGGTCGATCTTGACGCCCTTCGCCCCCTGGCCCCGGCGTGGCCGGGAGGTGCGGCATGACGAGCCTTCGGACCCTGTGTGAGGACTATCTCGCCTTCCGACGCTCCCTGGGGGCCAAGCTCATGATGACGCGCGGGCTCCTGTTCCAGTTCATCGCGTTTCTGGCGCAGCGCGAGGCCCCGTTCATCACCGCCGCGCTGGCGCTCGAGTGGGCCAGCAAGCCGGAAGGCGTCCAGCAGGAATGGCGGGCGCGCCGCCTGTCGGAAGTCCGTCAGTTCGCCCGCTATGTTCACGCGGTCGATCCACGCCACGAGGTCCCGCCTCAGCGGCTCCTGCCCTATCGGCGCCAGCGCCCCCAGCCCTACATCTACAGTGTCGGCGAGATCGAAGACCTGATCGGTGCCGCACGTGATCTGTCCGGGCGTCTCCGCCCGCGGACCTGTTCGACGATGCTGGGCCTGCTGGCGGTGACCGGCATGCGCAGCGGCGAAGTGGTCCGTCTCGACCGCGACGATGTCGATCTCCGGCAGGGCATCCTGACCATCCGCGAGAGCAAGTTCGGCAAGTCGCGCCTCAACCTCTGCCATGACACGACCGTGCAGGCCCTGGGCGACTACGCTGCCTGGCGGGACGAACGCTGTCCTCGTCCGCAATCGCCCGCCTTCTTCCTGAACGAACGCGCGAAGCGGATCGGCAAGGCAAACTTCCGCAAGACGTTCAAGACCCTGACGTGTCAGACCGGTCTGCGGGACCCCGCAGCTTCCCGTGGACCCCGCCTTCATGATCTGCGTCACACCTTCTCCGTAAGAACTCTGATTCGGTGGTATCGCGACTGCGTTGACATCGACCGCCACCTGCCACGTCTCTCCACCTGGCTCGGCCATAGCTGCATTGCCGATTCCTATTGGTATCTCACCGCAGTCCCCGAACTCATGGCGCTTGCCGCCCGACGTCTCGATGAACGGCAGGGGAGGCGCAGCTCATGAGCGCGATCGCCGACTTTGCCAAGCTGCTGGCCCTGTTCTTCTCCAGGTATCTCATGCAGCAACGTCAGGTTAGCCCCAACACTATCGCCAGCTACCGCGACACGTTCCGGCTTCTCGTCAACTATGCCAACAAAGTCCTCGGCAAGCCGCCACAGGACCTGTCTTTCGAGGATCTCGACGCCGACTTCATCGGTGACTTTCTCAATCATCTTGAGCACGAGCGCGGCAACGACGTCCGTACCCGCAATGCCCGCCTGGCTGCAATCCGGTCTCTGTTCGCTTATGTCGCCCTGCACGAGCCGCACCATGCAGCCCTGGCTCAACGGGTCCTGGCCATTCCGACCAAACGCTATACCCGACGAGAGGTCGACTTCCTCAACCGCGCGGAGAGCGAGGCTCTCCTGCGGGCACCGGATCGGACCAGTTGGGTCGGGCGACGCGACTACTGCTTGCTGTTGGTGGCGCTGCAGACCGGCATGCGGAGCTCGGAGATCATCGCCCTGCGCCGCGTCGATGTCCGCCTTGGTGACGGCGCTCATGTGCGCTGTCACGGCAAGGGGCGGAAGGAGCGCTCGATCCCGTTGCGCCGGGACTCGGTCGCGGCCCTCCGTGCGTGGTTGAAAGAGCGCGGTGGCGAGCTTTATGACCGGATCTTCCCGAACCAGCGCAGCAGACCGCTCACGCATGGCAGTTTCGACTATCTCCTGGCTCGGAACCTCGCTGTCGCGCGGGCGGCCTGCGCGTCGCTGGGGGACAAACGCGTTACGCCCCATACCCTGCGGCACAGCGCCGCCATGGAACTGCTTCAAGCTGGCGTTGACCGTGCAACCATCGCGTTGTGGCTCGGGCATGAATCCGTCGAGACCACCTACATCTATTTGCATGCCGATCTCGAACTGAAGGAGCGGGCAATGGCCAGAACGACCCCTGCCGGGACCCCAATGAGAAGGTACGAACCGCAGGACAATGTCCTGGCGTTCCTGAACAGCTTGTGATTATTCCGGCATCTTGCGCTCGATGGTGCGCGAATCGGCGGGTCCGGCGACGATTCGGGAATAATCCGTGATCCGGGATAATTTTGCTTATTCCAGATCTGGAATAAGCGAAGTTGTTGTCCATGGGCACCTGGGGCCTGTCGACGAAGACGCACAGCCCCTCGCGATGGTTGAGAAGGGAGCGCAGCGCCCTGGCCTCGCGCGCATGGTCCGGCAAGGCGGCCAGTTCCGCTTCGGCCTGCGCGAACAGGCGCTCGACCGCCTTGTTCAGCTCGCGCGTCGCCGTCCTGAACGCCGCCGTCTGACGTTTGCGGCCGGGGTCGTACAGTTCAAGCCGCTCCCCGTTCAGGCGGTAGATCGTCGCGATCCGCCCGATCCATCCCTCGCACCATTTCTCCAGCCGCGGCTGGCCCGCCGCAGCCTCGATAAAATCGCGGCGTTGATGACTCCAACAGTTAGCGAGAATCGCCTTGTCCCCGAGAAGGCGAACGAGGCGCTTGTACGCGCTGTAGCGGTCGCAGACGATGATCGTGCCGGGCAGAGCTTCGGCGAACAGCTTGAGCGCTGCCTCGGCGCTGCGGCTCGGGTCGATATGGAAGCAAGCCGCGTCGCTGCTGACCGAGGTCCACAGCCAGGCGCGGCTTGAGCAGTCGTCACCACGAAGCTCCTGCACGCGCCAGGAGGTCTCGTCGGCATGGCGCAGCGCCGTAGTGTTCTGGTGCGCGAGTATCGCCTTGTACAGCGTCTCGAACAGCGCCACGAAGCGCTTGCGGCTGTTGGCCAGCGTC
>JAJEBU010000094.1 GCA_022822375.1 Dehalococcoidia bacterium
GCTGTAATCTGCCGTTGCTCGAGTCCCCGTCTCCAAATCATCCTCGGTCGGTAGACGAAGAGTGTAGGTGACGGCGGACGAGTTTTCCACCCCCACGTCGGAGGGCGTGGCCGGCCCTGCTGCGGCTGACGCCTCGGCCGCGGGCAAGAGGCAGGCACGGAGGCCATGATGCCCCGCCATTGAAGAACCGAACACAGATGGCTCAGCGCTGGAGTGCCGGGAAGGGCGTGGCCGCGAGAGCCTTCGTTGGTGTTGAGCAAGCCCTAGTACGGCCTCGCTCGTTTGGTACGATACCCCGACGTATGGAGTCGAGACATACGGTTGCGACCTAGGACTCTGCGGCTACGGGGTGTGTTGATGTTTGTGGCGATTGCTGTCGTTGTGGCCATCTTAACGGATAGCGCGGACTCGGTTCGCGAGATGATCAAGGACAAGAAGGCCATAGCTCAGAGGTTACGCGTCATCCAAGACAGATGAGAGGCAACTTCTACATTAACGCATTCACGCCGTCCGTTCGATTCGTTTGATCCCGCAGCCTGTCTTCCGAGCCTGCGCGAGGTCGGCGGCGACTATCCCAATCACAGGACACACTATTCACTGGACATGCGCCGTTCCAGGAAAACCTCGCCTGGAAGTTCTTGCGTTTCACGCGGAAACGCGAGCGCGCCCAACGGCAAGCGGATGGAAGCGATCATCGAGTCGGCCTCACGAGGCTTCTACCTGGCCGCTCACGCGACGTACGGCAACAGGAGGGTGAAGGTCGACGATGGCGGCAAGGAGCGACCTATTCTTGAGATCGATCCAGATGCTCCGATTGTGCAAGAGATGTTTGAACGGTCGGCGCGCGGGCAGGGTCTGAACGAGATTTGCAACGGCATACACCGGCACAATCCCGGAGCGCAAGGCGCTGATCCGCAACTTCGTCAACGGCATCAACCTGGACTGGGATGATGTGTCAATCCGGTACACCATCCCCATGCCCTCAGACGGTGCCACCGAAGTCAGAGAATCAGTTCTTGATTTCGTCCAGTCAGGCTCACCAACCTGGACAACATCGAGAACGATTGGGTTGACTCTCGCGCTCGATCCCAGTTGAGACCCTGGCGATGGGTAACGCGCTTACGGATCGGTTGACACCGAGCGCGGACTCATGGTCGGTGGCGGATATTGCGCAAGAGGCATGGCAAATCTGGCGGCGCAGCCTTGTGGCGCGCTGGAGCTGGTAGGTGTTCAAGACAGATCTGACGTCCTCTGGCGACTGGCAACCTGCTGTACGAGGTCCCAACGCGACGAGAGGGCGGCCGAACTCATCGGGGAAGTCGCACATGAAGGCGTTCCGCACAACGCATGCAGAAGCCCGAGCCCGGAGATGATTAGCCAGACAACCGTTGCCGGCCAGAGGCTCGACTGCCAGATTCCCAATCGGGAAGCCGGAATCAAGATTGCTAAGACCACACCTACGTAGATCGACGTTGGAATCAGGAGCTTTGGCTGAGCTAGACCTGTGACCAGGGCGCCGGCCAAGCGAAGCAAATCCCTCCTGCTGCCGCCGCCAAGAGCGCCGTGAGTAGGATGAGCGATCCGAGCAGGCGGCTCGAAGTGACCAGCTCCAGCATGGCTGCACTCCTAGAGGCGCTCCAGTCAACCTGGGATTTTCCAGCGTCGATAGCCGAGGGATAATCGGGTTGAGGGCCCTGAGATCGGTGGACGCATTTGCGTGACAGGTGCTTGCGTAGCCGTCAGTGAGTGAGCGCTCGCCTGCCGACGATCCGGCCGCACCGATGGCACTGCTCACCCCGCCAAACTGGACAAGACAGGAACCGTTGAGGCTTGCTCTCCACTAGAGCTGTGAGTGCCCGCCTGAGCTGAGGTGATATGTGCTGGACTAGCAGAGGCTGTCACGTTGATCCCCCTCGCGGGTCTCCCGCAACTGACGCTGAGTCGCCCAGCTTTGGAACGGCGCGCTGCTGGTCGGGCGCGGCCTCTGGCGGTCTACAGCGACGACGTCCTCGCGCGTCTCTGGCGCGACATCCGGACCGCCGGTCTGCACGTGATCCCGACCCAATCTGCCTACATTCGTCGCGGCTAACACCAGCTAGGATTCGAAGTGTGGCCAGATCTGTCACCCGATGCCGATCCGATTCCCCAATAGCCTGGACAGGTAGGTGCCCATGCTCGAAACCAACAGCCAACTTCAGAGTGAGCTGACGGAGTGGCGGGAACGCGTCGAATCGATCGCGGCCACGCTGAGTGCGCACAGCGCTGAATCAGTGCGGCTGCGCATGCTGGCGCCAGCATCGGTCGCTGCGCTTGAGGAGATCGAAGCGTTCAAGCTCTCTGGTCCACCAGAGGTGGGCGGCCTCGCCGCTCACCCCACGACACAGTTGGAAGCGTTCATCGAGCTGACCCGCGCCGACGTCTCGGCCGGTTAGTGCACGATGGTGCAGTCGATGGTCGCCGGACTCGCGGGCGCGCATCTGCGCGAGGGCGTCGCTTTCGAGGCGGCGTTCGGATCGGGCTATCCGACGTTCTCTGGATCGACCAATCCTGAGGGAACGGCGCAGCCCTGCGACGGTGGGTATCGGCTCAACGGTCGCTGGTCCTATGCCAGCGGTATCCGCCACTGCGACTGGGTGCTCGGCGGGGTGCGACTCCTGGATGAGGCGGGCGAGCCACAACTGGGGGAGAACGGCGCGCCGCTCTGGACCGCGATGGCCATTCCGACGCGGGAGATCGAGATCGAGGACAGTTGGCACGTGACTGGTCTGCAGGGCACTGGAAGTCCTCATTATCGCGCCCACGACCTGGTGCTCCCTGCCGACCACGAGATGCCGTTCGGTGGTACTCGGCCGCAGCGCGGCGGCGCCTGGTTCGATATTCCGATGACGACGTTCCTGGTCATCGGCGTGGCGGCATCGTGTATTGGCATCGCGCTGCAGGCGCTCGACCTCTTCCGCGAGTACTCGACTCGCGTCCGCTTCTCGACGGGCAAGGCGCTGGGGCTGCGTTCCACGGTCCGCCACGACTTCAGCGCCGTGGCACACGGCGTTGAGGCGGCTAGAGTCTATGCCGGTTACGTGCTTGCTCAGGCCTGGGACCAGCGACAGCGAGGTGAGCCAATCGATCTCGCCGACGAGGCGCGCATCCGCGCCATGGGATCGTGGGTTGCTGATGTCTGTCTCGACGCCGTCCGATTCTGCTATCGAGGTCTGGGAGCGGCGGCAAACTTCTCTGATCACCCGATGGACCAGCTCAACCGCGACATGCTTGCGGCTTCAAATCACGTGTTCATCTCGTCGATCAACTACGAGATCGATGGCGCCCGACGCCTCGCGGCCGATGAGCGCGTGCGAGACCCGTTGACATAACACAGCTTTGGTTCGTCGGCCCCGTGTAGGCAGAGGGCCAGCCATCAATAGCGCGAAGGCTGGCCCCGCACAGGCGGGACCAGCCATTGGTCACGGGGGACCCGGCTAGCAGAAACTCATCTGCTTGACCCTCGCGGGCGCAGCCTGTCTACTCCGAGTCTTCTGTCTCCTCAGACTCCACGATCGGGATCAGCTCCTGCGCTGCCTCGGGACCGGCGAGCTCCGTCTCGATGGCGAGTTCGAGCGCGTTGAGCCAGGCTGGCAGCGTGGCACCGAAGGTGTTGTCCTGATCGCGCAGTCGATCAACGGACTCACGGGTGATGACCGATGGCTGAATGGTGATCTGCGTCGCCTCGCTGAACATGCCGATCTCCCGCGGGAACGGCGTGCCGTGTGCGAAGAGCAGCGCCGTAATCGCGTGGTAGCCCTGCTCGAGCGCGTGCGACCAGAGCACGAAGTCCAGGCTGCCCGTGTGCAGCATCGCGATCGGCCGCGGGAAGTCGGCGCTGACTGCGCCGAGCACGATGTCTGGGTGATCCTCGTGGATGGCGGCCGCCATGTCGTACGCGGTGTTGGCGTTGAGCGCCAGCGCCCCGCCGACGTCGTCGGTCACCGCCGCGGCGATTGCGGAAACGGCGTCCTCGTCGCTCTCAGCGATCCGCAGGCGGATCACCTCGCCGGCGTCGTAGGACGCTTCAAGCGAATCGCAGCGCTCTTCCAGGCTGCGGTTCGTGGGCTCGTGGATGATGCAGAGCAGGTCGCCACTGACCTCTCGCTCGCGGAACTGCTCAGCTGCCACCTGTCCGACCGCTTCCTCGTCCAGAGCAACGTGAGCCTCTGACCCGACCGCGGTCGCGCGGTCAGCGCCGGAGTTGAAGGTCAGCAGCCGCACGCCCGCTTCCTGGGCTCGTGCCAACGCGGGCTCGAGCGCATCAACGTCGGCGAGCGTGGTCGCGATCGCGGCTGCGCCATCCTCGACGCACTGATCGATGGCGTCTGCCTGATCCGTGCCGAACTCGTGGATTTCAGCGCGAAGATTGATGTCGTTCCAGTCGCGCCCGTCGGCGAACGCGCTGTAGACCTGGTACCAGAAGAAGTCGTTGGTCGTGCCGTGCGTGATCACGCAGAACAGCGTTTCCTCGTCAAAGGGACGATTGCCAGTCGGCGTGCCGACGATGTCAAATGGGCCAATCGTGACCACCGGACCCGACGACTCCGTATCGCTGTCTTCGGCTTCATCAGCCTGCGTGATGGCGTCGATGAGTGGGGCCTCGATCGTGTCGGCCTGATCCCCATCTTCAGGTGCGTCAGGTGCGACCAAGGGTTCAAGATCTTGGACTGCGGTCTCGGGAGCCGCGATTTCGACCGTGAGCGGACTGCTCAGACGCCACTGATTGCGTTCAGCATCCGGCGCCAGATAGCGCTGGTCAGGGCGCTGAATCTCGCTCCAATCGACCGCCTCGGCGTCTCGATGCTGCAGGCCGACTTCGAAGCGGCCGTCATCGAGGAGTCGAGCGGCGATGCGGACTTCTGCCGTGCCACCGGTCGTGGCCCAGACGACGCTGGTCGCGATGGCGCCGACGATCAGTCCGACGAGCAGGTAGAGGATTCGCTGTCGCTGAGGCTGAGTGGGCATGGTGACTCGCTTTCGCTATCGGTCAGTCTACTAGTGAGTGCCCGAATCGGCACGGTCATGCTGCTTTCGGCACACGGGAGAACGGACGGTGGTCAGCCGCAGCGTCCTGTGCGCTGGTCGCTCGCCTTGGCTGCGTTGCTGAAGAAGATGCCTGCTCGAGCGCGGACCCACCAATCGTCCCAACAGCCACTCGTCTGATAGACGTACTGCTTCGTGTCGCTCCCCCAGCCATAATCTACCGAGCAGCACGTCGCATACTGATCGGTAGAGGTAAAGCGATAGACGTGGTACTGATAGTTACCGTCGAATCCTTGGTTCGAGCCCCACGACAAGTGAGGCGTGTTCCATCTGATTGAGAACAGGGAGTAGTTGCCTTCGCCGAGATGTTTGACATTTCTGGGCGCAGGGATCGTCGGCGTCGTGAAGCCGATCTTGAGGAACTTGCCGCGATGCCCCTCGCCCGGGGCGAGCGGTGTGAAATGGGCGATGATGCCATAATTCCACTTGTAGCCGGGGTAGCGTTGCGCCTGGGTGGTGTTGGTCATCGGATCAGTAAAGCTCCGGACCTTGCGTGCGCCCGTGGTCTGGGACATGGCCAGGACCGCCCCGCCCGGATTGCCTTCTACCCAGCGATAGATTTCCCAGGCAAAGTTGGAGAGCCTCCAGCCCGGCGGCGCCAACGTGGCCTCGTCGTACTCCCACTGCAAGAGCACGCCGTCGGCACGCGCCACTGCCGTCATCGACGGCGGGGCGTAGCCCTTCTTGACCTGCTCAAGCGTCGCCGCGGCCCGAATCGTGACCTCAGCAGAGGTCTTGCCGACCTGCTCAGTCCCATCCGACAAGCGCTGATAGTAGGCGTAGATGTCGTATGTGTACTTGTTCCCCGCATGCCACTGATTCATGACCTGGCCGCTGTAGACATCATGATAGCTGCGATCCGCTGCTGCGACGTTGATAAACGAGAGCGTGCCGCTCGTGCCCTTGATCTTCCGAGACAGCGAAAATCCGGCCAGCTTCCAGCCCGGCGGCGTGATCGTCGACTCGTTGAACTGCCACGTCAACTGCGGGCCGTTGTTCAGCACCTGCGCTGATAGTGATGGCGCGGCGTAGTTCTGCACCACCTGCAACGGCGTCGCCACCTGTTGTGCCGTGGCGCGGTCGGAGGATGTCGGACCCACCGCGGCGACTGCGCCGACGATCAGTCCGACGAGCAGGTAGAGGATTCGTTGTCGTTGAGGCGGACTGGTCATGAGGGAGATTCGCTTCGCTGTTCGTCAGTCTGGAGAACGTCAGTGGTCGATCCGAAATCGCTGTGGAAGTGAGGTACGACGGCGGACGCTTGGATCATGCCCGCTGAGCGCGAGCCAAGCGTCCGCTTGCACGCTAGTCGTTGCCACAGCCGGAGTTTTCCGTTGCCCGGAGCTGCTTGCTGTAGAAGATTCCTGACCGATAACTGACGAATATACCGGCACAGTTAGTCCGACCAAACACTCTCGAAGTACTCGTCGTGAAGCGCTCCGTTCTGTCGGTGCCTGGGGCGTAGATGCGGTATTCGCTCACGCCGCTGAAGCCACTATGCCAGGACAGGTCCGGCGGGTCCCAGCTGACGCGATCCTCGTAACCCTGAACGTGGTTGACGACGAGATTCTTGACGTTGGGCAACGTGGGTGTCGTGAATGTGAGGGTAGTGATCTTGCTCCACTGATTGGTGTTGACCCCCAGGCGGTCGAAGTACGCGCGAATCCCATATTTCCATTTGAATCCAGGCAACCGCTGAGCTAAAGTGAAGTCTTTGACCGAGGTATCGACGGTGCTACGTGCAGCCGGGTCGGAACTCTTGTAGGCCACCACGACATCTTCTGGTTTTTTGGGGAACCAGCGATAAATCTCAAAGTGGGACACGTTCCACCCACGCGGCGTCCTAGTGGACGCATCGTACGTCCATGTCAGCTTGACCCCATCTTCCTGTGCCTCACTCGAGAAGCCGGGCCCGGCAGCGTTTTTCACCTGATCCACCGTTGCAGGACCCAGCACGCGGATAGATTTGTCTTTGCCTCTCCGTTCCAACCCGTCTGACTTGCGCTCGTACACCGCTTGGATCCCGTAGAATGCGTCCTCCCCGTGGGTCCAGTAGTAGAAGTTGTTGCCGCTTGGCGTGTGGTTGCGGCTCCTCGCCGTGGCGGACGGTGACGGGTCGAGGTAGGCGAGGCTGGTTCTTCTGTTCTCGATCCAGTAGCGGAGGGCAAACTCAGTCAGCTCCCAGCCGGCAGGAGTGATGGAGTCGGCGTCGAACGTCCAGCTGATTTGGACGCCACCCTTGACATATTTCCAGGACAGCTCGGGCGCGGCTGACTGGTGCACCTGCACTGGCGTCGCCACCTGCTGCGCCGAGGCGCGATCGGGCGAGGTCAGACTCCAGGCCGTGAACGCGGCCAGTGCGAAGAGCACCGCGAGCAACGCCGTGCAGCGTGCAAGTCGAAGCTGGGGCAAGCGGTGTGCGAGTGGGTTCATGAAACTCTCCTGGTGCTGGTGGCGTTGTCGTTGTCTCTATCAGAGCGCAGGGCACCCGATTCAATCAGCACAAGTGCACCGTACGATCTGCGTAGTTGGCGAGCTTGCTGAAGAAGAGCCCATACCGTGCTCGGATCTTGTAGCCGCGGTAGCAGGTGCCGTACTGGGTCCAACTGTAGGACGTGGCCGATCCGGACGGGCGCACGACCTCCGTGGTGTCGCTGCCGGTGTAGCCCTCATGGGTGATGATGAACTCCGTCACCTTATCAAAGCCGGTGTTGGCTGACCATGAGAGATTCGGAAGGGTCCATTTCAGGACGAGCGGATATTGGCCTGTTGTCCACAGGCCGGTCCCGTCGTACAAGGCGAAGTTCTTCGCATTCGGCATCGCCGGCGTCGTAAACACGACTCGCGCGGTCTTGCCGACCTGCTCGCCTCCATCGGATGGGCGGTGATAAACCGCGTACAGCGCGTAGTGGTACTTGTTGCCGGGATACCGCTTCTTTTCGCTCAGGTCGGTCAGGGGATCCTTGAAGCTGCGGTCCGTTTTCGCAAACTTGTCAAACCAAACACGCGACCCGGAGACGGTGAAGCCATCTTTGTCCTTCTCGTGCCGGCTCCCCCTAAAGAACGCGAGCTTCCAGCCCGGAGGCGTGATTCTCGTGGTGTCGAAGCTCCACCCCATGGCGACGCCATCGGCGTGGGCCCCGACGAGCAGCGTGGGAGCCTCGTACTGTGTGACCACTTCCAGCGGCGTCGCGATCGGCGGCGATTTGACCGTGTTGCCGTCTTTGCCGGCCTGACGGTAGCCGTCCGACTTGCGCTCGAAGATGGCGTAGATCGTGTACGAGAACTGGCCGCCATCATGCCAGTGCCGCTGAACGTCGCTGCCGATCACATCGACGTAGCTGCGATTCGGCTCGAGGACGGCGTGGAAGTACTTAGGTAGGCTCGGATTCGCAGGGTTGGAGCGGCGGAGACTGTATCCAGCCACCTTCCAACCGGGCAGTGACGCAGCCTCGGCGTCGAACGTCCAGGTCACCTGATAGCCCTTGTCGGTATGCGTCGGAGCCAACAACGTCGGCGTTGTGGAACTGGCCAGGACCTCCTGGTACGTCGCGATCGTGGGCGCCTTGACGGTGACTTGCTGGCCATGCGCCTCATGCCGTTTGGTGGATGTGCTCGTGAGCGTCACGATGGTTTCAGTTCGGGCAAAGATGGCGTTCACCGCGTATGTGTACGCGGTTCCGTCATGCCATCGCTGTTGGTGCACACCGGTCAGGGTGTCCATGTAGCTCCGAGCGCTCGCCGCGATCCCGGTCTTGACGACCACCTGCGCTGTTCGTTGACCGCCTGTCGCAATCCAGCGTTGGACCCGAAATCCGTCCAGCGTCCAACCGGATGGTGTGTACACGCTCGGTTCGTTCCTGAACTTCCACTTGACCATGATGCCTTTGTCCTGGGTGGAAGCGGACACGTCGAACCCGGTTGGGTAGGCTCCCACTTCGCCCGCCGTCGCAACATCCTCAAGATCCGCAAGCTGCGCCGAGGCGCGATCAGCCGAGGTCAGTGACCAAGCGGTCAGGGCAGCGAGCGCGAGTAGGACCGCGCATAACGCTACAACCCGTGACGTCGGCCTGTTGCGTTGTGTGATCGAAGTCATGCTGATCGCTTTCTACTGTGTCGCTGGATTGTGGTCTGGCACGTGTGTTGCGGATCACCTCAATCGGCTCAGCAACCGAAGAATCTGGTTTGGGTCTGATATTCGCTGAAGAACAGGCCGTAGCGAGCGCGAATCTTGTATGTGGAGTCGCAGTTGAGATATCCACTGGCTCTCGTCTGAGTCCCGGCAATGGACGAATGGAGCGAATCATTCTCATAGAGCTGGTACTCGCTGACCGAGTTGAACCCGCTGGTCGCGCTCCAGGAGAGATTCGGGGCCCACCAATCGAATTCTCGGGTGGAACTAAAGTAACCGAGTGGGCCACCCGGTTTCGGCAGCGATGGCGCCGTGAACATCCGTCGACTGCTCGGGCCGATCTCCTGGAGGCCGTCCGAGAGTCGGGAGTAGTAGGCAAAGACGGTGTATTGGAACACCTTGACATCTGGGAGCCGCAGTTCCTCAGCCACGCCGGTCAACGGATCCTTGAAGCTGCGGTCATCAGGTGACGCGTCGGGCTGGAAGAAGATCAGCGAGCCGGCGACCACATCGTTGTTCTCGTCGACCTGCATTCGAACTATCCGGAACCCCTCTAGCGTCCAGCCGGGCGGCTTCTGCTTGCCCGCGTCGAACTGCCAACTCATCAGGACGCCGCTTGGGCGGGCGGCGACGGTCAACTGTGGCTTCGCGGACTGTCCTGAGACCCACGTGGGCGACTTGGGGTTCATGTCGACCTTGCGGACAACGAGATGGTCCGCCTTGCCGAACGCCTGGGAGCCGCCCGATCTGTAGCGCGCCCGAATGGAGTAATCGATCCGAGCCCCAGTGCTCCAGTAGAAGGTCAGGTCGTTGGCCAACACGTGGGTGTGGCTGCGCGTTCTTGCTCCGATCGACTCACTGATGGTATCGCTCGTCGCGGTCTTCCACGTAAACCGCCATTGCAACTGGAATCCCGCGTGAGTCCAACCAGGTGGCTTGTTGGCGCTGGCGTCGAACGTCCACGAGAGCTCCACACGGTCAGCCTTGACGACTGCGAACAGCGCCGGCGCGTCGTAGTTGGCGTAGATCTCGTGCGTCGTCGCCGAACTCTGCGCGGACGCCCGATCAACCGAGAGCAGAGACCAGGCGCTGAGTGCCGTGACCGACACGAGAACCGCGAGCAACGCGGAGATTTGCGGCGAAGGCGCTACGCGTCGTGTGAACGGCACCATGCTGATGACCTTCTATTGTGTCGCCGGCAGATTGACGTCTGTGGCAATCGGCTCAACAAGCGCCGGGGTTCGCTTGATGCTGTGGGCCGCTG
>JAJEBU010000114.1 GCA_022822375.1 Dehalococcoidia bacterium
ATCGCCAACGTGATCGAGGCCGCCGAAGAGCACAACGCGAACGCGATCGGACTCTCGGGACTGCTGGTCAAGTCGACGCTGGTGATGAAGGAAGACCTCGAGGAGCTCAATCGCCGCGAGCTCGCAGATCGTTGGCCGGTATTGCTCGGCGGTGCGGCGCTGACTCGCAAGTACGTCGAGTGGGACCTGCGCAACATCTTCCAGGGTGACGTCTTCTACGGCCAGGACGCCTTCGAGGGCTTGAGGATCATGAACGCACTCGCGGACGGCGATGCGCTTGATGCCTCTCCGGTGGAGCCTGTGGGTAAGTCGCTTTCGAAGACGATCCACGAGACCATTTCGGTGAACGACAGTGAAACACACAAACTCGTGACAGTCCCGCCCGCCGAACTGATTCCCGAAGCGCCGTTCCTCGGCACTCGAATCGTCCGCGGACTGCCACTGACCGATCTCTTCCCCTACATCAATCCCACCGCGTTGCTGCGCGGCCAGTGGGGCTTCAAGCGCGATGCCGCGTCGCAGGCCGACGCCCAGGCGGCGTTCAGCAGCATCCAGCAGGACGCGCTGCGGCTCGGCATCCTGGAACCAGCCGTGATCTACGGATTCTTCCCCGCCCAGTCAGACGGCGACGACGTGATTGTCTACGAGCCGAACGACTCCGGCGCGGAAGCGGTCCGATTCACCTTCCCGCGACAGAACGGGAAACGACACCTCTGCTTGGCCGACTACTTCCGCACCGTCGAATCTGGTCAAATGGATGTGGTCGGCTTCCACGTCGTGACGATGGGACCGCGAGTCGCGGACTTTACGCAAGAGCTGTATGTGGCGGACCGCTATCAGGAGTACCTGTACTGGCACGGCTTCGGGGTTGAGATGGCCGAGGCGCTGGCCGAGTACTGGCACCAGCGGATCCGCCAGGAACTGGGTATCGCCGAGGCCGACGGCGCGACGCCGCGAGAGCTGTTCAAGACGGAGTACCAGGGCGCGCGTTACTCCTTCGGTTATCCAGCCTGCCCCAATCTGGAAGACCAGGCGCTGCTCTGGCAACTGCTCCAGCCCGAACGAATCGGGATCGAGCTGAGCGACGAGTTCCAAATGCACCCCGAGCAATCGACGTCGGCGTTGATCGTGCATCACCCCGACGCGCACTACTTCAACGTCTGAGCGGTAAGCTGCGCAAGCTGATGGCGATTCGCATACGCACCGCAGATTGGTCAAGGCAGGTTCGTCACGGCTGGACACCTCCGAGCATGCCAACACATGACCGAACATGGCTGAGCGTGCCTGAACATGGCTGAACATGGCTGACCTCTTCCGACCGTTCTGGCGCGAGGGCGATGATCCCTTCCGACGGCTCGTCGTGCAGACGACGCTGCGGTTTATGGAGGTCGAAGCGGCCGGCGGCATCGTGCTGGTCGTCGCTGCCGTCATCGCAATGATCTGGGCAAACGTCGGCTTCGGCTCCTACGACGATTTCTGGCACACACACCTGATCGTTGACATCGGCATCTGGTCATTCGATCAGTCGCTGCAGCACGTCGTCAACGACGTCCTGATGGTCGTCTTTTTCCTCGTCGTGGGTGCCGAGATCAAGCGGGAAGTGACGCACGGTGAGCTGCGCGATCCGCGCCAGGCCGCACTGCCCATCGCCGCTGCGCTGGGCGGCATGCTCACTCCTGCCGGGCTCTACGCCGTGCTCAACGCCGGCGGCGCCGGCAGCGCCGGCTGGGGCATTCCGGTCGCGACCGACATCGCCTTCGCGCTGGGCGTGCTGGCGCTCGTCGGCCGTGGTATCCCGTTGCAACTCAAGATCTTCCTGCTGACCCTTGCCGTCGCCGATGACGTGGGCGGCATCCTGATCATCGCCATCTTCTACTCCGAATCGATCCAGGTCGAGTGGTTAGCCGGGATGGTCGGCGCGGTTGGCTTCCTCCTGTTGGTCAAGAAATTGGGCTTCAGACATTCAGGCATCCACGCAGTCGGCGGAGTCTTCCTCTGGCTCACGCTGTGGGAGGCGGGCGTGCACGCGACGCTGGCCGGTGTGATCCTCGGCCTGATCGTGCCGGCCGACGCCCTCTACGACCGACAGGGCACCATCCGCCGGATCGACTATCTGTTGCAGCGCCTGCGCCACGTGGAGGAAGACCCGGACCCGGTCGTCAGGGATCGCGACGCGCACGAGGCGTTCATGCAGATCAAACACGTCTCCAACGAGGCGGAGAGTCCGATGGAGCGGCTCGAAGAAGGAATGGCCCCGATCTCTGCGTTCGTCATCGTGCCGATCTTCGCGCTGGCCAATGCCGGCATCAAGATCACCGGTGACAGCATCGACGCGGCACTCAGCTCCGAGATCGCCTGGGGCATCTTCCTCGGCTTGCTGTTGGGCAAGTTTGTCGGCATCGTCGGACTCTCGGCGCTTGCCGTGAAGCTGGGCATCGCCTACAAGCCTGAGCAGCTGCGCTGGTCACAACTCTGCGGCGCGGCGCTCCTCGCCGGCATCGGGTTCACCGTCGCCATCTTCATCGCCAACCTCAGCTTCGACGCGAACGAGACCGAGTTGCTGGAGGCGGCCAAGATCGGCATCTTCGCCGCCTCGATCGTCGCGGCGGTGTTGGGATACAGCCTGCTCCGCTATCAGCGGTCGCACTGACCGCCCCTGAGGCGCGTCTGCCCACCTGTATCTACCCAATGGTGCGCTACACTCCATACAGCGAATCGTCGCCGCCCGTGCGAAGCGGTCGATGCGATTGCGGAGACTGGTTGAACTGTGCCAGCGGCGTCTTTGGCGCCGCAGTCTGAGGAGGCTGATTACGTGCAAGCGGTCAAGTATGCCCGCGCGTCGAGCGTGGAAGAAGCGATCAATCTGTTGCGGGAAGGCGGCGACACCGCCCGACCGTTGGCCGGCGGTACCGACGTCATCGTCCAGGCGCGCGAACGCACCCGCGACATCAGCCTGTTCGTCGACATCAAGCACATCCCCGAGCTGATCGGGATCGAGCACTCGGCCGATGGCCTGACCATCGGCGCGGCGACGCCCTGCTATCAGATTTACGGCGACGAGCAGATTCAGTCCGACTACCCGATCCTCGTTGACTCCTGCTCCCTGATCGGCGGGACGGCGATTCAGGGCCGCGCCTCGCTGGGCGGCAACCTGTGCAACTCCTCGCCCGCCGCCGACGGCATCCCATCGCTGATCGTGCTCGAGGCGCAGGTCGAGATCGCCGGCCCCAACGGCCGCCGCACCGTGGCGGTTGAGGATTTCTGCACCGCACCCGGCCGCAACGTGCTGGCCGCCGGCGAGTTCGTCACCAAACTCAGCTTCCCGAAGCCTGCCGGCGGATCGGGCGCGCGCTTCCTGCGCTTCATCCCTCGCAACGAGATGGACATCGCGGTCACCAACGCTGCGACACAGCTGCGCCTCAACGGCGACGGTTCGGTCGCCTGGGCCCGCGTGTCCATCGGCGCCGTCGCGCCGACGCCGCTGCTCGTCGCAGACGCGGCGGCAGCCCTCGTCGGCCAACCGCTGAGCGAGCAGACGATCGCCGCCGCGGCCGACGCCTCGCGTGCAGCAGCCAACCCAATCACCGATATGCGCGGCAGCATCCGCCAGCGGGTGCATCTCGCCGGCGTGCTGACCGAACGCACCATCCGCCAGGCCGCCGAGCGCGCTGCCTGAACACCCAGACAGATTCGAACGAAAGAGACACGGAGGCATCGCTGCCATGGCTAGTGAACACGTCGTCGTCAACTGCACCATCAACGGCGAGAACCAGGTCTTCCTCGCCAACGAGCGGGATTCGCTGCTCGAGGCGTTGCGCGACCGAATCGGCCTGACTGGCGTCAAGGAAGGCTGCAACAACGGCAACTGCGGCGCCTGCTGCGTCAACATGGACGGCCGCATCGTCAACAGCTGCCTGGTCATGGCGGCCGAGTGCGAGGGTGCCGAGATCCGCACCGTCGAGGGCCTCGCCGACGGCGACCAGCTCTCACCGCTGCAGAACGCCTTCCTCGAGCAGGCCGCGTTGCAGTGCGGCATCTGCACGCCAGGCTTCCTCGTCGCGGCCGAAGCGCTGCTCGAGCAGAACCCCGACCCGTCGGAACACGAGATTCGCTACTGGCTCGCCGGCAACCTCTGCCGCTGCACGGGCTACGACAAGATCATCAAGGCGGTCCAGCAGGCCGCCGGCCAAAGCGTCGTCTAGACAATCCACCACCGGCTCTGACGAGAGGACAGATCACATGGTCACCGCCCAGTCTCCCGAGACCGAACAGTACAACGTCATCGGCACGCGTCCGATCCGCCCGGACGGCGTTGACAAGGTCACCGGCGCCGCCCAGTACGGCGCAGACCTGCAACTGCCGGGCATGCTCGCCGGCCGCGTCCTGCGCAGCCCGCACGCGCACGCCAACATCAAGAGCATCGACACTTCCAAGGCTGAAGCGCTGGACGGCGTGCTGGCCGTGGTCGTCAACGCCGACTTCCCCCGCGCCGCCGACCAGGAGGTGGACACCGGCGAAGGATCAGCAAACCTCAAGTGGGTGCTGGACAACGTGATCGCGTCCGACAAGGTGCTCTACAAGGGCCACGCCGTCGCCGCTGTCGCCGCCACCGACCACCACATCGCCGAAGATGCGCTGGAGCTCATCGAGGTCGAGTACGAAGTGCTCACGCCAGTCCTCGACGTGCGCGATGCGATGGTTGACGGCTCGCCCCTGTTGCACGACAGCTTGCACACCTCAGAGCTGGACGGCTCGAAGAGCGACAACGCGTCCAACACCGCCTCGCACCTGCAGTTCACCAAGGGGGAGATCGACGCCGGCTTCGATGAGGCCGATGTCGTCATCGAGCGCGAGTTTGAAACCTCGATGGCCCACCAGGGCTACATCGAGACGCACAACGGAACCGCCTATTGGCGGGCCGACGGCACGCTCGACATCTACACCTCGACGCAGGGCGCCTTCCCGGTCCGCCAGCAAGTGTCCGCGCTGATGCAGCTGTCCGAGTCGCAGGTCAAAGTCACGCCGATGGAGATCGGCGGCGGCTTCGGCGGCAAGATTCCCGTCTATCTCGAGCCCCTCGCAGCGCTGCTCTCCCAGAAGACCGGCCGCCCGGTCAAGCTGACCATGAACCGTGAGGAAGTGTTGCTCGCCACCGGTCCCACCTCCGGGACATACATGCGCGTCCGCATGGGTGCGAAGCGCGATGGCACGATCACCGCCGCTGAGGTGCACCTCGCCTTCGAGGCCGGCGCCTACCCGGGCTCGCCCGTCGGCGCTGGCGCGATGTGCTCGCTCGCGCCCTATGACATTCCCAACCAGAAGATCGACGGCTACGACGTGGTCGTCAACAAGCCCAAGACTGCCGCCTATCGCGCGCCCGGCGCGCCGCAGGCAGAGTTCGCCACCGAATCGGTGCTGAACGAGCTCGCCGAAGAGCTCGGTCTCGACCCGCTCGAGATGCGGCTGAGCAACGCCAGCGTCGAAGGCAACACGACCGCCGCCGGCATGCCCTTCGGTGTGATCGGCAACGTCGAGTGCATGACCGCCGCCCAGGAGTCGCCGCACTGGCAGTCGGAGCTCGAAGGCCCCGACCGCGGCCGCGGCGTTGCCCAGGGCTTCTGGTTCAATATCGGCTTCGAGTCCTCGGCCTACGGCCAGGTCAACGGCGACGGTAAGGTCTCGCTCGTGCTCGGCTCGACCGACATCGGCGGCACCCGCGCCTCGATTGCCATGCAGATGGCTGAGACGCTCGGCATCCCGATGGACGATGTCCGCCCGCAGGTCGTCGACACCGCCTCGGTCGGCTACACGCAGGTCACCGGCGGCAGCCGCACGACCTTCGCCGGCGGCTGGGCCGCCTACGAGTGCGCGATGGACATCCGCAAGCAGATGTCGCAGCGCGCCGCCCAAATCTGGGAGGTCGACGAGGACGCCGTCGAGTACGGAGACGACGCCATCATCCGCGGACCCGCCGATGAGGACGGCAACGCGCGCGAGATCGCTTTCAAGGACTTGGCCGCGCAGCTGCCCACGTCGGGCGGTCATATCGTTGGCCGCGCCGACGTCAACAAGACCTCCAGCGGACCCGCCTTCGCGACGCACATCGTCGACGTCGAAGTCGACCGCGACACGGGCAAGGTGGAGATTCTGCGCTACACCGCCGTCCAGGACGCCGGCACCGCAATCCACCCGGCCTACGTCGAAGGTCAGATGCAAGGCGGCGTCGCGCAGGGCGTCGGCATGGCGCTGAACGAGGAGTACTACTACGACGAGAGCGGCGACCTCAAGAACGCCAGCCTGCTCGACTACCGCATGCCGACGGCGCTGGACCTGCCGATGATCGAAACGAACATCGTCGAGGTGCCGAACCCCGGTCACCCCTACGGCGTGCGAGGCGTCGGCGAGGTGCCGATCATTCCGCCCGCGCCGGCCGTTCGGGCCGCAATCGCCAACGCGATCGGCGTGCACATGACCGAGCTGCCCATGTCGCCGCGAGCGATCCTCGAGGCGACCACGCTCGGCGGCGACTAGGCTCGGCGACGACGAGCCGCTCACCGCGAACGGTCCGTCAGACATGGCGGAGTCAGTCTCCGTCCTCATCCCTCAGTCGCTCAGAACGCTCACCGATGGTGCAGGCGTTCTGAGCGCCGAGGGTCATAACCTGCGAGCGGTCATCCAAGACCTCGCACAGCGTTATCCCGAACTAGCCGAACGCCTCGAACAAGACGGCAAAATCGGCCGCGGCCTCTCGCTCGCCATCAACGGAGACGTCGTGTCCACAGGCCTAATCACCAAAGTCCCGGCGGGCGCCGAAATCGCCATAGTCCCCCAAATCTCAGGCGGCTAGAGGAGGCGTCGAGCCTCTCGTCCGAACGCGATGGGCAAATCAGGGAATCGACCGTCGAAGTAGTCTGCCACTGTCCAGATTTGAACCCTCGGATAGCTGTGCCCATCGATCCGTACGATGCCCGCGCGGGCTGCCGTCGCTGGGGCGTGACTTCTGGAACTTGGCGGTTGCATGACAATCAGGACTCCCAAGTCGGCCGAGACCGATGGGTCGTCCATTGTGCCGATCAGCTGCCGAACATCCTGGACGCCCCACCTCCCAGATTTCACCTGAGCAATGGCGACACCGGTGTCGATCTGGCGCTGGCCAGCACCGTTTGGCTTGGGGAAGTGCATCCGGCCGTCAATACCGCCATCGCCTCGCTGGACACGGTTGGGTCGAAAGCCATCGAGGCGGGTAACGGCCCAAGACTCAAACTGAAACGGATCACGCCGGGCCAGCTCCTGGGCAGATCCGAAGTCGTGTGGTGCACCGACGATCCTTGGACTCACGCCAACCTCGGCAAGGCGGCTTTCAACCAAGCCGATCGCCAGGTGCGTGATGTCGATCCCAATCCACAGCCGACCCGTTGATTGCGCTGCTTGAATGGCGGTTCCGCAACCGCAGAACGGATCGAGCACGATATCGCCCGGATTCGACGAAGCGTTGATGATTCGCTCAAGGAGCTTGAGGGGTTTCTGTGTCTGGAAGCCCCGCCACTCCTTGTACTTGTGACTCTGGCGAACCTCAGGAATGTCGGTCCAGACTGAGCGTGTGCGTGAAGGCTTGATTTCGAACGCAACGTCGTCGTCCTGCGGCACACGGCCCGTGCGGCGTTCAATCCGTTTCCGGCTTCGCTCTTCTTCGTTGGATTCGTGCTTGATTGAGCCGTACAGCACAGTCCGACCGTCGTCTTCCAAATATCTGCCCCAGCGCCGCATCATTTGTTCAGACACGTCGTCCTGTCGCGGCCGATGAAACGTCCAGGTTGAGCTCTTTGTGTAGAACAGTAACGTGTCATGCTTGCGGGGATAGATGTTCTTTGCGCTCGTCAGCGCCGACGCTCGGTAGTGCCAGATGATCTCGTTTCGGTAGTGCTCTGCGCCAAAGATGGCGTCCATCATAATCTTGAGGTAGTGACTGGCCGTCGGATCGCAGTGGACGTAGATCGAACCTGTTTGCTTGAGCACTCGGCGCATTTCGCAAAGGCGAACGGTCATCATGGACAGATACGCAGTCATCTGATTCGTGCCCAACGCACGGACCAGGGAATCCAGGAGCATTCCAGCCTCAGGGCACGGCGACTGGTCGGTCAACAGATATGTCAGTGCCAATTCGGATTCGTAGCCCCAGTGCCACGTGTCTTCGTAAGCCAGTAATTGCGACGGCGCGACGCGTCCGGACTCGTCCTCGAAGAGGACGTTGTAATCGGCGTTCGAGTTGTACGGTGGATCGAGATAGATGAGATCGATGCACTCATCCGGGATGTGCTCTCTCATCACCGAGAGATTGTCGCCGAAGAACAGCGTATCGGTTAGCTCGTTGGTCGTCATACTGCCCAACCCTACACCGTCAGCACCGCAATGGATGCCGTGAAGCCGTGTAGGTAGTTCTGACCTCCCACCGGGCCGATCTCCCCGTTGCAGAAGAAGCCGGCTGTTGGCACGGGACCGAACGCCTCTGCCAGCGCACCGGCATCATGGTCGGGCTCCCCGAAGAGACCTCGCCCGCGACCGTTGCAGGAGCAGAGCAAGGCGCCCAACACTTCTTCATCGGGCTCGAGCGCGTCACGCAAATCACGCAGCCGAGTTCGCAGATCGTCGTCGGCTGCCTGCGCGTCGCGGAACTGGAACTGGAAGGTTTGGCCGACTCTCGGTATGGCGTTGATGGCGATCGCGCCCGACTCCCGGTCGGCGCCCATCACGTTGCGGATCAGGTAGTCCCCGCGTTCGTGCGTCTCTTGGTACTCGTCCATTGCCAGGCCGACGAGCAGGTTGCGCACGGCGCGCTCGCGGGTGTCGTCGTCGAGTTCGGCAATCGTCTCCTGCAGGACCTCGAGCGCTGGGCGCGAGCCCAGCGTGACGACGCGATTCTGTTCGCACTCGGTCACGATCCAGGGTTGGCCGAGCGGCTCCGCGCCCTGTGCGACAACCGGTCTCACCGACACGCCGCTCAGACCCATCATCGCCGCCCCGCGCGGGAGGACGTGATCGTCGATGAACACCACGCAGTCCTGTTGTTGGCGATGCGACGACGCCATCCCGCCCAGCAGTGTGATCTCCGGGCGCAGCTGCTGCAGATGGCTGACCAGTTGATCAGTCATGATCGAGAACGGGTTACTGAAAAACAGCCAGACCTGCGGTCCGTCTTCGACCGGCGCGAACAGGTCGTCGGTCATGGAATCTGGGTCAATCCGAATCGGCGTGTATTCGGCGTCGGGCAGCGACACGCCCAACACGGCGATGGCGGAGCCCTCCTCCGCCTCCAACGACGACCCAATCACGCTCTGCCCGGACGCGCCGATCAGATGGCGCGCGCCAGTCTGCGAGCGCAAGCGGTCGATGATCTCGACATAATGACTGCCGTATCTGGAATCGACGAAGACAAGCAGCAGGTCCGGCGGTTGAACCACTTCGAGGCCGCGGATCGCGGCGTCACAGGCGGCCTCCCAATCAGCGTCAAAGCCGACGCCTGCTGACGCCTGTGCATCCGCGGTGCGCACCGTCGCCTGTCCAGGCCCGTCGGAAGTGCGAACTGCCGCGCGGGATGTTTCCATTTCGTGAGACATTGGGCTGATCCGTTCGCTAGCGGGCCGCGATGACGGCTCACAACCCGTTGGCAGGGTACCCTGCTGGTATGACGGAACAGACGGAACCCGAACCGCCGCTTGCGGATGCCGATCTGGCCAGGATTGCGCAGACGGCCAGAAGTCTTGCCCAACGTGGCGGCGACATCCTGCTCGACCGCTTCCACTCCACGGTCGAGATCACCTTCAAGGGCGAGCGGCCGAACGATCCCGTGACCGAGGTCGACCACGCGATTGAGGACCTGATCCGCGAGGAAGTGCACCGCCAGTTTCCCGAACACGCCGTGCTCGGCGAAGAGCGGGAGAACGGCGGGCCGCCGGACGCGCCGATCGTCTGGGTGATCGACCCGTTGGACGGGACGTCCAACTTCATCAACGGCATCGGCATGTTTGCCTGCTCGATCGGCGTGCTGCAGCGCGGACGCCCGATCGCCGGCGCGCTGTGGCTGCCGACCAACAAGTTCCTCACGCCGGGCGTCTATCACGCGCACGACGGCGGGGGGTTGATGTTCGAGGACGCGCCGGTCAGCACCGAGCCATCTCCGCTGCCCGTCGGATCGCGGCTGAGCACGGTGCCGGCTGGAACGAACGGCGTCACGGGGCCGGCCGGTAAGCGCTTCGGCATCGCCCGCACGCTGGGTAGCACGGCGACCGAACTCGCTCTGGCCGCTGAGGGCTCCGTCCAGATGGCGCTGTTCGAAGGCTCGCGCATTTGGGATGTGGCCGGCGGCGTCGCGCTCTGCATCGCCGCGGGACGCGCGGTCTACATGAAACCGCGCGGTTCGGACGCCGCATGGTGCGAGTTCACCCACTTCGGCAGTGCCAAGAACGGACCGATCAACGCGGCAGGACTACACCGCTGGGGTGACTCGCTGGTCGCCGGGGACGCATCAGTCGTGCCTGGCGAGGCCAGCGCGTTGGGCCGCGAGCAAGGGCTCACCGCGAACGCGAAGCGGGCAGCCGTGAAGCAGGTCAAACGGGCGTTCCCGAACCTACCGCTGCCGGCCTACCCCTAACCGATCAACGCTCGCCGTGCACGACGGGCAGAACCTCGTCGAAGAGGCGCTCTGACTGATACATGATCTTGTCGTCGCCGCGCTCCATGGGGCGCATGATGAACTTGCTCACGCCAGCAGCGCGGTACTCGTTGACCCGGGACAGGATGTCGGCCGTGTCGCCGACGGCGAGGTAGGTCTCGGGTTCGACCTCGGGCAGACGCGCCTTGAAGCCTCGAATCGTCTGCTGCACGCACTCGTCGTCCCACGATCCGAAGTGATAGCCGAACCCTGCGCCAAAGTGGTCGGGCTCGTAATCTGTGCGGCCTGCCTCGGCCAGCGCCGCCTTGATCTGTTCGATCACCGGTCCCACCTGGTGCGCCGACTGCACGCCGGCGACCCAACCCGTGCCGATCCGCGCCGTGCGGCGGATGGCTGCCTTGCTGGCGCCGCCGATCCAGAGCGGCAGCGGATCCTGCACCGGGCGCGGCGATATGACCGCGTTGTCGTAGCTGAAATGCTCACCGTGATAGGTGAACGACTCGTTGTTCCAGAGCCCCTCGATGATGTCCAGCATCTCGTCTGCGATCGGACCGCGACCGGGCAGCGGACGGTGGGTCACGTTCCACTCGGGCGCGAACGCGCCGCCGACACCGAACGCGGGCAGCATGCGGCCCTTGGAGAGGAAGTCGATCGTCGCGCACTGCTTGGCCAGCACCAACGGATCGCGGAAGCCGACCACGACGACGTTCATCCCAAACTTCAGCCGCTCCGTGCGAGCGGCCAGCGCGGCCATGAACGTCATCGACTCCAGAATCGGCTCACGCGAGATGAGGCGGTCGGTCTGCCAGATCGAGTCGACACCGCGATCCTCGCATAGATCAATCCAGCGCCACATCGTGTCAACGTCAGAGAACGGGAAGTTGGCCAGACCCATTCCGATCCGGTCGCTCATGTCAATGGTCCTCTCCAAGTCGATGCGGTTACGGACTCAGGCTAAACGGTGGGTAACGATCGGTGATCAGCAGGAATCCGTATGCGCCGATCCGCAGGTAGTACCGGTTGACGCCCAGGATGTAGGTGAAGATTGGCCGCGGGTACCGCCCAGTGAAGATGATCGCGAACCAGGCGGCGATCAAGGCCGGGACCGACAGCACCACGAGGACTGCCAACACCACGTAGTGCGGAATCAGCAGCAGCCATTTGACGATCGGCAGGAACTGGTTGAGCTGCGCAGCATCGGGGTAGTCGAGATCGAGGTGCACATCTTGCTCCTCATCTGTCGATGGATACTTGTCGGTCAACAGGTCGAAGTAGGCGATGATTCTGGCCTGGAAGCGCGCCAGCTCGAGCAAGAAGTCGAACCACCAGCGCGGGTACTTGCGCCGGAAGAAGATCATCAACACGAGCGGCAGGAAGAACGCCGCGCCGGCAAAGCCGCTGACCGAATCGCCGTCAATCGCGCCTTCGGCTGCCAGTGAGACTGCCACAAGCGGCGCAACTGGCAGCAGCGCCTGGATTACCAGGATCGGAATGATGAAGGGAATCCGAAGCAGCGTGCTGAGCCGATTCAGCGACTCCGGATAGTCAATCTCCAACCGAGCAGGGTATGCGTCAGGAGCGCGTTCCATATCTCATCCTCTCTTCCCATCACTCTCACACTGAGGAAACGGTAACCGATCAGGATGCACGTGCGGCATGGTGCGCCCCGATCCTCGCAGTCGCGGCCGTCGGATGTGTGTCAGTCGACCTTCAGCTGCTCGTCACGGGCGAAGCGGTCGCTGCCAGATGCTGACGTCGTGGTAGCGGCCGAACTTGCGGCCGGCCTCCTTCCACACACCCGTCAGCGTGTAGCCGCGGCTCTCGGTCATCGCAACCGACGCATCGTTGGGCAGCGTGATCAGCGCGAACAGCTGGTGCACGTCGTCCGCCTGCAACAGCTCTGCATAGAGCGCGTCCCACAGACGCGTGCCCAGTCCGCGCCCAACCTCACCGGGCAGCAGATAGACGCTCGTCTCCACGCTGCTGCGATAGGCCGCCTTGCGGTGAAAGGGGCTGGAGTACGACTCGCCGACAATCCGCCCGTCAGGCTCGACCGCAACCATCACGCGGTAGGGGCCGGAGTCCGCATAGCCAGCGAACCACTCCCGCTTTTCCGCAATCGTGTGCGGCTCAGTGTCGAACGTCGCGGCGGAGTTGAGGATGTAGTGGTTGTACAGCTCAGCGAGCTGAGGGACGTCAGCGTCGACCGCCGCACGGATGATCAGATCGTCGGACATGACGGACTCCCGGTCATCACGCTGGTCTCGCAGAGACGACTGACGGCGGGCGCACGCGCCCGCCGTCAGGGTATGTCAACCAACCATCGTTCCGAAGGCTAGCCGAACATGCGGCTGCCCTCGAGCGCCGGCTTGAAGACGCGCTCCATCTCCTCAGCCGCTCGCTCGACGCTCCACATCTCGGTGCCCGAGAGGTTACGGATCACCTCATACTGTGAGTAGAGGCCGATGTCGTAGCCCATCGCCGAAATGACCTGCCCGTTGAGCCAGTCGGACGCCTCGGACGCCATGTAGACGATCGGCACCGCGACGTTGGCCGGCGAGCGGCGCATGTCGACGATGTTCTCCGAGTCGTCGCCCGGTCGGCGGCGGCGCTCCTCGGGCACGGTGTCAGTCATCCGCGTCGAGGCGCCAGGACCAATCGCGTTGGAGGTCACGCCGTAGCGTCCCAGCGCGTTGGCGCAGCTGTAGGTGAAGCCCACGATGCCGAGCTTGGCCGCGGCGTAGTTGGGCTGTCCCGGCGCGCCGTGCAGACCGGAGCCCGAGGTGAAGTTAATCAGCCGGTAGTGGCCTTCACGGTTGGCCCGCCAGTAGATCGACGCGTACTTGGTCGTGTTGAACGTGCCCTTCATGTGCACGTCGACGACCGCGTCCCACTCGGCCTCGGTCATGTTGAAGACCATCCGGTCGCGCAGGATGCCGGCCACGTTGACCAGCACGTCGAGCTTGCCGTACTCGTCCAGCGCTTGCTGGATCATGCCCTCGGCCGCGTCGTAGTCAGCGACGGACGAGTAGTTGGCCACGGCTGATCCGCCGGCGTCGCGGATCGTGGAGACGACCTCGTCGGCCGGGCCGGCTTCGCCGCCCGATCCGTCGACGGCGCCGCCGAAGTCGTTGACGACGACCTTGGCCCCGTTCGCCGCGAACAGCTGCGCGATCTCGGAGCCGATGCCGCGTCCCGCGCCGGTCACGATCGCCACTCGATTGTCAAGCATTCCCATGGTGATGTCCCTCGTTCAGTCGGCGTGTGGTCTGCGCGGCGCGTTAGCCGAAGGTGCCGCCGCCGGTGACAGCTGGCTTGAAGAGCTCTTCGATCTGCTGGGCGGCGCCTTGCGGCGTCCAGCGCTCGGTGCCGCGCACCTGGCGGATCACCGCCGGCTTGTTGAACAGCTGCAATTCGTATCCGGATGCGCCAATGATCTGGCCGGTCAGCCAGTCCGATTCCTCAGACGCCAGGTAGACCAGCGGTACGGCCACGTTGGCCGGCGAGCGCTGCGGGTCTTCCGCGCTCGAATCGACATTGGTGGCGCTGCGGCGTTCCTCGGGCACGGTGTCGGTCATGCGCGTCGAGGCGCCGGGCGAGATCGCGTTGGCGGTCGCGCCGTAGCGGCCGAGCGCGTTCGCGCAGCTGTAGGTGAAGCCCACGATGCCCATCTTGGCCGCCGCGTAGTTCGGCTGGCCGGGTGCGCCGAAGATGCCCGAGACCGACGAGAAGTTGATCAGTCGGTAGTGGCCCTTGCGCTCCGAGCGCCAGTGAATCGAGGCGAACTTCGTGAGGTTGAAGTGGCCCTTCATGTGCACGTCGACGACGGCGTCCCACTCCGCCTCGGACATGTTGAAGACCATCCGGTCGCGCAAGATGCCAGCGGTGTTGACGACGATGTCGAGGTCGCCGAAGTTGTCCAAGGCTGCCTTGACGATGCCCTCGGCGGCGTCATAGTCGGAGACGGACGAGTAGTTCGCCACTGCGTCGCCGCCGGCGTCCTTGATCGCGGCCACCACCGCGTCGGCCGGGCCTGATTCGCCGCCCGATCCGTCGACGGCGCCGCCGAGGTCGTTGACCACGACCTTGGCGCCCTCGGAGGCAAACAGCTTCGCCGTTTCAGCGCCGATGCCTCGGCCCGCGCCGGTCACGATTGCGACGCGGCCATCAAGCATTCCCATATCGAGTGTCCTCTCAGCCCGACGCGCTGTTTCGTTGCGCGTACGGGTCATGTAATCGTTCACCCGCTAGCGTATCACCGCTCTCGCGCGGCTCTGACTCCCTTTCGGAGCCCTAGTGACGCGGCCCGCGACGGTTCGGATCGGGCGACGAGTCCGTCTCGCTGCGCGCGCTCTTGGTCTCTTCGATCACCGGCTCATAGAGCCCGAGCTGCGGCGGACCCTCCAGCACGCCCGCGACGGTGCCTTGGGCGTGACCACGGCGAAACGCGTCGGACTGCGTCCAGGCGTGAAACGCAGCCTCATCCTCCCAGGCGGAGTAGGAGATGTAATCGCCCGGCTCGGCTCCGCGCAGGAGCATGAACTGGACGAAGCCTGGTACGTCCTGCAAGTAGGTCTCGCGATTCTTCCAGATGGATTCCCATTCGGCCTCTCGCTCGACGTTGACGCGGAAACGGTTCATGGCCAGGTACATGGTGATGGCTCGGATTTCGCTGCGATCCGTGTGGCTGCTGGCGCCCGTCAGTCCAATGGGCGCATAGACTGAGTCTAGATGAGACGCCGATTGCTGTTTCTGGCGGTACTGACGGTTGCAACGGCCATCGCGGTCATGTTGCGCAGCGCCGCACCAGATACGACCGCCGCCGCCTCCTCCCGCCAGCCCGACGCGGCGGCGGCCGCGACGCTTGTGATCGACGCGGTCGGCGACTGCACAATCAGCCCCCAGCGGTCGCCCGAGTGGGCGGCGAGGGGGGCGTCGCAACCAACACCTCCCCCGCTGCTGGACGCCGCTGCTCAAGCCCTGTTCGCCTCGTGGCTCAGCGGTGAGTCGACGACGTCACGATCGCTCGACCTCAACCCATTCAAACCGCTGCACCTGCTATCGAGAATCAACATCCGCCCGCCTCCCCACGCGCTCGCAGCATGATCCTGTTGCCGTTGAAGCATGGAGCGTTGACACGAGCCGATCGTGCCCAGCACGTCCGGCATGTCTGGCACATCTGGGAGGTGTGATTCCGTGAAGACTCTGGTTTCCCTGTTGGTTCTTGGCGCGTTGGCATTGGGGCTCAGCGCGTGTAGCGGTCCGAGCGCCGCCGACCTGGAAGAAATTGAACTCGACGTGGCACGGTTGGTGGAGTCCAACCAACGAGCGCAGATTCTGGCCGCGCTCGAGCCGCTCGACCCACTGCGCTACCACCACCTCGATTCCATCGTCCGCGATGAGGGCCGCATCCCGTCCGACGCGGTCATCTGGGCGACCCGGGCACGCGAGGCGCTGCGCTGGGTCCAGTGGCCGCCTGAGCTGCTCGGCCACGTCGACCAGTACGCCGAATGGCTCGATTCGCTGCTCTCCGCCTTCCGCGCGGACGACGCAGCGGCGGCAGCCGAACCGTCACGGATCGTGCACGCGCTCGCCCATACCGTCGAGGCGACGCTGGAAGCGTGGTTGTCCAACGAATCGCTGCCGGCGGTGCCGGCGCTGGCCGGACTCGAACCGCCCTCCCACGACGAGCACGGCGGACATGGAGAGCATGGTCAGCCTCAGATGCAGGGCATGAGCGATGAGCAGTCTCAGGATGAGCACGACGGACACGAGTAACGCTGCGGGCTGGCGCCGGCTGGCGATCATCGCGATCACGGTGTCGGCCTTGGTGTCGGCGGCCTGGCTGCTGACGGGGCTCACCGCGCCGACGGCGTCGGCCCACGCGGCGTACGTGTCGTCGTCGCCCGCGTTCGCGGAGATGCTCGACGAGTCACCGTCCGAGATCAGCATTCGCTTCACGCAAGAGCTGTTCCGCCGCGCGGGCGCGAACGAGATGTGGGTCGAGCCGGCTCGGGGAGACGACATCCCGCAATATCCACTTCAGGTCGAGATCAACAACGACGATCGACATGTCATGCGCGGAACGATGGACATGGAGCTCGCACCCGGCAGGTACCTGGTGCGCTGGCGAAATCTGTCGGCGGAAGATGGCGACGAGGATCGCGGTGTGTTCCCCTTCTACGTCCAAAGCGACCCCCTGGATACGGAGGTTGGTAACGACCGCGAGATCGCGGCTACACTGCTGATCACCTATCCCAACGACGACGAGCCTGAGGACACCGTCGAGGCGACGGCTCCGGCAGTGGTCAATGTGGTCCGTTCCGACGACTCTGCCGACGTGCGCATCGGCGCAGGAGCGATCATCTGGCTGATCGCCGGACCGACCGCCGCTGCGCTGCTGATGGTCTCGTGGAGACGGCGGCATCAGCGCCGGAGACGGTCAGCAACGTGATGCAGCGTCTGTGCGTTCTGGTACTGGCATTGCTGGCGCTTGGCGTGCTGGCGCTTGGCTTGCTCGCCTGCGGCGGCGCGTCGGATGAGCAGCGCATTCCCGCGCCGGGCACGTTCATCTATACGGCAGGCGTCGACCTCTGGTTGCAGAATGCCGACGGCGCGCGCCTGCTGATCGAGGCGGAGCAGGACCAACAACTGCTGCAGCCCGCCATCTCGCCGGACGGTACGCGCGTCGCCTACGTGATCTTCCAGCTCACACAGGCCGAGGGGACGTCCGTGGGCACCAATCTCGCCGTGTCCAGCATCGACGATCCGCGCCAGGAACTGCTCGTCCAGCATCAGCGGCAGGCGGAGTACGTCTGGAATCCGCGCTGGACGCCAGACGGTGAATCGCTGATCTTCACCCACGAGCCGGGAGACGGCACGATTGGTGTGCTCGAACTCGATCTGGCGACACGCACGGTGAGCCGCTTGCGCGCCGACGCGCGCGACGCCGCGATCTCTGCCGATGGGACCATGCTGGCCTTTGTCAACGCGCCGCTCTCGGGAGACCCGCATCTCGTCGTTCGACATCTGGACACAGGAGCTGAGCGGGCGCTCGACCCCGATCGCGCCTGGCAACCGCGACCGTATCGATTGCCGCGCTTCACTCCCGATGGCGAGGCCCTCATCTTCGCGGCGGGACAGTATCTGCCGCAGGTCTCGGCGTCGGCGATGGGTACGAACGGCCCGGAGGACATCTGGCGCGTAGACCTGGCGTCCGGCGAGCTGACGCAGCTCGCAGCGATTGGCGAGGATCAGCCTGACTTCGTCGTCTCGGACGATGGTCAGCACATCTTCATTCTCGGGGCCTTCGGCATCTATCTGGTCGCCTCGACACCAGGCGAGCCGCCCTATGCCATCGCGCCGGGCGAGTTCCATGGCAGCGTCGACTGGCACGGACGCGTCACCGATGCTGAGTGGGCCGCCATCCGCGAGGCCGTCTGGCAGCCATCGGGCTCGGCCGAATGAGACGCGTCCTGACCCTGGGGTTGGCGGCCGTCGCGGCGCTGATCGCCGTGGCCTGGTTCGCGGCGCACGACGCCGGTGCGCACGCGCTGCTGTCCCGCGGCGACCCGCCGATCAATGCCTCGCTGCGAGAATCGCCGACGCGTGTCACGCTGTTCATGACCGAACGACTGCAGCGCAGCTACAGCTCGGTCGAGGTACTCGACAGCGCCGGCCAGCGACGCGACATCGGCGGCACTGAGTTCTCGGATGACGTCCCCACGCAGATGAGCGTGCGCGTGTTGCAGCTCGATCCCGGCGTCTACACCGTGGTCTGGCGCACATTGTCGGAGGTCGACGGCCATACCTGGACCGGGTCGTATGTCTTTTCCGTCTTGAAACCTGACGGCTCAGCGCCCGCTGGCGCTGGTGTGGAGATCGCTCTCGACCGTCCCGGCCCGCCGGTCGAGGCGGACGCCGCGGTCAAGGCGGTCGGCCTGATCGCGTTGATCCTCTTCGTGGGCGCGGTCTGGATGGCGCTGCTGCTGCGTGAGCGAGCAGCGCGAGCGCTGTTGCCGATGATCGCGGCGTGCGTGGTTGTCGGTATCGCCGCCACCGGTTACGAGGCGATCTCCGCCGCGCTCCGCTTGGGCAACATCGGATTTCTGGGCGAGATGGTGTTCGAGACCGGCAACGGCCTCTGGATGCAACAGCGCTGGTACGCGCTGATCATCGCTGCGGCTGCGCTCGCGGGTCACCTGTGGCAGCCCAAGCACTTCGGCGGGCGCCCCCTGTTGAGCGTGCTGGGGTTGCTCGGCATCGTCTGGCTGGCTTCCACATCGGCGGTGTCTCACGGCGCGGCCATTGGCTCGGGTTGGATCTGGGGGACGCTGTTTGATGCCGTGCATCTCGCGGGGGCGGCGCTGTGGATCGGCGGACTTGCGAGCCTACTGATCGCCCTGCGCCGGACCGAGCTGAACCGCGTCGACGCAGTTCGCCGCTTCTCCATCGCCGCGGCGATCAGCGTGCCCATCTTGGCGGCGGCAGGCCTGTTGTCCGCGTTGATCCAGGTGCCGAGCGCGTCAGGACTGGTCGACACCGACTGGGGTATCGCGTTCTTTGTCAAGGGCGTCCTGCTGGCTGCGCTGTTCGCCGCCGCCGCCGCCAATGCCTTCCTGCTGCGTCCGCGCGATGAGTCATCCGACGGCCGCGATATCGCGTTGGCCATGCGCTTCGCGCGGTTGATGCGGCTGGAAGCCGCGTTGGGCGTGGCCGTGATCGCCGCGTCGGCGGTGTTGACGCAGCTGCCGTCGCCGGCCAGCGTCCAGCCGGCCGTCGAGCAGAAGGACAACAGCGTCGTCGAGCGGGTCACGCGCGGCGAGATCGCGGCCTCGCTCGAGATCTCGCCGAACCTGGTCGGCTTCAACACCTGGACGGCCAGCATTGATGGTGATGACCGCAACCCCGTCGAGGCGCTGCTGATGCGGTTCCGCTACGCCGATGACTCCGTCGGACCAGTGACGATTGCCGCAGAATCGATCGGCGGCGGACGGTTCCGGCTGGAAGGCGCATACTTTGGACTGCCCGGTGTTTGGACGGTGGAGATGGAGATCCGCCGCGCCTCGGGCGACGATCTGATCGCGCCGATCGTGACGAATGTGGAATCGGGATACCAAGCGTCGCCGTTCGCGGCCGATAGCGGAGGAGCCTTGGCATTGCCGCTGACGCAGATGGACTGGAACGGCGTCGGCGCACTCTGGGCGCTCGTGCTCGGCGGACTGATCTGGCTGAATCGCCCGCGCGTCCGTGATCGTTGGGGTCCGCGCGGCGGTGACGCCGCATTCGTTGGCGGACTGCTCGGCTTCATCATCGCGGTCGTCCTGCTGACCGGCCTGCACGTCGAACCCGGACGCACGCTGAGCAACCCGGTCGAACGCACGGCCGCGTCGGTTGAGGCGGGATCGACGTTGTTCGCGATTAACTGCGCGTCGTGTCACGGTGCGACGGGCGCGGGCGATGGCCCACTGGCGGATTCGCTGCCGGCACCGCCCGCCAACTTCACCGTCCACGTGCCGTTCCACCCGGACGGGGTGCTCTTCGCCTGGATTTCGGACGGTATTCGCGGCACGGGCATGCCCGCGTGGTCGCCGCAACTCTCCGACCAGGAGCGCTGGGACCTGGTCAACTTCCTGCGCGCCACGTTCGACGATCCCGGCCAGTAGCTGCGCACGATCCGTCGCCAGCCGCTGACAGCCGCTGCAGCTACCAGCGAACACGAGAGTGCTGATAGGATGGTCCGAACCAAGAGTGCGTATTGGCGTCGCGTGCCATCTGACGCGTCAGCCAATCGAGAGGATCAGAACATGGTCACCGCGATCGAGAACCCAGGCCTCAACCTCGACTGGTTGAACATCGAAACGGACGAAGATTTCGACATCAACATCGGCCGTAAAGGCGTGACCCTGCAGTCAATCAACCAGCGAATGGCCGGCGTCGACGACCTCGACACCGCCGACGCGCGCTCCTTCGCGCCGCGCGGTATCGAGGCGGACCCGCGCTCCAACGCGCACGCGCGCCAGTACCGCGACAAGGGCGACACGTGGTCAGAGTCCGCGATGCTGCTCTACGAAGAGGCCCTGCAGCGCCAGTGGTCGTCCGCGCGCGATATCCCCTGGGAGACGATCGGCGACCAGCCGGACGACATTGAGAAGGCGATGTGCACGCTCTGCACATTCCTGACCCAGGTCGAGTTCATCGCCGGTGACGTGCCGGGCCGCTTCCTCGAGACGGTGCACCCGGACTTCTTCGAGTCGCAGCTGTTCCTCGGCACCCAGCTGATGGATGAGGCCCGCCACCTCGACGTGTTCCGCAAGCGCGTGCTGATGAACGGCGGCGGCATGTCACCGGCCGGGCTCGGTGCCGTCGGCCTGCTGGCGCTCGACGACTTCACCGAGATGACCGCGATCTTGCACCTGTTCGCTGAAGGTCTGGTCCAGTCGCTGTTCCGCATGGGCGAGCTGATCGGTCAGAACGAAGCGGAAAAGCGGATGTTCCGACTCTCCGCGCAGGACGAGTCGCGGCACCTCGCGTTTGGTGTCACCCACACCAAGTACACCGTCGAGACGCAGCCCTGGCGCAAGGAAGAACTGCACCACTACCTCGACATCAACGAGACGGTGCAGAACACGCAGGCGGGGCTGACCACCAACCCGATCACAGGCGAGGCGCTGGCCGTGCTCGCCGGTGGCGGCATCGAATACCTCGACGAGGGCTACAACCTCGTCATGCTGATGCGCAAGAAGCAGATGAACGAGTACTACCACCGTCTGCAGGTGGTCGGGCTCGGCGACCGCCTCGAGCGGATGGCGCCCGAGATCCGCGAGCTGATCACCGTCTAGCCGAACAGGCCCTGGACGCTGTCGAACAGACTTCGATCACTCCGGACACCACTGAACAGAGCTGGACTGAGTTGAACAGATCTGGACGTACCTGAACGCCCGCGAACAGATCTGAACGCCTCCGACCTGAGAAACACGGGAAACGCTGATGGCAACCCTCTCCCCTGCCCTCAAAATGCGCGCGCAAGTGCGCGGATGGTCGTCTGACCTGATCGACCGCGTCGAGTCCTCCGTCGCTTCGGCGAAGCAGATCGAGAACATCCTCAACGTCTCGATCGAGCCGGATCGGATCGGCAAGTGGCTCGACTTCGTCGAAGAGAACCCCGAGCACCCATTCGTCGGCGCTCAGTTCGTGATGTTCCAGGACGGTGGCGAAACAGGCCTGAAGCCGACGCCGTCGGAGGACGGCATGCGCCTCTCCGACGTGGACATCGGCAGCTACGGCGAAGTCCCCGACGTTTGGAAGTACCGCAACGACCTGCCGCGCGGTACGCGCCCAGTGCCCGGCCTCTACATGCCGGCCGGCTATGCGATCTACGACAAGACCGAAGTCTGGGCGCCCAGCTCGGCCGACCTCTACGAGGACGCGATACGCGACCGCTGGATTCCCGCGACCGATCTCGATTGGGAGAATCGCGAGGAGCTTTCACCCGAGGTCGAGCGCGCGACTGGCCAGATCTGTGCGATCTACTCGACCTACGGCATCGCCGAGCAAAAGATCCTCTCAAAGTGGTTCGAGGAGATCTCCTACGGCTTCCACGAGGTCAAGCTCTTCCTCGCAACGCAGGTCTACGACGCCGGCCGCAAGGTCGAGGCGCTGCGCAAGCGAGCGCTGCACGGCTCTGGAACCATCGGCAAGGCGCCGCTCTCCGACGTCTCCGAGTCGTGGTACAACGCGTTGACGTTCACCGACATGATCACGGCACTCAACGTCGTCTACAAGTCGTACGAGCTGACGGCCTTCGAAATGGCCGGCGAGTGGGCGCGCTCCGATTTCGACCGCGACCTGTTCTCGCGACTGGCGAGCGACAGCAAGCGCCACCTGCAGTACGGCCTCGAGCATCTGGAGTGGTACAACCGCTACGCCGACCTCGCCGACGAGGAGATTCCGATCTTCCTGACCAAGGCCGAAGCTGGACTCTCCAGCGAGTTGGTGCAGTCCCCGCTCGAGCGTGAGGCGCTGGCCGTGCTCTACGCCGACGGCGTCGAGCGTCTGGACGCGGGCGTTGAGGGTCTGCGCAAGCTGCGCGAGCAGCAATACACGGACTACATGACGCGCCTGCACGAGGCTGGCATCCACCGCCTGGGAGAGGCGGTCGGCATCTTGCCGCTCGCTACCCAGGACCCGCTGCTCACGGCGCTCAACCCGGAAATGCTCGCCGAGAGCCTCGCTTCCGGCGCCACCGGCGGTGGTGACACGATCCGCGAGAACTAGCTGCTCATCCGGCCGCCGCCATGGCCATCGATCTCGCACATGACATCGCCGGTCCCGCCTCGGGGCCGGCGGTCTTGTTTGTGCATGGCATTCTCAGCTGTCGCGCGCATTGGCTGCTGAATCTGCCTGCCTTCCACGAGGCTGGTTATCGGACTGCCGTCGTGGAGCTGTTGGGACACGGCCGCTCGCCGGCGCCGGATGACCGGTCGCTCTACGAACCCGAAGCGTACGCCGAACGGTTCAGCGCGCTGCGCGAGTCGCTGGGCACAGATCGCTGGTACGTCGTCGCGCAGTCGCTGGGCGCGGGTATCTCGCTGCACTACACGATGTCGCGCCCGGACGAGGTGATCGCGCATGTGGTCACCAACTCGCACTCCGCGTTCGGCGATCCGATCCGCATGCGCAACCCGCAGGCTGCGGCAGAACGGGCCCAACAGATGGTCGACGGCGGGATCGACGCGGTCATGGCGCATCCGCTCAATCCGCGCCGAGCGCGCGCCTTCAGCGACGCTCAGAAGCAGCAGTTCGCCGATGACATGGGGTACAGCACGCCGCTCGGTATTGCTCGGACCATGCTCCACACCTCCCCGTTGACCTCGATGCGCGAGCGCTTGCCGACCAACTCGGTGCCCACGATGCTGATCGCCGGCGATCGCGAGGAAGCCTTCACTCCCGCCCGCGAGTGGGTCGAGGCTCATGCGGCCAACTTCCGCGTCGAACGCGTCTCGGCAACCCACGCAGTCAACATCAGCGCGGCCGACGATTTCAATCGCTTGGCCTTAGCATTTCTGCGAGAGCACGAGTAACAGGTCACGACGCGCTCGAGTTTGTGGCTGGAGGTCACGCCTTGCCGCAATTGGCGTTGTTTGCTGAAGGCTCGGCCGACTTCTATCCGCTGCTGTTGGTCAGCATCCTCGCGGTCGTCGTGCCGGTCGTGACCTGGCGGTTGACCGGCGGCTTGCTGCCGGCGGTCGTCGGCGAGGTGCTGGTTGGCATCCTCTTCGGTGAGCCGCTGCTCAACATCATCAACGAGAGCAGCGCCGGGCTGAACTTCCTTGCCCTGTTCGGCTTCGCGTACCTGATGTTTCTCTCCGGGTTGGAAATCAACCTCAGCCTGCTCGGGCAGCAGCCGGGCAGCCGCTGGTACGTCCCGCATGTCGCGCTGCGACAGCCGCTGATCGGCGGCGTGGCCTTGCTGGTGTTGGTGATCATCGTCACTTACCTGGCGCTGGAAGTCGTGCAGACCGCCGGCATGATCGACTCCTACCAGATTCCCATGCTGCTGTTCATCCTGTGCGCCACCGCGATCGGCGTCGTCGTGCCGGTCCTCAAGGACCGACCGGACCTCGGGCGGATGGGGCAGGGACTGTTGGTTGGCGGATTCTTGCTGGAGCTGGTCGCGATCATTGGCGTCGGTGTCGTGGCGGCGCTCGAGCGCGATGGGATCAGCTGGCGAATGCTGCTCTTGCTCGCGATCCCGACCGCGCTGATCATCATGGTCTGGGCGTCACGCGTCGGAGTGGAGCGCTTCCCGATCATCCCGCGCACCCTGCACGAGCTGGCGCTGACGTCGGCACAGCTCAAGATTCGCATTGCGCTGGCGTTGCTCGTGGTCTTCGTCGCCCTGTCTCAGGTTGTGGGCACCGAACTAGTACTCGGCGCATTCATTGCGGGACTGGCGGTCACCTTCCTCTCGCCGAAGCATGGAACGTCGCTGCGCGGCAAGCTCGACGCGCTGGGCTACGGCTTCTTTGTGCCGATCTTCTTCATCCACGCCGGCGCGACGCTCGATGTCGGAGCGGTCTTCGATTCACTCGATGCGCTGTTGCTCGTGCCGGCGCTGCTCTTGGTCGCGTTCTTGTCCAAGATGCTGCCAGCGGTGCTGGCGCTGGTGCCGGCCTGGGGTTGGCGTCACGGTCTCGCCGGAGGTTCGCTGCTTAGCGCCAACCTATCGCTGGTCCTGGCAGCCGGCGCCATCGCCTCCGACCTCGGCCTGGTCGACGACGGCCTGCACGGGGCGCTGCTGCTGACCGCACTGCTGACGACCGTGTTCGCGCCGCTGACATTCTCGCTGATTGCGGGACGCAGCACCGATCCCGACGATGGACACACGCTGATCGTCGGCAGCGGCGACCTGGCGGCAACGCTCGCTGAACGGCTGTTGGCCGCGGGCCGCGCAGTGGTCGTGCTCGATCCCGATCCCGACGCCGGTCCCCGCTGGCGGGCCATTGGCGCGGAGCATGTGCACGGTGTCCCCACGGATTCGCTCGCCCTGGTCGCTGTCCGCATCCTCAGCACCGATGCGGCGGTCCTGGTCCACGGGGAAGACGCGGAACGAGTGGTGGCCGACGCGCAGGCCATGCGCAGAATCAATCCATCCTTGCGCGTGGTCACCTGGTCGAGCGAGCCCGACGCGCAGTTCGACCAACACGAGATCGAGGTCTACTCGGTCTCTGACGTGACCGCGCTCGCGTTGGAGGAAGCGATCATGCGACCCGCGTTGCATCACGCGCGCAGCGACCCCGATTCGGGCATCGTCGAGGTGACCGTGCTCAGCTCTGAGTACGACGGCAGCACCCTGCAGGACATCGAGTTTCCCGGCGACGTGCGGGTCTTGATCGTCATGCGCAACGGCGAGGCGGAGATCGCCACTGGCGACACGACCATCTTTCTGCACGACCGAGTCACGCTCGCCGGCGACCCCGAGGCCGTCGCCGAGATGAGCATGAACTTGCAGGCGGGCCAGGAGCGGAGTCGATGGCGCTACCAGCTGCGCGCAGCGCAGCGGGCCGCATCCAATCGCTAGATGTTCGGTGGTCGAAGAGGTCAGCTGCTGCGGATCGTGTGCTCGGAGCCGATGCCGGCCAGATGTCCCAGGTAGATCGGCACGAGCGGCAGCACGCAGGGGCTGATGAAGCTGACGAAGCCGCCGGCGAACGCAATCGCGGCCGAGCCGGCATTCAGGTCTAGCATCTCGGTCGACGAACCGTCCGAGCCGGCTAGCACGTCAACGCCGAAACTGCCCAGAGCCTCGTTCAAGACGACCACGCGATCGAGCGCGATCAGCATGCCCACGAACACCAGCAGCACGCCAGAGACCACGCCAATCAACGGCATCCAGCGATTGAGCTTGCGCAGGAACTGCGTCGACGCGCCGAACGTGGCACCGACGAGCAGGAACGGAATGCCCAGGCCCGCCGCGTAGCAAATCAGCAGGATGATCGCCTGCAGCAGAGACGCTGAGTCGAGCGCGAGCACGAGGATGCCAGCCAGGATCGGTCCGACGCACGGCGTCCAACCCACCGAAAAGGCGACGCCGACCACGACCGAGCGTCCGTAGTCCGCAGCAGTTCTCGCCCGCGACGCGTCGCCGCCGCTCGCCGGACCGCCGGCGCCGCCTCCGACCTGGAAGCTGCGGTACAGCAGCGGGATCGTGATCACTTCGGCCAGGTGCAGGCCCAGAATGACGAGCATCACTCCCGCGACGCGTTGGAACCAGATCAGTTCGTCCTGGAATGCCGAACCCAGCGCGCCCAACAGTGCGCCGAGCGCCACAAAGACCACACTGAACCCTGCCACGAACGCAGCCGAATGCAGGAACACCACGCGTCGCGCGGTCTGCGGTCCAGAGTCGGCGGTTGCCGTTGCGATGGACATAGAGACAGTCTACGCCAGTCAGCGTTGGCGGCGACGGCGCAGTTGGCTCAGCCTGGGGAGATCCCGGCGTCTTCCTCCATCGAAACCAGCGTGGCCATGACGGATTGATTGCCCAACCCGCGGTTCTTCGCGCGGTTCAGGTGGTCGGACGACGCACCCGCCATCGGCGAAGGGATGCCCAGCTCGCGCGCGGCCTGGACGGCGAGTCCGACATCCTTGGCCGCCCACTGGAGGTAGAACGTGGCGTCGTCGAAGTTGCGCTCGAGCAGCGTCGGCATCGCGCCGACGTAGCGTTGAGCGGAGGCGACGCTGAGCACCTCGTAGGTCTGCTGCGGGTCGAGACCGGCCGCCTCGGCGAGCACCGTGGCTTCAACAATGAGTTGCATCGTTGAGATGCTGACCATGTTGTTGACGATCTTGGTCATCGCGCCGTTGCCCAGCTCGCCCAGGTGGAAGACGTTGTTGCCAATGCACTCCAGCACGGGCTTGTAACGCTCGAAGGCAGCCTTGTCTCCGCCGACCATGACCGCAAGCGTGGCGTCGATTGCGCCTTGCACGCCGTTGGAGACTGGTGAGTCGAGGAACGTGACGCCTTGCGCCGCGGCGATCTCGGCCAGCTGCCTCACGGTGGACGGCAGGTTGGTCGAGAGGTCGAAGCAGACCAGCCCAGGCTCCGCGCCCTGCAGGATGCCGTCGTCTCCGCGCAGCACAGCCGTGACCTCCCGCGGGCCTGGCAGCGAGGTCAGCACCACTTCGCTCTGTGCGGCGACCTCAGAGGGCGAGTCCGCCCAGACGGCGCCCAGCTCGATCAGGTTGGCCGCATGCTCCTCCACCAGGTCGTGCACGACCACACGGTGTCCGCCCCGTTGCACGTTTGCGCACATCGGGTTGCCGATCTTCCCTACACCAATGAAACCAACGTCCGCCATCTCGTGTCCTCTCAGCTGTGACGATTGCGGTAGTGCCGATCGTCCGGCATCGGCAGGTCGGCAGGCAGCCGGCGATGGGCGTCAAGCAGCAGGTCACACAGCTCGCGAGCAGCGTCCAGTTTGTCTGCGAGACCGTCGACGGTGAGTCGATCTTCATAGAAGTTCTGGTGCGCATCGTTCGCAACGCCAAAGAGGTCGGAAATGCGCCGATCGCCGGTTTGCCGCCTGAGGTATTGGACGATTGACCAGCCGTCAGTGTGACTATCGTTCGGCCAATCGCGCTCTGTTGCGATCAGCTTCACCCGATGCGCGACGGCGCCCCAGACTTTCTCCGACGTCTGTAGTCGATCACCCTGCGCCAGCATTTCTGCGGCGTGATCGAGCATCCTGCGGCTGTGAATATCGTGGCTCTCGATGGGCTCGGTGGTCATCATGGCGCCATTCTACTCGCGGCTCCTTGTGATTCTGTTCGCGGGGTATCCTGCGTCGGTGACCGCGAACACACCTGGCCCACTGGACGGCACGACAGTGCTGGAGTTGTCGGAGACAGCAGCCGGCGCCTATTGCGGGCGCCTCTTGGCCGGCTTTGGCGCTGCAGTCACCTTGATCGAGCCGCCGACCGGGGCGCCGCTGCGGCGGCGAGGGCCGTTCCGCGACGACATCCCCGACACCGAGGGCGGAGCGACGCATCTACACCTCAATCGGCGCAAGCAATCGCTGCGGATCAATCTGCAGTCCGCCGCTGGACAGCGTCTGTTGATCGAGTCGTTGACGGACGCAGATGTCTTCATCATTGACCTCGATCGGCGCCGCTGGAGCGCGCTGGGTATCGATCCCACAGCGATCGGCGAACGGCACCCGCATCTGCAAGTGTGCACGCTCACGCCGTACGGCAGCGACGGTCCGAAGGCCGATTGGTTGGGGTCAGAGCTGACCGCGTACGCCGCGGGCGGATACCTCAGGATCGGTGGCGAACCGCATCGCGAGCCGGTCAAGGCGTGGGGTGATCAGGGTCATCTGCAGTCTGGTCTGCACGCGGCGCTGGGCATCCTCTCAGCGCTGGCTGCGGCGGACGAGCATGGCGGACAGCGAATCGACACGGCGGTCTTTGAGGCAGTCGCCTTTCTGCTCGGCGGCGGCTATCAGCATGCCTGGTTCTCAGACCGCGAGCCCGTCCGCAACGGCGCGCGGCTGGTCGGTTTTGGACCAGGACATCTGTATCCGTCGACGATCCGACCGTGCCTCGACGGTTGGGTGCACGCGCACTGCAACAATCGCTATCCCGAGGCGATGGCGATCCTGTTCGAACAGCCTCGCCTGGCCGAGCCCGACATGCTGGCGACGCTCTTCGGTCACGCTGACGAGGTGGACGAGTTGATGGAACCGATGCTGATGCGCACATCGCGCCGCGACGTGGTGCGTCAGGCCCAGGACCTGCGAATCCCGTTCACCGAGGTGCTCGCGCCGTCGGAGGTCATGGCAGATGCCGACGGGCACCACGCATCGCGAGACTTCTGGCAATCCACTCCGCATCCGCGTGGAGGCGAGTATCTCGCGTCTGGTCCAGCCGTGCGATTTGGCGAGACCGTCTGGCGCGACGGCGCCGCGCCGACGCTCGGAGAGTCGAACCACCATCTCGGCACACCCGAGCAACGAGTCCGTTGGAGACGTGCCGGTGTTGCCTGATCCGGAGCTGACGCCGTACCCGAACTCCACTCGGCGCCCGTTGGACGGTGTTCGCGTGCTCGATCTGACCACTGCGGTGGCCGGACCGGTCGCCGCGCTGCTGCTTGGAGCGCTGGGAGCCGAAGTCCTGCGAGTCGAGACGCCGTGGGCCCGCCCGTCGCGCCCGGCCTCTGCGCTGCCGTATCGCGGTGAGGGTCCTGACGAGCCATGGAATCGCGAGGCGCGCCTCAACGAGCTGGCCAACAGCAAACGATCGGTTGCATTGAACCTGACCACCGACGACGGACGCGAGACGTTCCTCGACCTGGTCGAGCGATCGGACGTGGTGTTGGAGAACTTCTCGCCGCGGGTGATGGGCAACTTCGCTCTGGAATGGGACGTCCTGCGCGAGCGCAATCCGCAGATCATCTATGTCGCAATGCCGGCCTTCGGCCGCTCTGGGCCCTTGCGCGACCGCATCTCGTACGGCCCCGGTATTGACGCGATGAGCGGCCTCTCCTGGCTGACTGGCTATGCCGATGGCTCGCCGCTCAAGCCAGGCAACTTCTACTGCGACCAGAACGCCGGCGTGCATGCCGCCGTGGCCACGGTCGTCGCGCTGATGGCGCGGCCCAGGGTCGGCGGGCAAACGGTCGAGCTCGCCATGCTCGAGGGCGAACTGCAGTTGATTGGCGAAGCGATGGTCGGCCAACAGCTGAGCGGCCGCGAGCCGACGCGCATGGGCAATGAACATTCGTCGGCTGCGCCGCACGGCGTCTACCCGGCCGCGCCCGTTCTCGGTGATGCCGACTCGTGGATTGCCATCGCCTGTCGGACGGATGAGGAGTGGTCTGCGCTGCTCGACGTTTGGGGGAATGCGTCGGTCGCTTCCAATGCCGACTTTGCAACCGGCCTGCGGCGCTGGAAGCATCGCGCACAGCTGGATCGGCTGCTGTCCGCGTGGACCTGCGATCATGATCCTCATGATCTGGCGCAGCGACTCCAAGCGGCCGGCGCGCCCGCGTCGCCGGTCGAGGGCGCACGCACGCTGCTTCGCGATGACCAGGTGCGGGCGCGGCAGTCTGTCGGTGGGCTCGCGCATCCGCAAGTGGGACTGTCGCCGGCTCCGCAAGCGGCATTCCGATTGTCCGCAACGCCGTCGCCGCCCAAGAATGCCGCGCCGCTGTTTGCCGCCGACACGGTGCCCGTGTTGCGCGAGATACTGGGATACTCAGCAGAGCGCATCGAAGCGCTGCTCGCGTCCGGAGCGGCCAGCGACCGTCTTCGTGCGCGATAGATGTGCGAACCCCTGATTTGAGGTGACCATGCCGATCCGTAAACCGTGGATGTTGCCCTCCGCTGAGTCGATCCGTGCGATCCCCGCGGTGGTGGGGGTCTACGAGATTGCCGACGCTGAGGGCAACCTGCTCTACATCGGACAGGCGGGCGGACGCGAGCCGTTCGGTCTGCGATCGCGGATGCAGCTGCACTTTGGCGGTGATGATCCCAATCCCGTCCTGCGCCAGCACGCGGCGCAGTTCCGCTGGGAGGCCAACCAGCAGTACACCACCAAGCGTCTGGAAATGCTGATGCAGTTCCAGCGTGATCATGGAGGTCCGGATGGCGGCGATTGGCCGCCCGCGCATCCGACCGGCGACTGGCGCGATAGACCGCAGCTCGGCCGCCTGCGCCGCTCACAACACAGTGGCTAACCCGTTTGGCAGAGGAGGGGTGAGATGGACGTCTTGATGTCGGAAGAGCAGCAGATGATCACTCAGGCGGTCCGCCGCTTCGTGCGCGAAGAGGTGCAGCCGCTGGAGCGCGATCTCGACCCGGATGCCGTCGAGCTGCCGCCAGGTGAACTGGACCGTCTGAAGGGCATCGTGCAGCAGATGGGGCTGTACCACATTGACGTGCCCGAGGCGTACGGCGGTCCAGGACTGCCGCTGACCACGCGCGGGCTGGTCGCCGAGGAGATGTCGCAGCACCGCGCCGGGCTGTACCTGCCCTGCTACGGCGCATTCGGATCGGCCGGCCTGGCGCAGCTCTATGCAGCATCCGACGATCAGAAGGAACGCTACCTCTACCCCATGCTGAACGGCGAAAAGCGCGCATTCTTCGGGTTGACGGAGCCGTCTGGCGGCTCCGACCCGGCCCGCGCGATTCAGACTCGCGCCGTCAAGGACGGCGACGACTGGATTTTGAACGGCGCGAAGCTGTTCAGCTCGGGCGCAGACCGCGCAGACTTTGGACTCGTCTTCGCACGCACCGACCCCGAGAAGGGCCGCCGCGGCATCTCCGCGTTCCTCGTCGACACCGACTCGCCGGGCTTCGAGGTGCGGCGTGTCGTGCACACGCTGCGCTCAGCCAACTATGGCACCGAGCTGTCCTTCGACGACGTGCGCGTCCCAGCCGCCAACCTGGTCGGAGAGGA
>JAJEBU010000155.1 GCA_022822375.1 Dehalococcoidia bacterium
TTGCGCGACGAGAATCGGAACCAGCGCTCCAGGTGCTCCGAGACCGGCTGGGTCGGGCCACCGACCTCGCTGTCGATCCCTCCGCCCGAGATGTTGTAGCCCGAGGAGAACGCCCGTCCTGCGCCGGTGAAGATGATCGCACGCGCTGACGGATCGGCGTTCGCCTCATCCAACGCGTCGTGAAACTCCTGCTCCAGCGCGGGAGTGATCGCGTTCAACGTCTCCGGGTTGTTCCAGGTGATCGTGACCACCGGGCCGTCTTGCTCGTACAGAATGTTCTCGTAGTCGGCCATCATTGCCTCCGGGTCTTCGACGCTCGTCCGATGCCCAGAGTCTACGGGGAGCGCTCACGTAAGCTGCATGCGTGGAGGAGTCGTGATGCCGGGACCGCTCGATGGCGTCAAGGTGCTGGAACTGACCCAGATCATCGCTGGGCCGTACTGCGGCGTCGCGCTGGCGGATCTGGGTGCGGACGTGATCAAGCTGGAGGCGCCCGGCGGCGAAGGCGCGCGACGCATTGGCCAGTTTGCACCGGGCGAGAGCAAAGCGTTCCATGCGTTGAATCGAGGCAAGCGCGGTGCGGTGATCAATCTGCTGACCGCCGACGGTCGTGCCGCGCTGCACCGTCTGATGCCACACTTCGACGTGTTCATCACCAACGTGCGGCCCGGCGTCGCCGAGCGAATTGGCGTGGACTTCGAAACGCTGCGAGCGCATCGATCGGACCTGATCTACCTGGATGTGACGGGCTTCGGCGATCGTGGGCCGAGCGCGGGACGGGCGGGTTCGGACGTGGTGGTGCAGGCCTATTCAGGGTTGCTCGCCGCCGATCAGAAGGTCAGTCCGGACGGGTCCCCCGAACACATCACCGCGACCGCGCCGGCTGACTATGTGGCGGCACTCGGCGGCGCGATGGGCGTCTGTGCAGCGCTGTACCACCGATCGTTGACTGGTGAGGGACAACGACTGTCCACGACATTGCTCGGTGCTGGGTTGGCGCTGCAGACCCCTTGGGCGTCGAGCGTGCCCGTCTCAGACTCGGTGCTGGTGACACCGCTGCGCGAGACGATGAACGCATTGCGCGAGTCGGGCGCGACGTACGCCGAGATGATCCAGGCGCGCCGCGATCGCCCGTCGCAAGGGACGGCGTTTCGCCTCTACTACGGCGGATACCCGGTGCAGGACGGAGCGATCATCCTCGGCGCGCTCACGCCGCAGAACCGCGATCAGATCCGCGCTGCGCTCGGCATCACCGACGATCCCACCGACCGCGACGACTTCAATGCCATCGGTCCAGACGCTGACGCCACCACGTCGCGCTTGGAGGCGCAGATTCGCACCACGCTGATGAGCGGCACGATGGCCGAATGGATGGAGCGTCTCGACGCGGCCGGTGCGCCGGCTTCCCCGATCAACTGGCCCGAGGACATCGCAGACGATCCTCAGGTCCAGGCGATGGGGTTGATGCCAGAGATCGAGCACTCGCTGACTGGTCCCGAGCGGCTGGTCGGAGCGCTGGTTGAGATGTCGGCGACGCCGACCGGCTCTGATCGGGCCGCCCCGCCGCTCGACGCGGATACCGACGCCATCCTCCGCGAGCACGGCTTCGCAGACGACGAGATCGCCGAGCTGCGCGCCAGCGGCGCGATCGGCAGCCGCGACAGCTCGTAGCTCCGTATCCTGACCCCATGCGAAACAGCCGCAAGGCGGCACACGACAAGGAGGCACTCATGGCTGGCGCACTGGATGGAATCAAGGTGCTCGAAGTGACCCAGATCATCGCTGGGCCGATGTGCGGGGTATTCCTGTCGGATATGGGCGCCGACGTGATCAAGGTCGAATCGGCGGCGGGCGACGGGATGCGGCTGCTGGGCCAGTTTGCGCCCGGCGAGAGCAAGGGGTTCCATGTCTTCAACCGCGGCAAACGTGGGATGGTCCTCGACCTGCAAAGCGACGGCGGGCGCGCCGTGCTGCACCGCATGATCGCTGAGATGGACGTCTTCCTGATCAACGCGCGACCCGGGGTGCCAGAACGGCTCGGCGTGGACTACGAGACGCTGCGAGCAATCAATCCGTCGCTGATCTATCTGGAGAACACGGCCTATGGTCCGTCGGGGCCGTCGGCGCACCGGGCCGGCGCGGACATCATCGCGCAGGCCTACTCGGGACTGATGGCGGGCGACGAGAAGTTCGACGAGCACGGCGGACCCGATCTGATCACGGCGACAACGCCGGCCGACTTTGCGGCTGCCTTCACCAGCGCCATCGCCGTCTGCGCCGCCCTCTTCCATCGCGAACGTACGGGCGAGGGGCAGAAGATCGACACCTCGCTGCTTGGTGCAGCGCTGACGCTCCAGAACGCATTCTCCGCGCGGCTGCCGGCCTCGGACGCGATCCTGCTCGATCCGATGCTGGCCGGTCTGGCTGCCGTCCGCGAACGCGGCGGCACGTACCGCGAGCTGATCGGAGCTCGCGGCGGTATCCGCGCCCTCGTTGGCGGGGCGTTCCTGCTCTACTACGGCGGCTACCAAACGGCGGACGGTGCGATCATGCTGGGCTGCGTGACGCCCGCCAATCGCAACCAGGTTCGCGAGGCGCTGGGTGTGACGACCGACGATGATCCTACGGACGCGGGCGATTTCAACCCGCTCGCCGACGGCGCACAGGAGGTTGTGGCGAAGGCGCGAGAGGTGATCTCCGAGCGCTTCGCCTCAGATACGACCGAGAACTGGATCGCCAGGCTCGACGCCGCGGGCGCGCCTGCCTCGCAGGTCAACATCCCCGAGGAGATGATCGACGATCCGCAGGTGCAGTCACTGGACATCTTCGTCGACTTGGAACACCGCCTGACAGGTCCAGAGACGATGATTGGCGCGGCGTATCAGATGTCTGCGACGCCGACCGCGGCGCAAGGCGCCTCGCCGCCGCTGGATGGCGACACTGATGCCGTGTTGACCGAGTATGGCTACAGCGCTGAAGAGATCGCTTCGCTTCGTGCATCGGGAGCAATCGGCGTCCCGGCGAGCGATTAGCCAATCTCAGCTGGTGAATCCTTCTCCCTCTTGGAGACGGTTAGGGTGAAGGCTGTTCAGGCCCGGGATATGGGTCGGCCAGGCTGAACTCTTGCTGCGGTTCGGCGATGGGCGTGCCGTCGATCTCCTTGCCTTCCCACAAGGACTTGACAAACTCGAGCACCGCGATGATGTCTTCGCGCGACAACTCGTCCTTGAACGGCGGCATGTCGCTGCCGAAGCCCACGCCGGTGCCGCCCTCACTCACTATTCGGTAGAGCACGCCGTCCGCGTGATGCCAGGTGTGACCGTCGCCGTTGAGCGGTGGCGGGCGCAGCCGTCCGTTCTCTTTGCGGGTCATCCAGTTGGCTTCGCCCTCGCCATCCGAGCCATGACATCGAGCGCACGTGCTGGCGTAGATCTGTGAGCCGCTCCGAGGTTCAGCCACGTTGCTGCTGGAGTCTGGTTGCGTGTGCGCCGACGGAGGATCGCCGCCGCATGCAGCCAACACGGTCGCGACAAGGACCGTGAGGACAACGACTGCAGCCGTAAACAAGGTCGACATGCTGCGCGCACTCTAGGTGATTGAGCTTCGCGGTTACTCGCCGCGGGTTAGCAGTACGCTCATACGGAAGCAATCGACCAGTGGGGGAGCAGGCTGATGGTTCGACCAACCAGCGCCGCTGAGAACTTGGGGACGGAGACCGCGTTCGAAGTACTTGCGAGGGCAAACAAACTCGCCGCCGAGGGACGCTCGATCACCAATCTCGGCATCGGACAGCCAGACTTTTCCACGCCCGACAACATCGTGGCCGCGGGCGAGCGGGCGCTCGCCGAGGGCAGGCACGGATACACTCCGGGCGCTGGCATCCCCGAGCTGCGCGAGGCTGTCGCCCGAGACCTGGAACATCGTCACGGCGCGGAGGTTGCAGCGGACAGCGTCCTGATCACTCCTGGCGCGAAGCCAGTCATGTTCTTCGCCGCCCTGCTGATGGGCGAACCGGGCGTCGAGATCATGTACCCCAACCCTGGCTTCCCCATCTATGAGTCGGTGATTCGGTTCTCCGGCGCGACACCAGTGCCGATCGAGCTGCACGAGTCGAGCGGATTCACCTTCGATCCCGACCAGGTGCTGTCGCAGATCAACGAGCGCACGCGCCTGATCATCCTCAACAGCCCGGCCAACCCGACTGGCGGCGTCTACACGCGAGACCAGGTCGAACGCCTCGTCGCGGGACTCGAGCAGTGGCCCGACGTCGTCATCCTGAGCGACGAGATTTACTCGCGAATCCTCTACGAAGGCCGCGAGCATGTGTCGTGGTTGAACTATCCCCAGCTGCGCGATCGTTTGATTGTGCTCGACGGCTGGAGCAAGACCTATGCGATGACCGGCTGGCGGCTGGGTTACGGTATCTTCCCGCCCGATCTGTTCCCGTTCGCCGAGCGGCTCGCGATCAACAGCTACAGCTGTCCAAACGCGGCGACGCAGTACGCAGCGATCGAGGCGCTGACCGGTTCGCAGGAAGCCGTCGACATCATGACGACCGCCTTCAATGAACGACGTCAGGTGATCGTCAGAGAGCTCAACGAGGTGCCAGGCGTGACATGCGTGGACCCGGGAGGCGCGTTCTACGCGTTTCCCAACATCTCGGAAACGGGCATTGACGCTCGGACGCTGCAGCACCGGCTGCTCGAGGAAGCGGGCGTGGCGGTCATTGCCGGGACCAGCTTTGGACACCTCGGTGAGGGCTACCTGCGTTTCAGCTATGCCGCGTCGCTGGAGGAGATTGTTGAAGGCGTCGACCGAATGCGTACCCTGTTGGCAACCAGCTGACGCACCAGGGAGTCCGACATGGCCCACTTCGAATACATCTCGCGCAACAAGCTCGAGCTCAAGGACGGCTACCGACACGCGACGTTGGGCGATGTGCCCGAGCCAGTCGTCTACGGCGTACAGGGCAAGCTCAAGGAACACTACGGCGTGCCCGCGGACGCGCCGCCGATGACGGCCACGCTCGACCACATCGTGGCGGCGGTCGGCGGTTGAATGTACGGCACGCTCGCGCGGGCGTTGTCCGCGCGCAAGGTCGAGTTCGACCCCAACACCTACACCGCCGACGTCCTGGGCACGATCGAGGGCGAGGACAACCGGACGATTCGGATCACCAAGATCCACGTCATCTTCCACATCCCCGGCATCAAAGCGGAGCAGCGAGCGGCCGCTGAGCGGGCGGTCAAGTTCCACGCGGCGGGCTGTCCCGCCCACGAGAGCGTCAAAGACGCGATCGAGATCACCCACGAGGCCGTCTATCGCTAATCCAGCGGCCGCCGCGCGTTCCAGATCACCTCTTTGGGCAGCGGCGCCGGCTGCGGACGCGGCGGTGAAACGGGCCGATTGGAGAGATCGCCGGTCGTGATGTCCGTGAAGTCGTCGAGCGTCAGCGGCTTGCCGCCGATCGTGAAGCGGGCGCTGGACGAGATGGGAAACTCCCGATCGGGAGCCTCCTCTTGCGCGTCTTCGACGGTTGAATCCTGCTCGGCCATTGTCCGCAACCTAGCATGAACCCATGGATGCGCTGGAGCTTCGCTACACGGAGCTGACATTTCCCGAACCGCCCGCCGATCGTCCCTTCACCGCGATCAACATGGTCATGTCGGCCGACGGACGCACCGTCGTGGCCGGGACAGAGCGTGGACTCGGATCGCCGCTTGATCAGCGTCTGATGCGCGAGCTGCGCGTTCATTTCGATGTTGTCATGAACGGGGCGGCGACATTTCGCGCCTCTGGGACGTCAGCGCGGCTGAATGATCCGGAGTTGGAGCGTTGGCGGACGGAACGCGGGATGGCTCCGTCGCCGATCGCCGCAGTCCTGACGCGCAGCGGAGACCTGCCTGAATCGCGCCGCTTCTTCACCGACGACGGATTCGATGCGGTGGTCTATCTATCCAGTTCGGCGCCTGAACGGGTCCGGCGCGAGCTGGAGTCCAGAGGCCGACCGGTCGTTGTGGTGCCCGAAGGCCGCGAGACCCCTGCCGCGCTTGATCACATGCGACGGGATCTCGGGGCGCGGCGTGTGCTCATCGAGGGCGGGGCCGTCCTGAATGGCGAGCTCGTCCGACGAGGCCTCGTCGACGAGTTCTTCCTCACGCTGTCGCCCAAGGTGGTCGGCGGCGACTCGGCGCATCCCGCCGTGCAGTGGCCGGGCGATCAGCGGGTGGAGGAGATGCGCGGGATGGAACTGGTCCATGCGCGGCCGGCCTCGACGGGCGAGGTGTTTCTGCGCTATCGGCTGGTGTGAAGGCGGGCGCTACTGCCGCACGAGCTTGCTGAGCGAGTGCAACTCGACTCCCAGCGCCTTGCCGCGAATCGTGTTGCAGACCTCGCCGACATAGACGTCGCCCTTTGAGTCCACCGCGATGCCGTGCGGCGCGATGAACTTGCCCGCCTCGTCGCCCTCGTCCGGGTGGCCGAGCACGGCCAAGCGCTTGCCCGAGCGGTCGTAGATGCTCACTCGATGGCCCAGACCCGGCGCGCCCTGCATGCCGCCCATCTCATTCAGCTCGCCGATGTAGATGTTGCCGTCTGGCGCGAGCGTGAGACCGTCGGGTCGATGGATGTTGTTCCACATCGTGACGAACTGGCCGGACTCCGAGAAGATTTGCACGCGGTGGCACTCGCGATCGGCGATGTACAGCAAGCCGTCCTCGTCGATCGCGATGTTGTGCGGGCGGATGAACTGGCCGGCGTCGATGCCGGGTGTGCCCCACGTCTGCTTGTGGTTGCCGTCGGCGTCAAAGCGATGGACGCAGCTGTTGCCGTAGCCGTCGGTGACGAAGATGTCGCCCGACTTGGGGCTGACCGCGGCGTGCGTCGGCCGATTGAACGGCTTGCCATGCCACGCTGGCGCAGGATGGTAGGGATCACCGAGCGTCTGCAGCAGCTCGCCGTCAGGCGACCAACGGGTGATTGTGTGCGTGCCGTCATCGGCGCCCCAGACATCGCCCTCGGGACCGATCCAGATGCCGTGCGAGCGGTCGGTGAAGTTGCCCTGACCCCAACTGCCCCGCCACGATCCATCGGCGTCGAAGACCATCACTGGATGCTCGACGTTGCGCGTCAACACGTAGACGGTGTCGTTCGTATCGACGGCGACGCCAGGGCATTCGACCAGCGTGGTTCCGTCAGGCAGCTGCTCCCAGAGGTCGAGTGCGGTGTAGCTGAAGTCTCCGTCGTTAAGCTGCGCTGGCATAATGGATGCTCCTGGGCTGCGATGCGGCCGTCTTTCGGCATGTTGCTGCGGCCAAGTCTAGCCGCGAGCACCGTGTGCAGCGGGCACAGGATGAAGGGTGTGACATGACCAGCGCCGATCTCCAGTCAGAGTTCTCGCAGCGGCTGGCGGCTGCGCCGCAGATTCAATCCAGCGTCGACCCGCAGGCGGCGGAGTTTCAGGAGAACGCCGCATGGATGCGCGGCTTGGTTGACGACCTGCGAGCGCGAGAGCTGCAGGTGAGAGGTGGCGGCGGGCCGCGCAGCGTGGAACGTCACCACGCACGCGGCAAGTTGCTGGCCCGCGAGCGGATCGAGCGCCTGCTCGACCACGACTCGCCGTTTCTCGAGCTCTCGCCGTTGGCCGCCGACGGAATGTACGACGACGGTGCGCCAGGAGCGGGCATCGTGACCGGCATCGGTCGCACGGCCGGGCGGGAGATTGTGATCGTCGCCAACGACGCCACGGTCAAGGGCGGCAGCTACTACCCGATCACGGTCAAGAAGCACCTGCGCGCTCAGGAGATTGCCGCGCAGAATCGGCTGCCCTGCGTTTACCTGGTCGACTCCGGCGGCGCGTTTCTGCCGATGCAGGACGAGGTCTTTCCGGACCGCGATCATTTCGGGCGCATCTTCTACAACCAGGCCACGATGTCGGCTGCCGGCATACCGCAGATTGCAGCGGTGATGGGCTCCTGCACGGCTGGCGGCGCGTATGTGCCCGCAATGTCGGATGAAGCGATCATTGTCGACGGCGTGGGCACGATCTTTCTGGGAGGTCCGCCGCTCGTGAAGGCAGCGACGGGCGAAGAGATTTCGGCAGAGGAGTTGGGCGGCGGACTGGTGCACACACAGATATCGGGCGTTGCGGATCATCTCGCGGCCGATGACGAGCATGCGCTCGAGCTCGTCCGCGCCGCCGTCGCCAATCTCGGCACGGCCGACAGCGCAGCCTGGCCACTGACGCCGACTGAGCAGGTCGAGCCGCCGCTCTATGACCCGCAGGAGATCTACGGGATCGTCCCCCAATCTACGCGCAAGTCGTATGACATCAGAGAAGTGATCGCGCGGTTGGTGGACGGGTCCCGCTTCCACGAGTTCAAACCGTCATATGGCGCGACCCTCGTCTGCGGGTTTGCTCGGGTGATGGGTCATCCGATCGGCATTGTGGCCAACAACGGGATTCTGTTCTCCGAATCGGCGCTGAAGGGCGCGCACTTCATCCAACTCTGCGCCAAGCGCGGCACGCCGCTCGTGTTTCTGCAGAACATCACAGGATTCATGGTGGGTCGACGCTACGAGCACGAAGGAATCGCCAAGCACGGCGCGAAGATGGTGACCGCCGTCGCCTGCGCCGAAGTGCCGAAGTTCTCCGTCGTGCTGGGCGGGTCGTTCGGCGCGGGCAACTACGCGATGTGCGGGCGGGCCTACTCCCCGCGCCTGCTCTGGACCTGGCCCAATGCGCAGGTCTCGGTGATGGGCGGCGAGCAGGCCGCCAACGTGCTGTTGACGATCCGGCTCGACGCGATGCGGCGCCAGGGCGAAGAGATGTCGGTGGAGGATCAGCAGGAGTTCATGGCGCCGACCCTGGCCAAGTACGCCGAGGAAGGCGCCGCATGGTACGGATCGGCACGCATCTGGGACGACGGCATTCTTGATCCCGTCGACACCCGACAGGCGCTGGGCGTCGGCCTCGCGGCGGCGCGCAATGCTCCGGTCCCTGAGTCCAGCTTCGGTGTCTTCCGCATGTAGCGGCGTGCGGCACTAGCTGGGCAGCGGTTGCTGGTATCCGGTCACGGAGACGACGTCGCGACGGGCGAACAGCCACTCGCCCTCATGCTTGACCACGACATCCTCGTAGCCGAGCAGATTGGAGCTGACGCTGCCGTCGGCTTGGGGCACGCGGAAATCGAGGAAACACTTGTGCTGGCAGGTGTCGCCGTCGACCTCGAAGAGGTGGTTGTCGGTGAAGTGCATGCCGCCGGGGAATGCCTCGGCGAGTTGGCCGCAGAAGGCGACGAGCGCGTCTCGGCCCTCCGCCTGACCGGCCGGTCCGACAAACACACCGTCGGGTGTGAAGGTCGCCGCCCAGGCTTCGCCGTCCGCCTGGTCGACGGTGTAGTTGTAGCGCGAGCAGAGGTCGATGATTGCGAATCGGTCTTCCAGCGAGATGTTGCCCATGGTTCTCCTCCGAAGCTGATGTGCGCTGCGTTGGCGCTGAGTTGGATCAATCGACCACGATCGTCGCCTCAACCTCGATCAGCAGGCCCGGAAATGCCAGCGCCTGGACGCCGATCAGGGTGCTGGCAGGTGGATTGGGTCCGTTGAAGACGGCGTTGCGCGCGTTGGCGAGCGCGTGGCGGACAGATGGCGAGTAGTCGACGATGTAGACGGTGGTCTTGGCCACGTCGTTGATCGTGGCGCCGGCGGCGGCGATGCAAGTGGCCAGGTTTTCGTACGCGCGCTGGGCCTGCGCGGCGAAGTCGCCCTCGCCGATCAGACCCTCGTCGTTGTCCCATGCGACTTGTCCCGAGATGTGGATGATCTTGCTGCCCGTTGCGGTCACGACCTGGGTGAAGTCGGGCGAGGCCAGCAATCCGTCGGGGTTGATGTGTTCAAGTGCCATCTGTGCGATCCTTCGTTCAGCGTCTGTTTGCGCGCCTAAGATAACGCTCGACACGATCCGCCGACAGAGAAGAGGAGAGTCCGATGCCGAAGATAGGTCGAATGGGGATGCCGCTGTACGAGGCGATCTACTCGATGCGGGCGATTCGCCGTCTGCGGCCGGATCCGATACCCGAGCGGGACCTGGAGATCATCTTGGATGCGGCGCGTCAGGCGCCCAATGGCGGCAACATGCAGCCGTGGCACTTTCTGGTCCTGCGCGACCGCGCCGTGATCGAGCAGTTTGCGCCGCTCTATCACGAGGCGTGGTGGTCGAAGCGCGCCGATGCCGGCATCGAGGGACGTGACCATCCTGCGCTGCAGAATCCCGTTAGCCAGAGCGCGATGCGGCTCGCGGACGAGATTGGCGGCGCGCCGGTGATCGTCCTGCTCTGCGCGACCGCGCCGGGCGCCGGCAACGCGCAGTCGGTCATTCCCAGCGTCCAGAACATGCTGCTCGCTGCTCGCAGCCTCGGCATCGGGGGCACCATCACCACGCTCCATGCGGCGGTCGACGAGCGGGTCAAGGACATGTTCCAGATCCCCGAGCAAGCGCAGATCGTCTACTGCATTCCGCTGGGTTACCCGCAAGGTCGCTTCGGTCCGCTGAACCGCAATCCGCTGCGAGAGATCATCTCTGAGGATCGCTGGGGCCAGCCTGCCGATTGGGTCGAGTAGGCGGCCTGGGCCGTTGCTCACGCTACTCGAACAGATAGCGGAAGAAGTACGGGACCGGATCAATCGTCTCCACGGCTCCCGAGGGCGGCGGCATCAGGTGGAAGCCTTCGCGGACGGCGATGTGCACGTGTTCGAACGTGGTGTGGTCGTCCACGCCCATGCCCTCATTGCCCTGGACGCCTAGCGCGTCGCCGACCTGAACGTCCGACCCGATCCAACGATAGAAATGCCGCACATGCTGGTAGTAAACCGTGTGGCCGTCGTCGGTGTGGACGACGATGGCCCCGTAACCCCAGTCGATGTGGGCGATCGTGCCGTTCGTCAGCGAGTAGAAGACGTCGTCGTGGGTGCGCGCGCCGATCACGTGGTAAGTCTGCACGTCCCAGCCTGAGTGTCCGCCTTCATACCCGGTCCACTTGATGTGCGGATCAGCCCCATGGCAGTTGTAGCTGTGGTTCAAATGCGTCGCGGGCAGCAGCAGATTGTCCCAAAGCGTCGTCTGGTGGTTGAAGAGGAGCACGGCGATGGCATCGCGCTTCAGCACCTCGGACCGATCAGCCGAACAGCGCGTGCCGACGTACCTGCCGTACTGCAGCCAGTCGGGCGGCTCGTCGTAGGACGGAACCGTCTCGGGGTACACGAAGAGCGGAGGCTCGTCGGAATCAGGAGCACTGAGCGGGACGACCATGATGTTCAGCAGATAGCGGCCGGTGATCCGCCCCCGCGTGTGCTCTGACGCGACGATCCGGTACGGACCGGGATCGATGGTTCGTTCGAGGATCGCGCTCTCGCCCAACGCTCGGCTGCGCGAGGCCGCGATCACATCGCCGCTCTCGCCCAGTAGTTGAAGGTGAGCATGAAACTGCCGCGCGTGCATCGATAGACTGACGGTTGCCGTCTGTTGCAACGTGAAACTGAGCAGGTCGGCGACATCTTGCGGGTCGTGCGGGTCCGCGCAGTCGTCGGCTGACAGTTCAGCGCGCAGTTCGAGCGGCTCGACGAGCGCACCGAGGTCGTGGGTCGTGCAATCGGCGTCAAGCTCCGACGCGGCCTGTCCGACCGCGGCAGCGGCAATCAGGAGCAGCAGAGCGCCGGCCAGCAGGAGGAGCCGGCGCGCATGATGCGACATAAGCATGCATGCAAGGATAGGACTCCGAGCGCAACGATGGCGCGCACGCGGTCATCGCTCGGTCATCGCTGTTGACGATCCTCGTACGTGTCGAAGAAGCGGTTCTTGACCGTCTTCTGGTTCTCGTAGATCGATCCCTGCTTCGGCGAGGCGGGCAGCGGCAGGTATGCGGGCACGTCGGTCTGTCGGGGCTGTTCCACAGACTGCCCGGCGCACATGAAGGACTCGTACTGCTCCAGTGTCATCTTGCCCAGACCCATGATCGGCCAGGCATCGGCGGCGGCGTATCCGTATAGCAACAGTCGGCGCGGATTCTCCGAGCGATTCAGCGCCGACCCATGCATGATCCGCACGTGATGGAAGGAGACAGAACCAGCCGGGCCCTCGAGGGCGACGAGGTCCTTCTCCATGTCCCAGTCAAAGTTCTCCGGCTCAACCGCGCCGGTGAAGTAGCGGCCCTCCGGGTGATGATGGTCATAGATCGGACGCTTGTGTGATCCAGGCACGACCAGCAGCGGCCCGTTGACCGCGTAGCAGTCGTCGAGCAAGATGCCCGCCGCGAGCAGGTCATCGTTCGTGTGCGGATAGAACGGCCAATCCTGGTGCCACTCAACCGGCGCGCCGTACTCGGCCGCCTTCATGTTGAGCTTGTCGTTCTGGAGTCGGACGTTCGGACCGATCAACGCCGTGACGACATCCATGAGTACCGGATGCTGGGCCAGCTCGCGGAAGAATGGCCAGTGCCAGGACGGGGACTTGAGCCGCCGCACACGAGGTTCCTCGGCGGTATGCGAGTCCTCGAGGTCGTACTGCGCATTGTGATCGGTCAAGCCCGCGGCCTCGGCGACGATGCGGTCTGTCTCGTCGCGCAACGCTTGCAGCACGTCGTCTGGCAGCAGCTTGGGCATCAGCAGATAGCCGTTCTCGTGATAGAACTCGACCTGCTCTTGGGTGATCGTCGATGCGGCGGCAGTAGTCATGCGAAACTCCTCGGCTCGGCGACAAGTCTAAGCGATGCGTAGACTGTGCCGCATGACCACACTTCCTGAACACCCCTTCCGATTCGAATCACGCCGATCGCCGGTGCTGTCTACGCGCGGCATCGTGGCGACGAGTCAGCCGCTCGCCTCGGTCGCTGGTGCGCACATCCTGTCCGAGGGCGGCAACGCCGCCGACGCCGCAGTCGCGGCCGCCGCAACCCTCGCCGTGACCGAGCCGACATCGACCGGCATCGGCGGCGACTGCTTCTGCCTCTTCTACAACGCCACCGATCAGTCAGTCTCAGCGCTCAATGGCAGCGGGCGCGCGCCTGCCGCGCTCGACCTCGACGTGGTCGAACGCGGCGGCGGCTGGGACCGTCAGGGTCCGCACGCGGTGACCGTCCCCGGCTCGATCATGGGTTGGCACGACACCGTCACACGATTCGGACGCATGCGGTTGGCCGATGTGCTGCAGCCGGCGATTGAGATTGCCGAGCAGGGCTTCCCGCTGACGCCGGCCATCGCGCGCGGCTGGGCAGGACAGGAAGACTTGCTGGCATCGCAAGGTCCAGCGGGCCATGATCTGTTGCTCGGCGGGCGCGCACCGAAGGCCGGGGAAGTCTGGACGAATCAGCACATCGCGCGAGTCATGCGCGAGGTCGCTGAGGGCGGACCCGACGCGTTCTATCGAGGGCGCCCCGCCGAGCGCATCGTGGAGGCGCTTTCTGATCACGGCGGCGTCATGTCGATGGAAGATCTCGCCCATCACCACTCCACCTTCGACGAGCCGATATCGACGACCTACCGCCGACACCGAGTCTGGGAGTGTCCGCCGAACGGTCAGGGCATCACGACGTTGATGGCGCTGAACATCCTCGAGGGCTTTGAAATCGGCGAGTACGAGGCGCGCTCACCCGAGGTGCTGCACCTGATCATTGAAGCCCTCCGACTCGCCTTCGCCGACGCGCGAACACTGGTCGCGGACCCGAGCCAGGTCGACGTGCCCGTCGAAGAAATGCTGAGCAAGTCCTACGCGGCCAAGCGCCGACATCTCATCGATCCAGACCACGCGATCGAGCTCGCCGCGTCGGGCTTCCTGCCCGGACGGTCGGACACGGTGTACCTGTCGGCGGCCGACGGCGATGGCAACGCTTGCTCGTTCATCAACTCAAACTACGAAGGCTTCGGCAGCTGCATCGTTCCACGAGACTGCGGCTTCAGCCTGCAGAATCGAGGCGCTGGATTCGTCGTCGACGATCCATCGCATCCCAACGCGCTCGCCGGCGGCAAGCGGCCGTACCACACGATCATGCCCTCGATGATCACGCGTCAGGATGGCTCCCTGCACGCCAGCTACGGCGTGATGGGCGGCTGGAACCAACCACAGGGGCAGACGCAGGTCGTGCTCAACCTGATCGACCGCGGCATGGACGCACAGACCGCTATCGACGCGCCGCGCGTCTCTATGTACGAGGAACCTCCCAACGGGCGCATCTACGTCGAGGACACATTCGGCATCGAGGTGCTCGCCAGGTTGACCGAGCTGGGACATCCAGTCATGCCGGCCACGGGAGCGATCCGCACTGGCGTCGTCGGCAAGGGTCAGATCATCGTCCGAGACCCGGAGCGGGGCGTCCTCTGGGGCGGATCGGACCCGCGGTCCGACGGGTGCGCGGTGCCGCTGTAGGAACTGGCGACAGCGCCGGTTATCGTCTCGCGTCAATGCGATCTAGCGTCCCAGACCAATCCAGGATTCGGCGGTCGCTGGTGACCAGCGTGTGGCCAGCTTGGGCCGTGGCGACGATGATCCGGTCGGCGGGGTCGCCGTGCAAATCAGGGAGCTGTCCAGCGCGGAGGCCAATCTCGCCATCGATGGGAATCTCAGAGAGGCCGTCCGCGAGCAAGCGTCGACGCCATGCAGACATTTCAGTTGCCAGCTCGAGTCGTTCCTTGGACTGGAGCATCGACAGTTCCCAAAAGGTGATGGCCGAGACCGCTGCTTCGCCGTTCGCCCAAGCCTCTTCCACAACGGAAGTAGCCCTGATACCGAGCCGTCTGTCCGAGTATCTGAAACGAACTAGCACATGGGTGTCGAGCAGGATCACTTGAGGCGTTCATCCCACTTGCGATCCCACTTCTCTTCCCAGTCGGGGTCGACCGGTTCGTCTAGGTCGTCGTACCAGAGGATGATGTCCCGATCCGCGCCCCACGGGTCTGGAAATGGCGGTCCGTTCCGACGCGGCTCTTCTTCTGTGCAGGGCACGAGCCGGGAGATTGGTCGGCCGTCCTTGGTGATCGTGATGGGCTTGCGGCTCTCGGCCACTTCCTCGATTATCGAGAGGCACCGAGCTTCGAACTCCGCTGCATCAATCGTGCGCGCGCTCTGGACGGTTCGATGTTCGGACATGCTCGGACTCTCCGCGACGCTCAGGTCGTCGCCACAGTCAGCGTATCAAGCTGTGGTCCCATTGGTTGTGGACGCATCACTCAGCCGAATCCGCCGCCGATGTCGCCGCCGAATCCGCCATCGAATCCACCGCCCGCATCGTGGCCGCTGCCGTCATGCCCGCCGTCGAAGCCGTGCGCGCCGTGATGTGCGCCATCGGCGAAATCGGTCCCTGCGACCAGGCCGACTGCCGCGGCGCCGCCGACCCAGAGCCACATGTTGTCCTGCCACTGGTGAACCCTGGCGTTCGCGCGGCGGCCGAACAGTCTCGAGACAATCCGCAGCGGCACGAACAGGATGAGCTGGATGATCTCCGCGAGGAGCGTTCGCATGTCTGTCGCCTGCCAATCAACTCGGTTGCGTCATCGTGACGACGCCAACTGTCGGCGTACCAATCGCGAATACAACCCGTCCTCTGACGCTAACTGATCGTGATTGCCGATCTCTACGACCTGCCCGGCGTCGAGCACGACGATTTGATCGGCATCGCGGACGGTCGAGAGTCGGTGCGCAATGACCAGCGTGGTGCGGTCCGACATCAGCTCGTCCAATGCGCTGCGCACGAGGCGCTCGTTGAGTCCGTCCAGGTGTGAGGTGGCTTCGTCGAGGATCAACACGGGCGCATCCTTGAGCAGCGCGCGGCCGATCGCGACGCGTTGGCGCTGACCGCCAGAGAGCTGCGCACCGCGTTCGCCGACCGGAGTGTCGAGGCCGTCTGGCAGAGACTCCACGAAGTCCACCAAGCCGGCCCGCTCGATGGCCAGGTGCAGTTCGTCGTCTACCGCCTCAGGCTTGGCGACGAGCAAGTTGTCGCGAATCGAGGCGTTGAACAGATAGGTGTCCTGCGCGACCAGCGCCACCTGACCGCGAAGGTCGTCGAGTCGGTACGTGCGCAGGTCCGCGTCCTCTAGCGTGATCGTGCCGTCCTGCGGATCCCAGAAGCGCAAGAGCAAGTGCGCCGCGGTCGTCTTGCCTGCACCGGACGGTCCGACCAGAGCGACCGTTCCGCCTGGCTTGAGCTCGAAGGTGACGTCGTTCAACGCAGGGCTTGGGGTGTCCTCGTACGTGAATCGGACGTCGGCGAAGGCGCCTTCCGAGACCCCCGCGCCGGTTGCATCGCTTGGTGGTGTCTTGGCGGCTCCCGCGCCATCGGTGACTGGCACCGTCTCCGAGTGGACGGCCGTCAGTCTGCGGGTCGCGCCCAAGGTGTCGCCGAGCCGTCGGCCGACCTGCGCCAGTTCGGCGACGGGCATGAACGCGCCCATCGCAAGCAGCGTCAACAGCGGGGCGAGCGAGGAGTCGATGTCGCCTCGAACGGCCAGCGCTCCGCCGATGGTGAGCACTGCTAGTCCGCCGTAACCGGTCAGCCCTTCGAGGAGCGTCCGTTGGGCGGAGATTTGACGATTGAACCCGGCGCGGATCGGCAGATAGTCGCGCATCAACCCTTCGAACTCCTGCTTGCGCTGCGGCTCGCGCTGGAAGGCGGTCACTTCCCTCAGGCCCTGCAGCGTGTCGACCATGTGGGCGTTGAGCGCGCCGAGATGGTCTCGGGATCGCGAGCCGAGCCGGTCGACGATGCGTCTGGTCAACAGTGGACTGAGCGCGGCGAACAGCAACAGCGGCGCGAGGCCAATGCCGAGCCGCCAGTCGACGACGAACAGGGTGATCAGGGCCGCGCCGGGTATAACCACGCTGACGAACGCGTTGGCAATGGTGTGCGCGAAGAAGTACTCGACCGTTTCCACGTCCTGCGTCGCCATGGAGACCAGGTCGCCCGTGCGCCGACGCAACAGATAGGCCGGCGCGAGTTGGTCGAGCTTGCGGAAGAGCGCGATCCGCATGTCGGCGAGCAGACGGAAGGCCATATCGTGCGAGATCCAGTTTTCGAGGAAGCGGAACAGGCCCGTGAGCACCGCGACGACGATCAGCAGCGCTGCGAGAGCGGTGATTGAGTCGCCGTCCCGTACGTTGGCGACCATCAACGCGCCAATCACGCCCACCGCGATTGCGCCGAAGAAGTGCGCGACACCCGTCAGGAACGAGAGCGATGTCTTGAACCAGTACGGCGCCGCCAACGCCAACAATCGTGTGGATGTCTCGCGCCAACCCATGCCTTCTGCCCGGACGATCGCTTGCGTCGCGGCGCTGGCGTGACCCGTTGCCGCCAACCGAGCGGCGGGAGATGACCCGGCCTGTTCGGGCAGCGGGCTGTCATCTCGTTGCTCGAAGCCGTCGAGCGAAGGATCGGTGAGTTGGCCGGCCATGAGCCAGTCGTAGACGCCGCCCTCGGCGAGCAGGGTCTCGTGGTCGCCGCGTTCAACCAGTCGGCCATCATCGAGGACGAGGATTTCATCGCAGTCGCGCACGCTCGACAGGCGATGCGCCATGATCAGCGTCGTCCGCCCCTGCATCAGGCGATCGAGCGCGGACTGGATGGTGGCCTCATTCTCGGCGTCGACGCTGGAGAGCGCTTCGTCGAGGATCAGGATCGGTGCGTCGCGCAGGAGTGCGCGTGCGATGGCGATCCGCTGACGCTCGCCGCCCGAGAGCCGGTGCCCGCGCTCACCGATCACCGTCCCGTAGCCCTCGGGCAGGGACGAGATGAAGTCGTGCGCGTTGGCCGCTCGTGTGGCCTCTTGGATCTCGTCGTCCGATGCTTGCGGATTGGCGAAGCGCAGGTTGTGCAGCACCGAGCCGTGGAAGAGGTACGTGTCCTGCAGCACGACCGCCATCTGCGCGCGAATGTCCGCGAAGCGCAGCTCGTTGATGTTGGTGCCGCCGAGCCGAATTGTGCCAGATTGGGGCGTGTACAAGCGCTGCAAGAGCCAGACCAACGTGGACTTGCCGGAGCCGGAGCGTCCGACGACGCCGATCCGACGGCCTGGCTCCACGCTGAACGAGACCTCGCTGAGCGCCGCACGGCGTCCGCTGGGATAGCTGAACGTCACGTGATCGAACTCGATCCGCGGTTCGAGCTCGCCGACGGGTTGCACGTCCACGTCTGGCGTCAACGGCGCGGCGCGGTCAACGTCAAGCACGCTCTCCGCGGCGGCCACTCCGAGCAGTCCCTGATGGAACAGTTGTGACAGCTCACGCAGCGGGCGGAAGACCTCTACGCCCAGCATGAGCACCACGAGCAGCTCCGTCAGCTCCATCGCGCCGGACTCCACACGCAGCGCGCCGACGTACAGGGCGACCGCCGCGCCGACCGTGATCGCCAGAATGGTCAAGCCCTGGGCCACCGCGTTCTGGAAGAGCACGCCCATCGTCGTCCGGAACACCTCCTGCGCTCGCTCGGCCAATTCGGCGCCGCGGCGTCCGCTCTGTCCGAAGGCCTTGAGCGTGGCCAGACCTTGCACCGAGTCGAGGAAGTCGGCCGCGAAGGAGCCGTATGCATCCCGGCGGCGCAGGGAGGCCTCGGCATTCTTCTGCTTGAGCAGCTGCGGTACGAGCAGGGTGATAAGGGCGAAGCCGAAGTAGATCGCCGCCACTGGCAGGTCGAGGAAGCCCATGAAGACGAAAATGCCAATCGGCGCCAATGCCGCGACGATCAGCTGGGGTAGATACTGGCCGAAAAAGGTCTCCAGCAGCTCCACGCCCTCGATGACGCCGACCGTCACATCGCCCGTGCGCTGACGGTCGAAGTGCGACGGTCCCAAGCGCGTGACTTGATCAAACAGACGTTGGCGTAGCGAGAACTGCACCTGGAGCGCGGTGCCGTTGGCGATCTCTTCCTTGGCGTAGAGGAACAGCGATCGGGCGGCGATAGATACCGCCGCCGCGACGATCAGCGGTACGAGATCGCTGAACGAGTCGCCCTCGAAGATGCGCGCGCCAATCCAACCCAGCAGCGCCAGCCGTGCCACGCCCGCGGTGACCGCCAACATGCCAACCGTGACGGCCAGGGCAATCCGCCAGCGAACGCCGACGGTAAACTGCCACAGTTCCCAGGAAAAGCTCATAGCCTCGTTCGTGTCGCCGGCGGTACTGGCAGGCAGATCGCGGCCGACCGTGGATGGGAGTCCGCGTCTGTGTCGACGCGGTGCTCACGCAACAATGATACTCAGCCCGCTGCTGAGCCCGACCGGCGTCGACGTAGAACTGCCACTGAGGAACCTGCCAGCACCGATGCGATCAGCAGGCCGCCTGCGATCACGTACCACCCAGTTGCTCCGCCGCCTGCCGACAGCAACCCACCAGTTCCGGTTCCTGGAGGCGACTGCGGACGCACGGTCTCACCGCTGGACCCGTCCGATTGTCCGTTCGAAGTCGCAGACGTCGTGTCGGTATCCTCTTCATCCGCAGGAACGTCCTCAGGCGTATCGGCCTCCTCGTCATCTGCGGGGGGATCGTCAGAGGTGTCGTCGTCAGGGTCGTCGCCGCCCGGTGGGTCGTCGCCGCCCGGTGGGTCGTCACCGCCCGGTGGGTCGTCGCCGCCCGGTGGGTCGTCACCGCCCGGTGGGTCGTCACCGCCCGGTGGGTCGTCACCGCCCGGTGGGTCGTCGCCGCCCGGTGGGTCGTCGCCGCCCGGTGGGTCGTCACCGCCCGGTGGGTCGTCACCGCCCGGTGGGTCGTCGCCGCCTGGTGGGTCGTCACCGCCCGGTGGGTCGTCATCGCCCGGTGGGTCGGTGGGCGGGTCGTCATCGCCCGGTGGATCGGTGGGTGGATTGCCGTCGTCCGGTGGATCGGTGGGCGGGTTGCCACCGCCAGGTGGATCCTTCTTGGTCACCTCAAGCTCGATGTTGACCGTGCATCGATTCCACTGTCTCTCAGCCTGCCGATTGTCCACGAAGAACGTCGCGTCGCAGACGCCCTTCTCCAGCAGCTCCGCGTTCACACGCAACGACCAGTTGCCTTCCTGATTGCTCACCTGGCTGGCGGCGATCACCGTGTTGCCGACCCGAATTTCGACGGTCGTCCCTTTGGGCGCCGGCGATCCATCGATGATCGCCCGACCCTCGAAGCGGTACTCGCGTACCGGCTCCTGAGCGCCGACGTCTGATGCCGTGAGCAGTGCAGCAATCCCGGCCAGCAGCAGGCCGATGATCAGCATGCGCGCTGGGCCTCGAGCAGGCAGCGAAGAGATCTGAATCGATTTCACCATTCGCCCCACAGATTCTTCCCGCTCGTTGAGCACCTGACGTCAACACACGTCGTCCGTTCCAGTGTGCAATCCGTGCTGAGCCTTCGCAAGGATGAGCGTTACCCATTCCCGATCCAGTTTGCGCAGGGACAATGAAACCGCGCGGCAGCCTTCGTACCAGACAGAACGATGCGGCATCGAGCAGCGGACGATCTGGCTCTCGCGAGTGATCATGCTTGCGATCATCTCGCCCGACCGCGCGACGATTGACTCGTATCCTGAGCGGGCCAGCGCGTCTGACCGTCGTTCCCTCTGAGGAGCTCTTCTCCCATGACCAACGCCGATGCACTCCGCGACCGACTCACGGCCGAGTTCGGCGACGGCGCGCGCTGGACGTCCTCCGACGGCGCTGAGGCGCTGGCCTGGACGCTCGACGGATTCGACCTACTCTGGCGCGGCGGCGGCACCGAGACTCAGCTGCGCAACAGTTGGAACGAGCGCAAGGATCGCGGACCCCGTCCGCTCGTCCTCTTGGCGCCGATGTCGGACGCGGCGAAGTGCCGCGTCTGTGGACCGCAGCAGCCACGGCCGATCCACCAGCTCCCCATTGCGCCGGTGCTGCACGTCCTGCGAGAGACAGCAGCGCTGCATTTCAACGAGGCCGCGCAGACGCTGTCGCGCGAGTTCGCCCGACTCGAAGACGCGGCCGTGCCCGGACTGCGTGTCAAGGAGCTGCTCACGCCCCATTTCGTGCGCGAGCGGCTGCGCCCCCGACGCTCGCAGCTGGACGAGACCATCGACGATGTCACATCCGCCGATGCGCGCGCCTGGAGCCCGCTTTTCCGCAAGCTCGGGTACGCGGCCGAGCGTCTGCCGCGGCGTGGACATCTGCTGCGCGACGCACATGACCCGCACGGCGCTCCAATCGCCGTGGTGCATCCCTCCAACGATCCCGACGCCTTCGGACAGCTCACCGCCGACGGCGCGCTGCCCGAAGGACTGCTACTCGCCGACTGCGAGCGGCACGGCGCTGCCTGGGGCGTTCTGGCCGCCGGCGGACGCTACCGACTCTTCCAGCGCCGACCCGAATCGGGCGCTGCCGGCGGACAGTACCTCGAGATCGACGCCAACGACCTCACGCGGGAGAGCCGCTTTTGCCTCGGGCTGCTGTCGCCGCCGTCGCTGCGCGAGCATGGCTGGCTGGAGGGTTGGGCGCGTGAGGCGCGCGACTTCGGCGAGGAGCTGCGCAGAGGACTTGAAGACCGTCTGATCCGCGATGTCTTACCCGAGATCGCTCGCGGGCTGGGCGAGCACCTGGAGACCGCGGGGGTCGATCCGGGTGCGCCCGAGCAGCTGGAACGGATCGGCGAGGCCGCGCTGACGCTCGTCTTCCGATTCATGTTCTTGCTCCACGTCGAGGCGCGCGGATTCCTGCCCGTCAACTCGCCCGTCTACAGCCGTCGCAGCGCGACCAGCCTCGCTCGCGAGTGCCACGACGCGCTCGCGTCTGGCCCCGCCGACCGCAATTCCACTCGCATCTGGAGCGACCTCAGCACGCTCGTCGGCATGATCCGACGCGGCGACTCCGACGCTGGCGTGCCCGCATACAACGGTCAGCTCTTCGCCGCCGA
>JAJEBU010000007.1 GCA_022822375.1 Dehalococcoidia bacterium
TCGTCGGTGACCGCTTCGAGGTCGTCGTGGGCGATGAAGTGGGTCATCCCGGCGTTGTTGACGAGGATTTCGAGGTGACCGAACTCGTCAATGGCGGCCTGGATCAGCTTGCGGCAATCAGCGTCGGAGCGGGTGTCGGCCTGGACGGCAATGGCGGATCCGCCCGCGGACTGAATCTCCGCGACGACGCGTTGCCCGGCGTCGGCGCCTCGGAAGTAGTTGACCACGACCGAGGCGCCGAGCGAGGCGAGCAGCTTGGCCGTCGCCTCGCCGACGCCCGATGAGGAGCCGGTGACGACCGCGACTTTGCCGTTGATGTCCATCGCGGCTTAGCCGCCGGCTGCTGCTGCGGCGGCGAGGCCGGCGGGCATGACCTCGGGGATGTCGATGTTGTAGAGCTTGGCCGAGTTCTCCCAGAGGATCTTGCGGCGCGTCTCTTCCGACTGGCCCTCGAGCCCGTCCTCGATGGTCTCCTGCACGTTGCCGTAGAGGCAGGTCGGGTGCGGGAAGTCGGTCTCGAAGAGGATGTTGTCCTCGCCGATGTCGTCGATCAGCTTGCGCGGCGCGATCTTCTCGAACCAGTAGCAGGTGTAGACCTGGCGGCGGAAGTAGTCCGACGGCATCATCTCGAACTCGGGGCGCGCCTTGCGGATGTCCGCCGCAAGGAAGTGGTAGTCGCAGCTTTCGAGGCAGAACGGCACCCAGCCGATGCCCGACTCGACCGAGATGAACTTGAGCTCGGGGAAGCGCGGCAGCACGCCACAGAGCAGCAGATCGGTCATCTGCAGGCCGTTGGCCAGGAACAGACTGGTCGACGTGCGCGCGTAGGTGACCTCCGCGCCGTCGACGGCGAGGCGGTCAGGCGTGAAGCCGTCGTTGAAGTCGCCGGAGCCAATGTGGAACGAGATCGGCAGCCCGGCGTCGGAGGCGATGTTCCAGAGCGGGTCCCAATGGTGGTCGCCGAGGAAGGGCTGTCCGTGCGACTGCGGGTCGCCGGTGAAGAGGATGCCGCGCATGCCTCTCGGCGCGACGCGCTCGATTTCCTTGACCGTCTCCTCGATGTCCCAGAACGGGACCGAGATGTTGGCGACGAACCGCTCGGGCGCGACGGAAATCCAGTCGAGCTGGAAGTCGTTCCAGGCGCGGACGCATTCGAGCATCAGCTCTGGATCGCCCAGCGAGAGGAATCGCTGTGAACCAAAGCCGGCCACGTTGGGATAGAGGACCTGCGCGTAGACGCCGGTCTCATCCATCAGCTTGAGGCGCTCGTGCACGTCGAAGCTGGCCGGGTGGGCCTCTTCGTAGGTTGGTGGCGAGCTGGGGAACTTGCCCTTCCAACCGGCGAAGACGCCCGACGGCGCGTTGGCGACTTTGGCGTCGCCGACGAACCAGGCGTTGGTGCCCTGGTCGTCCTGCTTGACGTGCAGCACCTGATCGCCCCACTTGGAGGCGACTCGAGAGGTCCACAGGTCGGCAGGTTCCGTGATGTGCGTGTCGGCGTCGATAAAGGTCTGGAACGCCATGCTTACTCCTTCGGGCTGGCGAACGAATCGGATCGCGAACAGTCTAGCGCCCGCGTGCTGAGCAGGATCAGGGAATGACCGGCTCGCCGGAGATGGCTCTGCTGATGTCGAAGTAGCTGATCACGACAATGAACAGGAGCAGTGCGGCGAAGCCGGCCATGTGCACGAGCCCTTCGCGCTCCGGGCTGATCTTCTTGCCGCGGCGCACGATCTCGAGCAGCACGAACATGATCCGTCCGCCGTCGAGCATCGGCAGCGGCAGAATGTTGACGATCGCGAGGTTCAGCGAGATCAGCGCGGCGAGCTCGATCAGCCGGTTCCAGCCGGCGCGGTCGACCACCTCGCCGGTGACCCTCGCAATGCCGACTGGCCCCGACAGTTCGATCGGTTCGCCGCCCGCGATCCAGGAGCGGATTCGATTGCGCACGAGGATGAACGTGTCGCGCGTCTGCGTCCAGCCGGCGCTGACCGCTTCGCCGAATGACGGGCTCTCGCGGGTGACGAGTCGCGTGCCGTCGGCAATGCTGATCCCCGTCGCGCCTTGGGGGACGGCGATCTCAATGCCAGAAGGCGGATGGAGCGGGTCGATGTCCAGCGCGGCATAGATCGACGCCATGCGGACGGACTCCTCAATCGCAATCGAGAGCATCGTGTCACCGTCCTGCGTGTTGTAGGTGCGGTCGCCCGGCAGCTCCATCTCCAGGCCCGGCGCCAGCTCTTGCGTCTCGATGCCCCAAGCGGCGATCACGGAGGCGGCCGAGACGCCGAGCGCGTCTGCGATGTCGTGGACGGAGTCGCCTTGTTGCACAATGTGGGTCAACGGTTGGGGAGCGAGTCGAGCGTGCACCCGTGTGTCGAACACGTCGGGTTCGGTCGAGGCTCCGCTGTCGGTGATCGAGCCGGCGGCCGGCCGTTCGACGGTCACGTTGAGCGTCTCGCCCAGGTTCAGCTGGATGTATCGGGAGAGATCAGCGGCGTTGCTGATCTGCTCGCCGTCGATGGCGACGATCCGGTCGCCCGCTCGGATGCCTGCTTGATGCGCAGGCGCCGACTCGATGGTGCTCGTGACGACGGCGGGACCGGCCGATACGTTGTCGGGGATGAGCGCGCCAACGGCAAAGAGGAAGAACGGCAGGATCGCATTGACGAGCGCGCCGGCGGCCATGATCACGATCCGGGTGAAACGCGACTTGGCCCCCAGCGAGCGCGGATCGATGCCGACGGTGATGCCGAGGATGTCTGCCTCGCCGCGATCGTTGATGAACTCGCGCCGCTGCTCTTCGGTCGTGCGATGGTTGCGACGCGGCGGTGCGTCTTCGCGTTCTGGCAGTCTGCGGCTGATCGTCCAGGTCGTCTTGCGGCCGTCCGCCTCTTCGTGGTCGTAGGTGACCTCCCACTTGGGATCACCCATCGTCGACAGCAGTCGGTCGATCAGCTGGTCGGGCGTGACCACGCGCTTGCCGCCGACCTTGATGATGCGGTCGCCGGCGACGAGGTGGTCGCTGAAGGCGGAGTCCGCTTCGACGCCGGTGACGAGCAGGCCCGACGCTTCCTCGCCAGTCAGGCGGACGAATCCGCCGATCGGCAGCCAGTTGACGGAGTAGAGGGTTTCGCCGAACTGCCGTCCCTTGCCGATCCGAGGCGGCAGGCCGACGCCGAACTCCTCGACCCGCACGCCGGCGAGCTTGGCCGCGACGAAGTGGCCGAGCTCGTGCAACACGACCAGGCCGAGCAGAATGCCGACGAAGGGCAGGATGGTGTCGAGGAAGACCATGCCGTCAGCGTACTAGCCGACGCAGACGGGTCGGCGCGCTCAGACCGTGGCGGCGATGCGGCCGGTCGTAAAGCCGCGCGCCCAGGCGTCGGCGGCGTCGATCTCATCGATGCCAGGATCAGCGGTGTTGTGGTGCGCGTCCATCGCCTGGTGGACGAAGTCCGCAATCTCAGTGAAGCCGATTCGTCGATCGAGAAACGCCTCGACGGCGACCTCATCAGCGGCGGCCATGACGGCCGGATACGTCCCCCCGGCGCGTCCCGCCTGCTGCGCCAGTTTGAGGCAGGGATACCGGTCGAGGTCGGGACGCGAGAAGTTGAGCGTGCCGACCGACGCCAGGTCAAGCGGCTCAACGGTCGGCTGCAAGCGCTGCGGATACGTCAGCGCGAGCTGGATCGGCAGCTTCATGTCCGGATAGCCCAGTTGCGCCTTGACCGATCCGTCGCTGAACTCGACCAGTGAATGCACAATCGACTCGGCGTGTTGGACGATCTCGACACGCTCGTAGGGAACATCGAAGAGCCACTTGGCCTCAATCGTTTCCATGCCCTTGTTCATCAGGGTGGCGCTGTCGATGGTGATCTTGTCGCCCATGTTCCAGGTGGGGTGGTCGAGCGCCTGCTCGGGAGTGACGGAGGCGAGCTCGTCGGCTGGCAAGTGACGCAGGGCCCCGCCCGATGCGGTGAGCAGGATGCGGCGGATCTCATGTCCCGCTTCGCCCCACAGACACTGCCAGATGGCTGAGTGCTCGGAGTCGACCGGACGCAGCTCGCCCCCGCCCCGATCGGCGGCGTCGCGGACGAGCTTGCCCGCCATGACCACCACTTCCTTGTTCGCCAATGCGACCGCTCCGCCGCGTTCCAGCGAGGTGAGCGTGGGCTCGAGGCCGGCGCGTCCGGCCGTGCCCACGACGAGTACGTCGCCGTCGGGATCTTGGGCCATCTCGTCCATCGGCGTGATCGACGCGCCGCTCGCGGAGGCGATCTGCGCGACGCGCGCGTCGTCGTCCGACGCGGACCAGAGGTACGTGGGTGTGAACTCCTGCGCTTGCGCCTCGAGTGCATCCAGATTGCGTCCAGCCGCCAGGCCGAGCACGCGAAACCGCTCGGGCATTGCCCGCACGACATCCAACGTCTGACGACCAATGCTGCCGGTCGAGCCGAGCAGGACGAGGTTGATGGGGCTGATCATGTTCTCGGTCATGGTCTCAGTCATGTTGTCCATTGCAGAAAGAAATATACGACGGGCAGGCCGAAGAGGAGCGAGTCGAGTCGGTCGAGCACGCCGCCGTGGCCGGGAATCAGGTTGGACGAATCTTTCACATCCATCGCGCGCTTGAAGAGGGACTCGACGAGATCGCCCAGCTGCGATACCAGCGGCAGCACAACGGCGAGGATGATCAACGGCCAGAGTTCCGCATCGAGGTCGAGAATCTGGTCCAGCGCGATGGTCGCGCCGAGTCCGCCGAGCCACCCGCTGATCGCGCCCTCCACCGTCTTGTTGGGCGAGACGGACGGCGCAAGTTGGCGCCTGCCGAGCAGGCGTCCACCCGCGTAGGCTGCGGCGTCGGCGGACATCACGGCGAGCATGGCCAGCAGCACCCAGCGGTCGCCCTGATCGGCGGCTCGGACGAAGATGAACGTCGCTCCTGGGATTGCCAGATAGAGAAAGCCGCCGATCATCGTGAGGGCGTGCAGGACGACGCGCTTGAGCTGATCGGGATCGGGCGTGGGGATGGTCTGGACCGCGGCGATCGTCGCGACACCGGCGACCGCGAGTGTTCCGATGATCAGCGGCGTGAAGACGGGCAAGCTGGGGTGGGCGGCAGCGCCGATGATCGCTCCGACGGTGGCCTCGGCGACGATGAACAGCGCGCTGCGCGGGTTGATGCCGACGATCACGGCAATCTCGCCCAGCGCGACGGCCAGCGCCAACGCGATCAACGCTGCGAAGAGCGGCACACCGACGAGGATGGCCGCGGCAATCAGCGGGAGACCGATTGCGGCGCTGATCAGACGCGGTCGCAGATTGCCGTCCAGCAGCGACCTCAGACGCGAGGAGTTACGCGCCATTCGCTGGTCGTCCGCCGAAGTTGCGGGTGCGCTGGGCGTAGGCGGCCAGCGCCTGGTCCACGTCGCGCTCGCCGAACTCGGGCCAGTACGTGTCCGAGAAGACGTACTCGGCGTAGGCCGCCTGCCAGAGCAGGAAGTTGGAGATGCGCTGGTCGCCGCCGGTGCGGATGATCAAGTCCGGATCAGGCAGGTCACGGGTGTAGAGATGGTCGGAGATCAGCCGCTCCGAGATGTCGTCGGGTGCGACGCCCTCCGCGACGATCTGGCGCACCGTGTCGACGAGTTCGGCGCGCGATCCGTAGTTGAATGCCACGCAGACGGTCATTCGCTCGTTGTGCCGCGTCAGCTCGATGGCTTCGTTGATCTTGCGGCGCAGGCGGGACTCGAGCGCGTCGATCCGACCGATGTAGCGCAGCCGAATGCCGGCCTCGTGCAGCGGTTGAATCTCACGGTCGATGGTCGAGGAGAGGATGCGCATCAAGCCGCGCACCTCAGGTCGCGGTCGGTTCCAGTTCTCGGTCGAGAAGGCGAACAGGGTCAGATAGCGCACGCCACGCTCGGCGAAGGCCTCGATCGCGTCGCGGATGTTCTCGGTACCAGCGCGGTGGCCGTCGGTCGGGCGTAGCCCGCGCTGGGCGGCCCAGCGGCCGTTGCCATCCATGATCACCGCGACATGGTGCGGGACATCGCCGGCCGGGTCGGCGCAGACCCCATTGACCTGGGTTGCGGGAATGGTGGACGGATCGGGCGATGCGGGGAGCGCAGAGGCGGTGGTGATGGACACGTGTTAGACCTCGAGGAGCTCTTGCTCCTTCTGATTGCCCGCAGCATCCACTTTAGCGATGAACTGGCCGGTCAGCGTATCGAGTTGCGATTCGGCGCGTCGTTCTTCGTCCTGAGTCAGGTCGCCGTCGCGCTGCATGCCCCGCAGATCGTCGTGGATGTGACGCCGCACGTTACGAATCGCGACCCGCGCGGCCTCCGCTTTCTGATGGACCAACCTGACCATGTCGCGGCGGCGTTCCTCTGTCAGCTCGGGCAGCGCCAGTCGGATCAGAATGCCGTCCGACTGCGGGTTGATGCCGATTTCGGAGGCCTGAATTGCCTTGGTGATCGGCTCGAACGCGTTGCGGTCCCATGGTTGGATGGCGATCAGCCTCGCCTCGGGGGTGGAGATCGTGGCCAGCTGGTTGAGGGCCATCGTGGTCCCGTAGTAGTCGACCCGCATCTGATCGACGAGCGATGTGTGGGCGCGGCCGGTGCGGATCGCCATCAGATCGCGCTCGAAGGCAGTGACCGCTCCCGACATACGCGAGTTGGCGTCGTCGAAGGCGATGTCCAGGAGTTCGTTCTCGGACATGTCGCGCTCCCACTCAGAGGACGGTTGTGTCGGCCAGGTTGTGCGGCGCGACGGTCGTCAGTCGGCGAGTCGGGTGTCGCCGTCGTCCACCCGGGTGCCGGCCAGTTCCAGGTCGGGCCCGTCGATCACCGTCTTCACGATAGCGTCAGGCGCCTCGATGTTGAACACGACGATCGGCAGCGAATGCTCCTCGCAGAGCGTCAGCGCCGACGCGTCCATCAGGACACCCAGATTCTGTTGCAGGGCGTCACGGTAGTTGAGCCGCGCGTAACGGCGCGCATCGGAGTGTGTGGCCGGATCAGCGGTGTAGACGCCGTCGGTTCCGTGTTTTCCCATCAGGAGTTGATCGGCGTCGAGCTCGATCCCGCGCAGCGCGGCCGCGGTGTCGGTCGTGACGTAGGGGTTGCCCGTCCCGCCGACGCAGAGGACGATGCGGCCCTTTTCGAGATGTCTGATGGCTCGCCGTCGGATGAAGATTTCGGAGACCTGGCGCACGTGCAGCGCCGACATCGTGCGCACTTCGCAGCCGGCCGCCTCGATTGCGTCTTGCAGCGCGAGTCCGTTGATCACGGTGGCCAACATGCCCGCGTAATGAGCGGTTGCCTCGCTCATCCCGAGCTTGGCGGCGATGCGGCCGCGGAACAAGTTGCCCCCGCCGACCACGACGCCGATCTCCACGCCGTGTTCGCGGCAGGCGGCAATCTGGCGCGCCATGTCATTCAGCGCGTCGGAGTCGATGCCTGACTCGCGCGAACCCTGCAACGATTCGCCGGAGACCTTCAGCACGACGCGGGGCGGGGACTCGCTGCTCACTTGCGTCCTCGTCCCCGTGTTGCGAGCGCTGGGTTGGTGTTGGTTGGCTACTCGCCCATCTCATAGCGGGTGAAGCGGGCGACTTCGACCCGCTCGCCAATCGAGGCGATCACATCGTTGATGCGGTCGGCGATGGTCTGCGAGCCGTCGCGGATGAACTCCTGATCGAGCAGCGCGACGGCGTCCGGATCGTCGTCGGGCAGGTCGTCCGAGCTGACACCGGCCGGGTTCATCGAGGCGATCTGCATGGCGATGTCGTGGGCGAGCTCCTTGAAGGGTTCGGTTTTGGCCACGAAGTCGGTCTCGCAGCGGAGGTCGACCAGCACGCCGATCCGTCCGCCGTGGATGTAGCTGTGGATCAGGCCCTGGCCGGTCGCCTTGTCGGCGCGCTTGCTCGCCGTGGCGATGCCCTTCTCGCGCAGCAACAGACGGGCCTGGTCGATGTCGCCGTTGGCGTCGGTGAGCGCCTGGCGGCAGTCCATCACGCCGGCTCCGGTTTCGGCGCGCAGTTCCTTGATCTGGTCAATCGATACGGGCACGGTGGAGACTCCTCAGTTGAGTGATGTTGGTTGTGTGGTTCGCGTGGCGATCACGGGAGCGCGGCGCGGATCCGAATGGGTGGATTCGTTCAGTTCAGCGAAGCGGCTTCGGCGTAGGACGCGTCGGAGCCGTCATCGCCCTCTACGGCGCTCTGCCGCATCATGCCGCCCGACTGCGCCGCGTCGGCGATCTGCGAGGTGAGCAGCCGCACGGCGCGGATCGCGTCGTCGTTGGAGGGAATCGGGAAGTCGACCTGGTTGGGGTCGCAGTTGGTGTCGCAGACTCCGATGATGGGGATGTTGAGGCGTCGCGCCTCGGCGACGGCGATGTGCTCGCGCGGGACGTCAACGACGAACAGCGCACCGGGCAGCGACGTCATGTCGCGCAGGCCGCGTAGGTAGCGATGCAAGCGGGTGAGGTTGTCGCGCAGCTTCAGCGCTTCCTTCTTGGGCAGCAGGTCCAGCTGGCCGGCTTCCTCGCGCCGCTCGAGTTCGATCATGTAGTCGACGCGCTGGCGGATGGTCTGGAAGTTGGTCAGCGTGCCGCCCAGCCAGCGCGTGACGACATACGGCATGTTGGCGCGGTCGGCCTCGTTGCGGATCACATCCTGCGCCTGCCGCTTGGTACCGACGAAGAGAATCTGTTGACCGGAGGTCGACAGATCGCGCACAAACTCGGTCGCCTCATCCAGCCGCGAGACGGTCTGGGCGAGGTCGAGAATGTGTACGCCGTTGCGGGCGCCGTAGATGTAGGGCGCCATCTTGGGGTTCCAGCGGCCGGTCTGGTGGCCGAAGTGGACGCCGGCTTCCAGCAGGTCGCGCATAGAGATCGTGGTCGTCATCCGGCTCCTCAGTCGCCATTCTGGCTGTTGGTCACGGTCGTCCCGACCCGTTGGCGGGCATACACGTCGAGTATAGGGGTGAACCCCGCTTGGACGCACCGATTCAGTCGCCGTGATAGCTTACGAGGTGTCGTTTGGTATCTGCGCGGAGGAAGCACGTGCCCCGCTACGTCTATGAGTGTTTCGAGTGCGGCCACACGGTCGAGAAGCTGGAAGGCTGGAACGCGGAAGCCCAACAGCCTTGCCTGGAGTGCGAGCACACCATGCAGCGCATCCCCAGCGCACCCGCGATCGTCTTCAAGGGATCCGGCTGGTACTCGACCGACAGCAAGAAGAGCAACTGGAAGAACCGCCGCGACGAAGATCGCGAGGGCGGCGGTGGCGACGGGGAGCACGGCGAGAGCGGTGAGGGTGCTGAGTCGTCCGGCAGCAGCGACGCCGGCGAACGCGAACCATCCACCGCGGCTGCCGAGTAACGCTCCGCCGCTCTCCGCGGCGTCATCCGATCTCGCAATCTCATGAGACTCGTGCTGCAGCGCGTCACGAACGGGTCCGTTCGCGTGGCTGGCGAGCTGGTCGGTGAGATCGGCCAGGGGCTGCTGATCCTCGTGGGGGTGGCCGAGGGCGACACAGAGGCGGAGGCCGAAAAGCTCGCGGCCAAGACCGCGGGGTTGAGAATCTTCGCCGACGCCGAAGGCCGCATCAACGACAGTCTGCTCGACATCGGTGGTGAGGCGCTCGTCGTCAGTCAGTTCACGCTCAACGCGGACGTCCGCAAGGGCCGTCGTCCCAGTTTCACTGGTGCGGCCAGACCAGCTGACGCGGAACCGCTCGTGGACTACTTCGCCCAGTGTCTGAGAGGCACTGGCATACCCGTCGAGACTGGCGTCTTCGGCGCTGCGATGTCGGTCTCATTGGTCAACGACGGGCCGTTCACGATTGTGATCGACTCGGCCGATCTGGAGCGTCCTCGCAGGTCCTAGCCGAGCGTGAGGTCCATCGCGATATCGAGCGACGGCGCGGAGTGGGTCAGCGCGCCCAAGGAGATGAAGTCGACGCCGGCGGCGGCGACGGTCGCAATCTGATCGAGCGTGATGCCGCCGCTGGCCTCGGTGCGAGCGCGGTGGGCGCGAGCCGCCTCGACGGCCGGCGGGTAGTCTTCGACGCGGAAGTTGTCCAGCAACAGCGCGGTCGCGCCGGCGTCAAGCGCTTCCTGGACCTCATCGAGACTCGTCACTTCAACCTCGACGCCCGTGGCCGGACCGACGTTGGCTCGGGCCGCCGCAACAGCGTCGCGGAGCGTTCCCCCGGCCTGGCGGACGGCAGCAATGTGGTTGTCTTTCAGCATCACACCCGACGCCAGCGAGTCACGGTGGTTGACGCCGCCGCCGCAGCGGACCGCGTAGCGTTCGGCGGCTCTGAGGCCGGGCGTGGTCTTGCGGGTGTCGAGGATCGTCGTGTGCGGCCCCGCGGCTTCAACGGCGAGCGCGGTCAGCGTCGCGGTACCGCTCAGGCGCTGCATCCAGTTCAGTGCCGTGCGTTCTGCGCGGAGCAAGGCGTCGAGCTGGCCGCTCACAGTCGCGATGGGTTGCCCGGCAGCCGCGCGGTCGCCGTCGGCCAGCTCGGCCTGGAAGCGGGCGTCTGGATCGAGCGCGACGAACGCCGCTCGAGCGAACGACAGCCCGCAGATCACGCCGCCCGCCCGAGCCGTCAGCAGCGCTTGTCCCTGTCGAACCCCGATCCAGCGGCGCAGGGAGCCCGTCGTCACGTCCAGGTCCACGCGGTCCTCAGCCAGCGATGCGTCCACCAACCGCTGGACAACTCCCGGCTCCAGGCCGCGCGCGGCGCTCATTCAATCACCAGCTGATGCAGACTGTGCCGCCGCCAGGACGGTCGCTCGTCGGGGAAGTCGAGCCGCAAGTGAGCGCCGCGCGATTCTCTGCGTTGGAGCGCGGCCTCGGCGATCAACCGCGCGGTCAATGTCGCCAACGGCAGCGACGGATCTTCGGTGTCCGTGTCTGTCCACCGGTCGAAGCGTTCCAGAGCCGAGCGGAGGCCGTCCGCCGTTCGTGTGATGCCGGCGAACTCGCTCATGGTCTCGTGGAGGTCGTCCCACGAGGGCGCGCTCGCGTGTGGACTCAGCGGCATGCGATCGATCTGTCCTGCGGGAGTCGGGGCGGCAGCTGGGCCGGTCTGGATGGCGGCTGCGACGCGAGCGGAGAAGACCGCTGCTTCGAGCAGCGAGTTCGAGGCGACACGGTTGGCGCCGTGCGCCCCGCTCGACGCGCACTCGCCGGCCGCGAACAAGCCGGGCACGGTGGTCCGACCGTCAATGTCGGTGTACACGCCGCCCATGTGGTAGTGAGCAGCCGGCGCGACCGGGATCGGGCCTGCCGTGATGTCCCAGCCACGCTCGAGAGCGCCGCGGTGGACGCCGGGGAAGCGGGCCTGCAGGAACTCTGCGCCACGATGCGAAATGTCCAGCCAGACGTGGTCGGTCGCGTCCCGCTGCATCGATGCCGAGATGGCGTTCGCGACGACTGAACGCGGGGCCAACTCGGCGTCTGGGTGGACTTGCGCCATGAGCCGCTCGCCCGTTGCATCGAGCAGCCTGGCGCCCTCGCCGCGCAGCGCCTCCGAGATGAGAAACGCAGATCCGCCAACGGCCAGGGAGGTGGGGTGAAACTGGACGAATTCCATGTCGCGCAGCAGCGCTCCCGCTCGCAGCGCGAGGGCGACGCCGTCGCCGCTGGCGGTCAGCGGATTCGTGGTGACGCGATAGAGCGCGCCCGCGCCGCCGGTGGCCAGAACTGTGGCGTCGGCAAGGATCGTCTCGCGAGCATCGGTGATCGCTCCGACGCAGCGGCCGGCGTCCATGACGAGTTCCGTCACGGTCACGCCGCTGCGGACGTCGACATCGGCCTCGGCGAGCCGATTGAGCAGCGCCGACTGAATGTGCAGCCCCGTCTCGTCGCCGCCGGCGTGGAGGACGCGCGGCGTGGAATGTGCGCCTTCCATGGCAAGCGACAGCTCGCCCGATTCGGCGCGATCAAACTCAACGCCCAACCGCAGCAGCCGCTCGATCGCTGCGACCCCGTCCGCCGTGAGCGCGTGCACCGCTTGCGGATCACAGAGGCCGGCGCCGGCGCGGATCGTGTCCGCGGCGTGGGTGTCAGGATCGTCCAGTGACGAGATGGCAGCGGCGATGCCGCCCTGGGCGCGGCGCGTGTTCGTTTCCGACAGGTCGGCCTTGCTCAGCAGCGTGACAGCTGCGAACTCCGACGCCAACAGAGCGGTGTTGATGCCCGCCAAGCCGCTGCCGATGACGAGGATTCGCATGGTCAGCGGTTAGGTGATGGCCAGCATGCGGTCGAGCGCGACACGGGCCCACTCGCGTGTCTCGTCGTCGACGCGGATCGGGTTGACCACTCGTCCTGCCACCAGCGACTCGGTGACCCAGGCCAGGTAGGCCGGGTGAATGCGGTACATCGTCGCGCAGGGGCAGACGACGGGGTCGAGGCAGAATGCCGTCTTGCCGTCTGACTGCACTTCCTCATTGAGGCGGTGGACGAGATTGATCTCCGTGCCGACCGCGTAAGCGCCTGGTGGTCCGTTGCGTACGTAGTTGATGATGAATTCAGTGGAACCATCAGCGTCGGCGGCGTCGACGACGGGTTCGGGGCACTCAGGATGCACCACGACACGCACGCCGGGGTGTTCCTCACGCGCTTTGGCGATCTGCTCGGTTCGGAATCGGATGTGGACGGAGCAGTGGCCCTGCCAGAGCAGAATCTTGCTGTCTCGGATGCGCTGCTCGGTGAGTCCACCGTTGACCTTGCGCGGGCTCCAGACAGCGGTTTCGGTCGCCGGGTCGATGCCCAACCGCTTGCCCGTGTTGCGGCCCAGGTGCTGGTCGGGGAAGAACAGCACCTGGTCGCCATGTTCGAAGGCCCACTCGAGCACGGCCGTCGCGTTGGACGAGGTACAGACCGCACCGCCGTGCTTGCCCACGAAGGCCTTCAGCGAGGCGGCGGAGTTCATGTAGGTGATTGGGATCACGCGCTCGGTGTCGACCAACTCCGACAGGTCGTCCCAGGCGTCGTAGACATCTTCCGGTTGCGCCATGTCGGCCATCGAGCAGCCGGCGGCGAGGTTGGGCAGGATGACGGTCTGCTCGGGCGTGGTCAGGATGTCAGCGCTCTCGGCCATAAAGTGGACGCCGCAGAAGATGATGTACTCGGCGGCCGAGTTGTCGGCGGCCTGCTGCGCGAGCTTGAAGGAGTCGCCGCGGAAATCGGCAAACTCGATGATGTCGTCGCGCTGATAGTGGTGACCGAGAATCAGCAGGCGCTCGCCCAGCTGCTTCCGCGCGGCGCGGATGCGCTCGCGCAACTCGTCGCCCGAGAGTTGCAGGTACGACTGCGGGATCTCCGGCTGCCAATCGGGCAGGTGCGGCTCCGAGGCCAACGGGATCGTGGCGATGTCAGTCTCACAGGCCTCATCGGGCAGGTTGGGCGGCAGGATCTCTGGAACGAAATCGGTCTCGACGACGATGGCTTCGGTCATGATGGACTCTGAACGCTGCTACTTAGTGTCTGTCTGACACTATCAGTGTCGGATTAGTGTTGCAAATTGGCAGGTTGCTGTCAAGACACGGTTAACGCTGCAGCGCCAAGCAGCTGCGGCTAGACATAATCGAGGCAGGGTTCCCGTGGCGCATCCAGCGGGGCCTTGCGACGAAACCCGCTTCTCCTGCAAGGAGGGGGAGCGGGCCGGGAACAGCGTGATGTGCAGGTTTCCAGCAGGGGAGGCTAGGACCGTTCGGCGAAGCGGTAGAGCCCCGCTGGCCGGTGGCGGCCCTCCTTTCTCTGCTCGTTGGTGGCCGTGATGAAGTCTCGTTTCAGCATCCAGCGGCGAAAGTTCCGCTTGTCCAGCGGACGGCCTCGGATCGCCTCATAGACCTCCTGCAGCTCCCGCATCGTGAAGCGCGGCGGCAGCAGCGAGTATGCGGCGGTCGTGTATTCGAGCTTGTTGATCAGCCGCTGGCGCGCCTCGTCGAGCACGCGCTGATTGTCGAAGGCGAGCGGCGGCGTCGCGTCCAGTCTCCACCACTGTGGACGCCAGGCGCTGCGATCCGCGAGTCGCACGCGCTCGGGATCGACCAGTGCAAACCAGGTCACGCCGACGCTGCCGTCGGGCGCGTCCGGATCGAGGTCGCCGAAGGTGTAGAGCTGTTCGAGGAAGACATCGGTGACGCCGGTTTCCTCGGCGAGCTTGCGCACGGCGGCCTGTTCCAATGTCTCTCCGTGATGCAGCGCTCCGCCAGGAATCGCCCATTGACCCTCCGCCGGCGCGGCCGATCGCTCGATCAACAGCACTTGGAGCGCACCCTCGTAGACGGTGAAGATCACGACCAAGACCGCGACCGTTGGGCGGCGCGTGCCGAGAGCCTGGTTGACGGCGCCGGAGCGGGTCTCGGTCGTCATCGGTCTAGGCCGGCACGCCCTGCAGACTCCACGCGCCGACGCTCGTGACCGTGACATCGAGCATGTCGCCAGGATGATGCTGGCCGATGGGTGCGTCGAAGTGGACGAGCTTCATGGTGCGCGTGCGGCCGGTGTGCCGCTCGACGCCCTCGTGCTCTGACGGCTTCGTCGATTCCAGCAGCACTTCGACATCGGTCAGCAGGTAGCGGTTGTTGATCTGGAAGGAGATGTCGCGCTGCAAATCTTCGATGCGGTGCAGGCGCTCCATCTTCAGCTCGTGGGGGACGTCGTCGGGCTGATTCTTCTGAGCGAAGGTGCCGGTTCGCGGGCTGTATGCGGCGACATGGACCTTGTCGAACCGCATGTCGGCGAGCAGGTCGTAGGTGTCTTGGAAGTCCCGATCGGACTCGCCGGGAAAGCCGACGATCACGTCGGTCGAAATGCTCACGTCGGGCCAGAGCGAGCGGACCTTGTCCACGCGGTCGCGGAACTGCGCCACGGAATAGCCGCGCCGCATGTTGGTCAGTACATCGTCCGAGCCTGCCTGGACGGGCAGCGAGAACGCTTCGCAGACCTTTGGCAGCTCAGCCATGCCCTCGAGGATTCGATCTGTCATGTCGGGCGGATAGCTGGTCAGCTGTCGGATGCGGTGGAGATTGGGGAGGTCATGGATGGCGCGCATCAGGTCTGAGAGGTCGGCGTGCTCCGTCGCCGGGTCGACGGACGGCTGGTCCTTGCCGTAGGCCTCGACGGTCTGTCCCAGCAAGGTGACCTCGCGCACGCCGCGCATGGTGTGCGCCTCGATCTCTCGGGCGATCTCACTGATCGGCCGCGAGCGCTCGCGTCCACGCCGCAGCGGCACAATGCAGTAGGTGCAGAACTTGTCGCAGCCCTCAATGACAGGCACAAAGGCCGTCGGACTGGTGTTGTCCGGGAAGATCTCCGGCCAGAACTCGCCGCCGTCGTCCTCAGGCTCGGGGATGCCCGCTGGGACGCCCGGCAGATCGAGCAGGCTCACGACCTGGTCGAATCGCTGCGGTTGGGCCCAGGTGTCGACGAAGGAGAAGCGCTTGGTGATCGGGTCGTCGCCGCGCGCGGTATGCGGTCCGACCATGCAGCCCATCACGGCGATGCGCAGATCGGGATTCGCCGCCTTCAGATGCTTCAGTGAGCCAAGCTTGGCCTGGGCCTTGTCTTCGGCGTGTTGTCGGACGGCGCAGGTGTTGAGCACGAGCAGGTCGGCGTCGCGCGGCTGATCGGTGGGGTCCATGCCGAGGCGCCGCAATCCCGCCGCGAGCTTGGCCGAGTCGGCCGTGTTGACCTGGCAGCCGACAGTCCAGATGTGATATTGGGGCATGGTGTCGCTCGATTCAGTGGCGGAGGGTGAGGGATTCGAACCCTCGACGGAGTCTCCCCCGAACCCGCTTAGCAGGCGGGCGCACTAGGCCACTATGCGAACCCTCCACTTGCGAGATTAGCAGCGAGCGACGCATATGCTGCGCAACACAGCGCTGCCAGTGTCACGAATCGTGTCGCATCAGTCGCGTTGCAGACAGACAAGCGGGGCCGCGATGCGCCAGCGAGTGCTGGATCTGTGGAATCTGCGCCAACGGCTTGATGCGGCGCTGCCGCAGCTGCTCGGCAACCGCTGGCTGCCGATGCTCGGTGCGCTCGGCGCGATCACGGTCGCGCTGGCGATTGCGTTGCCACTCGCGCTCGTGACCAAGAGCGATCAGAATGACCCCTTCGTCTTGCAGTCGTACGACGGGGCCCGATTCGTGGCGGAGACCAGTGGGGACGGCGACGAGTGGGTCTTGCTGGGTCACATGTACCGCACCAAGAACACCAATCCGACCAACCGCGGCATCTGGGATCGGCTCGCCGAGCGGTTGGTCGCGGACGGCTACCGCGTCCTGCGCTGGGATTTCCGCTGTCACGGCGACACGCCCTGTGTCTACAGCGATCGCCAGATTGAGGACGTGCCGGATATCTATCTCGAGTGGGAGGCGGCGATCGACTACGCGGTTGAACAGGGCGCCAGGCGGATTCTGGGCGTCGGCGTGAGCATGGGAGGTACGAGCCTGCTGCAGGTCGCGGCCTACCGCGACGAGCTGGAGGCGGTCAGCGCGATCTCCAGCCCCAATCAGTTTCCCAACAAGGAGCCGTCCGATTCCGACCGCGGCGGCGCTGACTTCGACAAGCTGGAGGCGTTGAGCACGATCCGCGATGTGGAGGCGCCCAAGCTGTTCATGGTCGGCGCGCGCAACCAGTGCTCGTACTGGCAATCGAATCGCTACTTCCAGAAATCCGGCGAGCCGACCCGCTTCGTGATCTACGACACGGACCTGCACGGCACAGAGATTCTCGACGACGAGCAGATCGGGCCAGGTGCGGTGCAAGAACTGCTGGAATTCCTTGCGGAACCAACGGGCATCGTCGGCAAGGAAAAGCAAAACCTCGCACCCGACGCGGATCCGAACGACGAATGCTGGCCGCCGGAAGACGAGGAAGCAGACTGAATCCGGGCGGCCAGCGACTAGGACTGGCTGCGTCGGCGCAGCAGGCGCTGGGTGATCGGCACCATGACGAGTACGGCGATTGCGCCGACGATGATGCCCACCACGACGTTGACCAGCACGGCCAGGATGATCATCAGCAGGATGCCGACCAACGGCGAGAGGAACCCGGCGAGGGTCGCGATCTGACCCTGCTGTCTTGGTGTCAGCGAGCCATCGGTCATTGGCGTGCTACTCGTTTTCTGCCGCGCCCGGCGGTTGGTACTTGCCGGCTTCTTCGAGCACGCGACGCATCGTTGAGCCGATCTCGGCCGGGCTGCGGGAGATCACGGCGCCGGCATCTTCGAGCGCGGCCAGCTTGGCCTCGGCCGTGCCCGCTTCACCCTCGATGATTGCCCCGGCGTGCCCCATCCGTCGTCCTGGCGGCGCGGTGGCGCCGGCGATGAAGGCCACCACCGGCTTCGTCATGCTGCGCTTGATGTACGCCGCCGCGGCTTGTTCCGCGAGCCCGCCGATCTCTCCGATCAGCACGACGGCGTCGGTGTCCGGATCGTTCTGGAAGCGTCGCAGGATGGCTTGCTGCTGCTCGCCGATGATGGGGTCGCCGCCGACGCCGACGCAGGTTGACTGCCCGATGCCGGCCCGGCTCAGTTGGTCCACTGCTTCATAGACCAGCGTGCCCGAGCGCGAGACCACGCCGACGTTGCCGGGCATGAAGACGTCCGGCGGATGGATGCCGACGCGGCATTTCGACGCCGGCTGGATGATGCCCGGGCAGTTGGGGCCGATCAGCTTGCTCTCGGAGTTGGCGATCGCGCTGCGGACGCGGATCATGTCATGGACGGGTACGCCCTCGGTGATGCAGACGATCAGCGGCACGTCGGCCGCGATGTTCTCGAGGATCGCGTCGGCCGCGCCGGGCGCGGGGACGTAGATGATGCTGCAGTTCGCTTGTGTCTGTTCGACGGCTTCGGCGACCGTCGGGTAGACCGGGAAGCTGTGGTCGTCGTGCGTGAACGTGTCGCCGCCGCGAAATCCGGGATGGACGCCTGCAACCACTCTCGTGCCATAGTCGAGCGAGCGGCGAATCTGGTTCTGGCCCTCGTTGCCGAGGCCTTGAATCATGAGTCGGGTGCGGTTGTTGAGGAGGATGCTCATGCGCCGGTGTCCTTCAGGCAGTCAGGGAGGTCTAGTTGCGGCTGCGGCGTCGGGCGGCCGTGGCGGCGGCTTGGACCGCGAGTTCGGCGGCGTCGCCGAGCTCGTCGGCCGTCTGTACGTCAATGCCGGAGTCGTGCAGCACACGGCGGCCTTCTTCGACGTTCGAGCCGTTGAGACGCACGACCAGCGGCTGCCGAATCTTCAGTTCATTGACGGCGTCGACGACGCCCTCAGCCACGATGTCGACCCGAGCCAGGCCGCCGAAGATGTTGATGAAGATCGCCTTCACATCGGAGTCGTTGACGATGATGCGCAGCGCTTCGACCACGCGGTCCTTGCGGTTGACCGTGCCGATGTCCAGGAAGTTGGCCGGTTCGCCACCGTGCAGCATGAGCGTGTCCATTGTCGCCATCGCGAGCCCGGCACCGTTGACGACGCAGCCGATGTTGCCGTCCAGCTTGATGTACGAGCCGATGTTGGCCTCTTCGGCCTCGATCTCGGTCGGATTCTCCTGCGAGCGGTCCCGCCAGGCCTCGTATCCGTCGTGACGGAACGACGCGTTGTCGTCCAGGCCCACTTTGCCGTCGATGGCGAGCACCGTGCCTTCGCCGGTCAGCACGAACGGGTTGACCTCGACCAACGACGCGTCCATCTCGGTGAAGACGTTGTAGAGGTTGGCGAACATCTCGCCGGCCTGCCGAATCGCCGATGACGGCAGGCCGAGTTGGCTGGCCAACGTGCGTCCGCGAAAGGCCGGGAAGCCCTCGACCGGGTCGACCGGGATGCGCAGCACCGCTCGTGGATTGGTGCGGTTGACTTCCTCAATCGACTGTCCGCCTTCGGCAGACGCGATGATCAGCGGCTGTCCACTGGCGCCGTCGACCTGGATTGAGAAGTAGTACTCGTGGGCGATCGAGGTCTGTTGTTCGATCAGCGCGGCGGAGATTGGTGCGCCTTCGGGTCCCGTCTGGATGCTGACCAGGCGGTTGTCCTTGTCCAACAACGGGCGGAACTCCTTGAGCCCGTCCTCGACGCCTGAGGCGAGCCGCACACCGCCGCGTCGGCGGCCGCTGATCTGGCCTTCGTGACGTCCGGGCTCGCGTGTCAGATCGTTGTAGGTCCGCGAGGCGCGGTCGCGCTTGACGACGCGTCCCTTGCCGCGTCCGCCGGCGTGGACCTGCGCCTTGATCACGACATCGGGGCCGTGCTCCTTGATCAGGGCGCGGGCTTCGGCCTCGGTCGCGGCCGCGCCGCCGCCGGGCACGGGCACGTTGTGCCGCCTGAAGATCTCTTTGGCCTGGTACTCGTGGATGTTCATGTCAACCAGCCGGGTCTCTGCGTTGCAACCTGGATAATGTCAATCCCGAACATAGCTGCGGCCAGTGGCAGGGGCAATCGAATGGCACTCACTCGACGGCGCGTTCTGCAGCGCGGCGCACTGGCCGCGGGAGGCGCGGCCGCGCTGATCGTCGTCGGATGCGGGGACGCTGACCTCCCGCAGAGCATGCCGCAACCAACGCCGGATCCGCCCGCCAGTCCGCCCGCCAGTCCACAGCCGCAGCGTGCGCCCGAACCGGAGCGGACGCCGCAACCGCAGGCGCAGGCCGTCCAGGTGGAGCAAGAGCGCGCTGCCCCACCCGCCCAGCATGCGCCGGCTGGGCGGCGACTGCTCGTGCCTGACGTCGAGTCTGGCGATTGGGAGCTGGAGGACCCGGCGTTCGATCCCGCGCCTGGCGCACGATCGGCCAACGGCGTGATCGACGGCGCGGGATATCGAATCGAGCTGCCCGCGCAGTGGACCGGCGACCTGGTGCTGTGGGCGCATGGATTTCGCGGACTGAATGAGGACGGCACCGGATTCTCGACGCGGTTGCGCTTCGACAGCGTCGTCGCGCGCGAACTGATCCTCTCGTTCGGCTTCGGATGGGCGACATCGACCTACCGCGTCAACGGATACGTGCCCGGGGTCGGCGTGGACGATCTGCTGCGCGTCAAGGACCGGGTCGCAGAGCTGGCTGGCGCACCATCGCGGACGGTCGTCGCAGGCGGATCGATGGGCGGCGCGACCGCGCAGATTATGGCGCAGGAGTTCCCTGAAGAGATCGATGCGGCGATCGCGATCTGCCCCGCCGCGGGCAACGTCTGGGTCGTGGACTATCTGGCCGCGTGGCACGCTTGGGCGCATTGGCTGATCGGAGACGCGCCAGCGCAGCTCGACACGGAGGGCATGATCGCCTGGTCGCGGGCACTCGGCACGGTTGACGACGCCGGCCTGCGCCTGACGCCTGTGGGTGAGCAGTTTGCTGCGCTGGTCCATCGCTTCACCGGCGGCGACCGTTGGGGCTTCGACGATGGGTTGCGCCAACAGTGGCGGGTCAACTTCGCGCTTGGCGGCGTACTCTGGCCCGCGCTGCTCGACGCTGGCAGCCCGACGCCCGGCGCCGTGATTGCGTCCCCGCCCAGTCTGCCGCCCGTCGATACCCGTTCCCATGTCTACGATGCCGACGCCTCAGCCGCGATTGACCTCGAACGTCTCAATGCGGAGGTGATCCGGATCGCGTCGACTGCGGCTCGCCGGAACGATCCCGGTGTGGGTGTTCCCACGGGAGTCGTGGGCGTCCCGACGATGTCGGTCAAGACGACTGGCGACCTCTACACGCCGATCCACCTGGATCGCGACTTTCAGCGGCTCGTCAACGACTCGGGGTTCGGCGGCAATCTGATCACGAGGACCGTGCGGCGGGCCGGCCATTGCGCGTTCTCGGAGGCCGAGACGTTGTCCACGCTGACCAGCGTGCTGACCTGGCTCGCCCTCGACCGTGCGCCAGCTGGCGAGAATCTGCAGGGCGCGCTGTCAGGCCTCGGGGTGCCGTTCACCGATCCGTTTGACGCGCACGATCCCCTGCGGCCGCCTGCCTAGTGCAGTCTGCGGTCAGGATCGAGGGCGGGCAAAGCCGGCGGGAATCATGCCGATCACGAGCCCGGCCACGCGACGGTCGTCGCTCTGGCTCATTCTGCCGACGATCTGGCGCAGCACCGTGCCCAGCAAGGTCTGGTTGAACAGCCAATCGTTGAGATCGGCGTCGGTCGGGTACTTCGCGCCGGGCTGCGCGGTGGCCGCCTCGTGATAGAACGCCCGCAAGTCGTCGGAGGCGAATTTGAGCCGCACCGGCATCCGATGATTCCAGTCGATCTCGCCGTCAACGGGCTCAGCGCCGGTGGCGAAGTCGGCGAGCAGCGCAGCCAAATCTTCCACCTGATCGAGCGTTGCGCCCGAGACACCGACGGTTGAGCGTCCGCGGCGCTTAACCGACTCCGCGTGCCACGGGGCCAGTTGGCGAATCTCGGCGATCAACTGATCGCGCAGCGCTTCGGTCGCGTCGGCCGGCTCGGGCGGTGCGAGCGCCACTGCGCAGGCCCACGGGTCGTCGCCTGACGTCGGGGCGTCGTGCGGATAGTCGGTCAGTGTCGTCTCGGCCGCCGTTTCCAGCAGTTGCAGCGACGTGAGCAGCACATCGCGCTGGAAGTCGGGCTGATCGGGCGCACCGAGCGGGCGTCCGAGCGGGAACGGGACGAATAGGGAGCGCGGCGGGGCCATCCCTTCGGCATGCTCTCGGATCAGGGAGACGCCGGTCGTGGCTACGCGGCCCTCGCTGCCGCGCTCGATGTAGTGGCTCAGCGCGCACACGGCGCGCGTGCAGAACGGTCAAACGGGTGTCAGGAAGGCTGCCGTCACGCCGTCCTCAGCGAGCAACCGGCCAATCTCTTCACCCGTCTTCTCCAGCCGAGTCGGATCGGGCTGCGCGCCCATGAAGGAGTAGTGATAGCGGCTGATGCCGGCAATCGTGCCGTCGGCCGCCAGCTCGCGCAGGCGCTCGAGCGGGAAGACGGTGTTGATGTCCTGCTGGAAGCCGGAGCGGTCGAAGTTGACCGAGAGGTGCGACATGCGCAGGTCGGCGAAGTCGACATCGCCGGGGATCAGCCGATACTCGACCGAGCCGGGGTTGAACGGTCGGTCGCCGCTGGGGTGCATCCCCGCAGTCGTGACGATCGCCACCTGGTGCTCGGAGAGCGGCCGTGCGGGAATCCATGCCTGCGGCTCGATCTGCGGCAGCGGCAGACTGAGCAGGTTCTTGGCCATGTCGGGATGCATGTCGGACGTGCGGACCATGGGGAACTCCGAGCGGTTGGGGACGTGATCGGTTGAGCGTCCTGCCTCGACGATACCGAATACACGCCGCTCGCTGATAGTCTGAGTCTGTTCAGTCAACGATCAGCACTGACAGCACTGACAAGATTGACAGCATTGAGGAGCGGGCCGATGCCGGAAGACACAGTTGAGGTGAGCGTGCGCATGGCCGACCGTGGCGAGGTGGGTTACCGGATGGTGTCCGCCTCGATCAGCAGCCGCGAAGGATCGCTGGCCGGCGCGCCGGTCGCCTTCACGATCGAGGATGGACCGGGCACGCTGGCCTCGTCGGGCGGACGCGAGCGCACCGTCGACTCCGATGAGTGGGGCATCGCCGAGGTCAACTGGTACCCGGAGCAACACCCGCGCTCCTCACCCGAGGCGTCGGAGGTGCAGACCGTGACGATCAAGGCCGTCTGCGAGAGCGCGGCCGAGGTGTCGCTGAACGTCGCATCGCCACTCTGGAAACACTAGCCCGCTTGACGTCCGACGCTGACCGTCAACTGCGCAACTCCGACGAGCCGCCGCCACCCGAATGGGCGCGCAAGGTCGAGTCGTTCCCGCAGGTCGATCCGATCGCGGTGCTGGGCGTGGCACCGACGCTGTCGTATCTGATCTTCAATGCCATCGCCGGCGTGCGCGGCGCGATCGCGGCGGCGGTGATCGTCGGAGTTGCGGTCTATCTGATTCAGCGGCACTATCGGCCGCGGATTCAGGTGGTGCGTTGGTTGATGGTCTTCAGCGTGGCGTTCAATGTGGGCTTCGGCGTGTGGGGACTGATCGAGGGCGACGGCAAGGTCTACTGGGCGCGCGATTTCGTGGACAACTTTGTGCTCGGCGGCGTGTTCCTGATCACCGTCCTGCTCGGACGACCGATCGTCAGCGCCCTCGTGCGCGAGACGTTTCCCAGCATCCGCGAGCAGATGCCTGCTGATCATCGCGTCTGGATTCGTTTGACGATTGTGTGGGGGCTGTACATCGCGCTCGCGGGTGTGCTGCGATGGTGGATTCTCGACCAAGTGAGCGCCAGCACGTACGCGATCATCCGTCTCCCGCTCGGTTGGGGATTGGGCGTGGTGCTCATGCTGTGGACCTTCAGCACCATGAGTCGAGCGATGCGTGACGTTGCCTGGCAGCGGGCCCGTTCTGGCTCAGGCGATCCCGGCGAAGTGATCCCGGATCCCGAGGTCGCTGAACGCTGAGCGGAACCACTCGATCACCTCCGGGTGATACGGAATCCCCCGCTCGGCGCGCTCGATCTCCTGCTCGTGCTCCTCAAGTCCTGCGTAGAGGACGCGCTCCTCGCCGGGCGCGGTGGGCGTCTCGCGCAAGGCCTTCAAGTACTCGTCCATGTGACCCTTGAACTCATCGACATCAGTAAACGACGCGATGTTGAACACGGTGAAGTGGTGTCCGACGCCCTTGAATCTGAACAGCGCCGATCCCGCGCCAGCCATGATCCCGCTGAGGATGTCGATCATGACGGCCAGCGAGTAGCCCTTGTGCGAGCCGATCTCTCGCGTGCCGCCGAGCGGCAGCATCAGGAACTCGTCGGGCGTCGGCGCGGACTCCATCATCGGCGTGCCGTCCGCCGTGGCGACCCAACCCGGCAGCAGATCCTCGCCCAACCGCTGGGCGAGGCGAATCTTGTTGCCCGCAACCGACGACATCGATGCGTCGAAGATGAACGGCGCCTCCTCGTTGGCCGGCGCGGCGATGCTCATGGGGTTCAGTCCGACCATCGCCTGCGCGCCGTGCGTCGGCGCGACCAGCAGTCCGCCGACGGTCATCGAGAGGCCGATCATGTCGTGCTCGAGCGCCATCTGCGCGTGGTAGGCGGCAGCGCCGAAGTGGCGGCCGTTGTTGCAGACGACGGTCGCGACCCCCTGGTTGCGCGCCTTCTCGATCGCGAGCTCCATCGCTTGCGGGCCGACCGTCAGGCCCAGACCGCGATCGCAATCGATCGTCGCCGCGGCGGGGGCGTCCCGCTCGATGGTCCAGTTCGGAGTCGGATTGATATCGCCCGCGTTGATGCCGGCGACATACGCGCGCAGCATGTTCGAGACGCCGTGCGAGTCGATCCCGCGCAGGTCGGCGTAGAGCAGCGTGTCGGTGCTGCGCGCCGCGTCGTCGTCGGGCATGCCGAGCGTGGTGAAGATCTCATGCACCGCGCCGCGCATGGCATCGGGTGGAATGCGGACGGCAATCTCATCGGGGACGGCGAACTGCTTCAGCATGATGGGACTCCTCAGGTCTAGTTCCTGCGCAGGCTACCGCCGAACTGAGACTTGCTTGTCAAGCGAAGTGTGCACTCGAAGCGGTTTCCACGACGTTCACAATCCGCTCGTACCGCAGACCGCGATCCGCCATAGCGTCGGCAATGAGGGCAATGGACAGGCGGCTCAGCGTCGTCGGCCGGCCCTCAACCAAGCGCGAGGAGCGTGACGCTATGATCTCCGTCCCCGACCCTAATCCCTACGCGCCGAACTCGGCGCTGGACCAGACCGACAAGGACGCCCACCAGCGCGGCGTCGCGCGCCGGCGCTGGATGGTGCAGCGGGAGCAGGAGCGCAAGCGGCTGCGTCGGCAGCGGGCCGCGATGGTCATCGAGCGGTTCAAGCTGAACCGCAGCCAGCGGACTGGCAAAGCCATCGCCAGCTCGCTCTCGCCGGTCTACAACGTGTTCAACGACCGCTATCTCCGTCGCCGCTGAGCGGACGCCAGGAGCATTGATCTCCGTAACCCGGATGTGCGAGCGGGTTGTCTCGGCGCAGACGCGGCTCAAGCGGCGCCAGAGCGAGAGCCGCGGGTGGTCCTGCGCGCCGGTCTCCATTCGTTGACGAAGATGCTTGCCCGTATCGGGCGAGGGTCACCGTTTGGCTGAAGGCGTTTTCTGCTGGAATGAAGCGCGGGGCTGGTGCAGATGGATCAGCGTGGGATACAACAAACAGGACGTCCGGTCGTACTAACACACGAGCAATCGCGTGAATTCACGCAACTTCTGCGGCCCATTAACCAGTCTTGTTGGATACCTCGGGGTCGTCGATGTCGATCTAGTCGGCCAGAGCGATCCGCCCGATAGGCACTACAGCTTTCCGCGTAACCTCCTCGGCAATCCTCCACTCTGAAGTCCGACCAAGTTTAGGCATCCACAATGTCCGCGACTCTGTTCGTTGACGCATTCGGTCGCTTTGACCCGATTCCCGAGCGGGTGGCTCCTGATCCCGATTCTCCGAATGAGGTGTATGAACACCTCTGGAGCACCTTCCTCAATCGATCAGCACAGATGCGGTGGTCCACAGCAGGCAGCGCGGGGACTTCTCGCGTGTGGGACGTGGAAGAGGCGGAACTTACCTTTCATCTCGGGTCGTCTCGGATTGGATTCGCCCAGGTCGGACTCGAAGTCAAAGGGGCTATTCCCGACATTGCGCGGATGCGCGAACTGCCATCGCCGTGACGATGCTCGAGTGGTCGACCGCTGCGGTCGGATGGGTGATTGGGACGGTGTTTGAAGCTGCGCTCTCGCTGGAGTCGCCGCCAAATGACCTTTCCGTCCGGGTGACGCACGTCGCCTCTGCGTGAGCTGTTGCGCCTGTTCCAGATTCCGCTCGCGGCTGCCTCGATGCGGGCTGCTGGTACACTGCGGGCTGCGTGAACGAAATCACGTGATCGAGCCATGTTCGCGCAGCAACCGACTGCGCGGCCCATACACACGATTGTTGAGAGGGGAACGCGGTGGCTGACTATACGAAGCCCATTCCCAGTCCCGATCCGGTCTCACAGCCCTTCTGGGACGGGGCCAAAGAGGGGAAGCTGATGCTGCCCCGCTGCGACGACTGCAACCGTTGCCATTGGTACCCGCGGGTGATCTGCCCGTTCTGCCATTCGATGAGCATCGAGTGGGTCGAGGCGACCGGCAAGGGCACGATCCACACCTTCGCTGTCCAGCACAACAAGGGTCTCGTCGCGCGCGGCTGGGGCGACGACGTGCCCTACGTCTCTGCCTACATCGACCTCGCCGAGGGCGACCGCATGCTGACCGTGCTGAAGGGCGTTGACCCCAACGACCCGGAGTCGATCCAGATTGGCGCTGCCGTCCAGATCGAGTTCGAGGAAGCGTCGGAAGACGTGCATATCCCCTTCTGGCGGCCCGTGTAGCGGCTGTTCTCACCACTGCTGACCGACACCACTCTGGAACACACAGGAGACACCCATGCCTGGTCCAGCATCCAAGGCCGCGGCGATCATTGGCGCCGCCGAAGCGAACGACATCGGCTATCCGCAGACCCCGAAGTCGTCGCTCACCCTGCACATTGAGGCGATCAAGAACGTTTGCGACTCGACCGGTATCCCGATCGCCGCAATCGACGGCATCTTCTCGGCCGGCTGGTCGCCGCAGATCGCCGAATATCTCGGTCTGCATCCCAAGTACATCGACACGACCGCAGTTGGCGGCTGCTCGTTCGAAATGCACGTGCATCACGCGCTCGCCGCAATCCACGCCGGCGCAATCAACGTCGCGCTCGTGACGCATGGCGAGATGGGCTTTAGCCAACGGTTCACGCAGGGCAAGGGCACCGGGCGTCCGGGCGGCGCCGGCGACCCATGGGACCCGGCGACGCAGCACACGATGGCCTACGGACTCGGTGGCGCGCCGACGGCTTACTCGCACGCGCTGAATCGGCACATGGCGCGTTACGGCACGACCCAGGAAGACTTCGCCGAGATCGCCGTCGTCACTCGCGAGTGGGCCACGCTGAACCCGCGCGCGGTCATGTACCGCAAGGCGGGCGAGGGCGACCTGCCGCCGTTGGAGAAGGGCGAGTGGGGCGGCGGCAAGCGCGGCCACACCTTCGGCGGTCCAATCACCGTCGACACCGTGATGAACTCGCGCCCGATCTCCTGGCCGATCAAGCTGCTCGACGTTTGCCTGGTCACCGACCACGGCGGCGCGGTGCTGATCACCGGTCCCGAGATCGCGAAGACGTCGAAGACGCCGCCAGTCTGGATTGCCGGTGCGGGCGAGTCGATCTCGCACTGGAACATGCTCGAAATGGGCGACTTCACGCAGACGTCGGCCGGACGCTCGGCCGCTGCGGCCTATCGCATGGCGGGCATGGGACCCGAAGACATGGAAATGGCCATGATCTACGACTCCTTCACCGTGACCGCGGGGATCACGGCGGAGATGCTTGGTCTCGCGCCCGCGGGCGAAGGCTTCACGCTCTGGAAGGATCGCCACGCGGCCCCCGGCGGACGCCTGCCGATCAACACCAACGGCGGCGGACTCAGCTTCAACCACTCCGGCATGTACGGCATGCAGCTGCTGGTCGAGGCCTACCGCCAGCTGAGCGGGACCGCTGAGGACGGCGGCTTCTCGGGCGACCCAGGCAAGCAGACGTCGGCGCGCAGCTGCGTCGTCAACGGCACCGGCGGCTCGCTCTCGACCACCGGCACCCTGGTGCTCACCTCCGACTAGCGGCACCACTTCGCCATCGCTCTCGAGCCCACTCTGATCGCAGAGTGGGCTCGTTTGCTATCTTCGGCTCTGGCAATCCGTAGCCGAATGCGGGGATGGGACCATCGATGTCTGAAGCTGTTCCAGATCGGGCAGAGCATCTGCACAACACCAAGCAGGGCATCACGTTCATCTGGGCGCTCGACCTGCTCGCCATGATCGCCCTCGTTGCGCTCTTTGCGCTCAGCGACCTTGGTGGAGACGTCGTCACCAATGAGGTTGACGCGCTGGCCGCAGGCAGCATCAATGGCATCGGACTGATCGCGATCGGCGGCATCAACGCCATTGGCGTGATCTCGCTCGGCATGGTCAACTCCGTCGGCGTGGTCGCGATTGGCGGTGTCAACAGCGTCGGCGTGATCGCGGTTGGCGGATATAACGCCACGGGGCTGGTCACGATCGGCGGGGTGAATAGTTACCCGTTTCCGCTGCAGGTCTGGAGCGCGACGCTGTTCGATTGGAATCCGAGAATCAAGCGAGCGGGTCTGGACCCCGCTTGATTGCTCTGTTGTGTTAACATCAGGTCCATCACCGATCCCGGGGTGGTCCGGCCGTGACATGCGGACTCGGGCCTGAGAACACACCCGCCGAACCTGATCCGGGTAATGCCGGCGCAGGGAGCGACGAGCCTCTCAGACCGACAACCGACCACCCGCATCTGACAAGGATGACGGCATGCGCGTGGTCTGCAGCATCGCAGGCTCCGACTCGTCCGCTGGGGCGGGAATCCAGGCTGACCTGAAGGCGACTTCGCAGTTCTATGCGTGCTACTGCGCGACGGTGATCACCGCGGTCACCGCCCAGAACACGCTCGGAGTGCAGGACGCCTACCAGCTGCCGACCTCGATCGTGCGGGCGCAGATCGAGTCGGTCTTCTCAGACCTGAACGTCCACGTCGTCAAGACGGGCATGTTGGGCGACTCCGAGATGATCAACGCCGTCGCCGACGAGCTGGCCCTCCGCCAGCCGCCCAAGATCGTCGTCGACCCGGTGATGATCTCCAAGACTGGCTTTCCGCTGCTCGCCGATGGCGCTATGGAGACCTTCAAGACGCGGATCGTGCCTCTGGCGGCCCTGATCACACCAAACACGCACGAGGCGGAACGCCTCACCGGAGTTTCCGTACACAGCATCGACGACGCCAAGCGGGCAGGACAGTCACTGCTCGAGCTGGGCGCGGGTGCGGCGCTGGTCAAGGGCGGCCACCTGGAGGAATCGCCTGGCACGGATGTCTTGGTCACGCCGAGCGAGATCCAGCTGATCGAGCGTGAATGGATCGACACCAAGCACACGCACGGCACCGGCTGCAGTTATGCGTCGGCGATCGCTGCGCGCATGGCGTATCCGAGCGATTGGCCGCTCTACGAATGCGTCATGAGCGCCAAGTACTGGCTAACGGAGGCGATTCGCTACGGCATCGACCTCGGCCATGGGGTTGGTCCGACGCAGCCGTTCTGGAACGGCGAATGGGGCGGGTTCCATGACTGATGTTGGCCGCCTGCACGTGATCACAGACGAGGTGCTACAAACCAGGTTCTCTCTGGTTGAGCTGGCAGCAGCAGCAGCGGCCGGTGGGGCTGACGTCGTGCAGTACCGCGAGAAGCGCCAGGTCGCGACGCGGGAGATGATCCGCGCCGCCCACCTGATCAGCCTCACCCTGCAGCACACCGACACCGCGCTGCTCGTCGACGACCGCGTCGACGTCGCAGTTGCCGTCGGAGCGAGCGCGGTCCATCTCGGACGCGACGACCTGCCGCCTGAGGCTGCGAGGCGGATCCTGGGCCCCGATGCACTGATCGGCGGGACGGCGAACTCGGTCGAGGAAGCGGTCGAGGTTGCCAAGCAGCCGGTCGACTACCTCGGCGTCGGGCCCGTCTACGGCACGACGTCCAAGGGCGATCGCGCGGCGCCGATGCTCGGGCTGGAGCGATTTGCCGACATCTGCGCCGCAGTGGACAAGCCGGTGATTGGCATCGGCAGCATCACCGTCGACCGCGTCGCCGACGTGCTGGCTGCAGGCGCGTACGGTGTCGCGGTGCTCTCGGCGATCGTCTGTCAGGACGATCCGCAGGCGGCGTGCCGCGCGTTCGCCGACGAGATTGCGCGGGTGACGTGATGCGGACGGCAATCGTCGGCGGTGGAGTGGTCGGGCTGGCCTGCGCCTTCGAACTGGCGCGCCGCGGTGCAGAGGTCACCCTCTTCGAACGCGAGCAGCCGGGCGCCGGGGCGTCGACGGTCGCGGCAGGCATGCTGGCGCCGTCGTCGGAGCTCGAGAAGACGCCGCAGGTGCTCGTCGACCTCCAGCTGGACAGTTTGCGCCGCTATCCCGATTTCGTCGCTGCCGTCGAGGCCGCCGGCGGCCAACCTTGCGGCTACCGCGACGAGGGCACCCTGTGGGTCTCCAGGCACCGCGACGACGAGTTGGAGCTCGACCACCTCTGCGCCATTCAGCAGGATCGCGGCATGCCCGCACGGCGGCTGAGCGGCCGAGACGTCCGCCAGATCGAACCGTACGTGTCACCGAGAGCGGTCGGCGGATTGTTGGTTGAGCGCGACACGCAGGTCGATCCGCGCCGTCTCGTTCCCGCATTGCGAGCTGCCTGTGAAGCGTCGGGCGTCGAGATTCGAGCCCAGACGGTCGTTCGCGCGATCGAACCGCGCCGCGGGACGCTCAGTCTGACGATTGAGAGCGACGCCGGCGCGTCCCAGTTCGAGACCGACCAGGCGCTGCTCGCGTCGGGTGTCTGGCTGGAGGACTGCATCGTGACGCCGCTGCCGACGCTCGGCATGCGGCCGATCAAGGGTCAAATCGTGCACCTGCGCGGACAGCCGCTGGCCGACCGCGTGCTGCGCAACAGCGACATCTACCTGGTTCCGCGAGCAGACGGCGAGCTGCTGCTGGGCGCGACGGAAGAGGAGCAGGGCTTCGATCTGACAGCGTCAGCGGGCGGGACGCTCGACCTGTTGCGCTATGCCTTTGAGGTGCTGCCCGGCATCTACGATCTCGACTTGACCGAGATCGACGTCGGTCTGCGACCGGCATTCTCCGACCACATGCCTGTGATCGGTCCCACGAACGTGGATGGCGTGTTCATCGCCGCGGGACACTACCGAGGCGGCATCCTTCTGGCGCCTGGCACCGCGCATTGGATGGCGGAGTTGATGATCAACGGTCAGGCCATTGACCACCTCGCGCCGTTCGGATACGAGCGGTTGCTGCAGAATCAGGAGGCGCCGGCATGAGCGCGTCATCCTGGGACGCCGCGGTGATCGGCGCTGGGGTGATTGGCCTGTCGATCGCGCTGGAACTCTCGCAGCGCGGTCGCCGCGTGATCATCGTCGAGCGCGACCAGCCCGGCTACCACGCGAGCCGCATCGCGGCGGGTCTGTTGGGCACCGCAGGTCTGCCTGTCGGTGAGCTGCCGGCGATGCAGCCTCTGAAGCTCGACAGCCTGCGACGCTACCCCCAGTTCATCGCCGACCTCGAATCGATCAGCGGCCGTGACGCGGGCTATCACGATGACGGCACGCTCAGGGTCGCGCGGGATATCGACGATGGGGAGCAGTTGGAATTGCTGCACGCCGACCGCCAGCAGCACGGCCTGCCGGCGCAGATGTTGACCGGCGGCGAGGCGTTGGAGCTGGAACCCAATCTCACGGGCGCGCTCGTCAGCGGTCTGCTGATCGAGGACGATGTGCAGATTGATCCGCGGCGCTTGATCGGCGCGTTGGTGTCGGCCTGCCTCGCGAAGGGCGTCGAGATTCGCAACGGCTGTGGGATCGACCGGGCATCGCGGAGCGATGACGGCTGGACGCTGACGCCAACCAGCGCGTCGTCCAGCACCGAGTCGATTTCGGCTGCGCTCGTGGTCGTCAGCGCAGGTCCGTGGTGCGACCGGATCCGTCGCAACGCACCCGACGACGAACTAGGCGACGCACCGGTTGTTACGAGCGGCGTCGGACCGGTCAAGGGCCAGCTGCTCCGACTGCGCGGTCCTCACCTGCTCCAGCGGGTCGTGCGCACGCCTGGCGTGAGTCTCTCGCAGCGGCGCAACGGTGAATTGATTGTGGCCTCCAGCAAAGAGCCGGAGGCAGGCTGGGATCGATCACCGACGGATCTGGCGCGGCGCACGCTGTGGGATCGCGCGACGTCGCTCGTGGCCCAGATCGGCGACTTTGAGCTCGAGGAGCAGAGCGTGGGGATTCGGCCGGCCGTGTCCGATCACTATCCGTTGATTGGCCAGGCCGGCGACGGCCTGTGGATTGCCACGGGCCACTATCAGCACGGCATTCTGCTCGCGCCGGCGACGGCGCATTACCTGGTCGAGGCGATCGAGCGCGGCACGGTGCCGGACGCGATCGCGTCGTTTGGAACGGAGGCGCGCCCATGACTCAGGCGCAATCCACGCTGGAGATCACCGTCAACGGCGAGTCTGTCAGGGTCGCTGCCTCGCGGCTGCCTGATGCGCTCTGCGAGATGGGGTACGAGCCCGAACAGCCGGGAATCGCCGTGGCGCTGAACATGTCAGTCGTGCCGCGCAGCGAGTGGGACGAGACTGAGCTCGGAGAGGGCGACCGAATCGACATTGTCGGCGCACGACAAGGCGGGTAGGACATGAACCGTTCAGATGACCAAGCCGATCCCTGGATGCTCGCCGGACGCGAGCTGCGCTCCCGGGTGATTCTGGGCACGGCGCGCTATCCGTCGCAGGGTGTGCTGCTCGAGTCGCTGGCGGCGTCGGGGACGGAGTTGGTCACCGTCGCGCTGCGCCGCGTCAACGTGGGATCGGCCGACGGCTCGGACCCGACCAACCTGTACACGCTGCTGACGGAACGCGGCTACGGTCTGTTGCCCAACACGGCCGGCTGTTTCACCGCTGCCGACGCGGTCCTGACGGCCGAGCTGGCGCGGGAGGCATTGGGCGTCTCGATGATCAAGCTGGAAGTGATCGCTGACGAGGAGACGTTGCTGCCAGATACCGAAGCGTTGCTCGAAGGCGCGCAGGAGCTGATCCGCCGAGGCTTCGAGGTGTTGCCGTACACCAACGACGATCCCGTGACCGCGCGCAAGCTGGAGGACATCGGCTGCGCTGCCGTGATGCCGCTGGGCGCGCCGATTGGCTCGGGTCTGGGCATCCGCAACCCGCACAACATTCAGCTGATCAAGGAGCGGGCAGGTGTGCCCGTGATCGTCGATGCCGGCGTCGGCACCGCGTCGGATGTGGCGATTGCCTTTGAACTGGGCTGCGACGCAGTATTGATGAACACGGCCGTTGCCCGCTCGCGCGATCCGGTCCGCATGGCCCGCGCGATGAACATGGCCGCCCGCGCCGGGCGTGACGCCTACCTGGCCGGCCGCATGCCTCGCAAGTTCTTTGCCGAGGCCTCGTCTCCGTCGGAGGGCATGATCTCTCCGCTTGAAACGTCATGAGCAGGAGGAAGACCGTGACCGATCCGCCGCTGTCGCAGCGCCTGTGGGAGGCGAACCGTGATCTCGCCGAAGCATGTCTGGAGCATCCATTCCTACAAGGGCTCGCCGATGGATCGCTATCGGCGTCCCGCTACGGCTTGTTCGCGCAGCAGGACCATTTCTATCTCGATGCGTACGCGCGCTCGTACGCCTGGGGCGCCGTTCGGGCGCGCGACTGGGCGACGCGCCGACAGTTCGGCGAGCTGTTGGCCGGCATTCTCACTGAGGGCACGCTGCACGAGCAGACCGCGCCCGAGCTTGGCGTATCGCTCGATGATGTGCAGCCATTGCCTGCCGCCCGCGCCTACACCGATTTCCTGCTGGCCAACGCGTCGCTGGGCGAGATCGGCGAGCACATCGCGGCGATGGCGCCCTGCGCCAAGCTGTATGGATGGCTCGGCGCACGCCTGGCCGACGAGCCCTATGACAGCCGCTACGCATTCTGGATCGACATGTACTCGGGCCGCGACTACCTGGACAAGGTGCAGATCATCGAGCGGATGCTTGACGAGCACGGCGACGACTCCCAGCAGATCACGACCAACTACCGCACCGCAATGGAGCTCGAGTATCAGTTCTTTGACTCCGCGTGGGTGAACGGAAGCGAATGATGCCCATGTTCAGACAGATGCTCGACGTGAAACTGCTGATCGTCCTGTTGATCGTGGCATCGCTCGCGATGCTGACCGCCTGCTCAGACGCCGACGATGTCGCAGAGCGCCCCATCCGCGTCGTGGAGGCGCAGCAGGAGGCCGAACCCGATGTCGTCCGAGTGCAGCTGGACTGGTTGCCCAACACCAACCACACCGGCATCTACGTGGCGATGGCGCAGGGTTGGTACGAAGATGTCGGCATCGAGGTCGAGGTGCTGCCGTACAGCGGCGTCGCCGGCGAGATCTTGATCGACCAGGGCGCTGCCGATGTGGCGTTCTCGTTTCCGACGTACCTGCCGCTGTTCCGCGCACGCGGGATTGACATCGTCTCGATCGCGGCGGTGCTGCAGACCAATCCGACGCAGATCGCGGTGCTCGCGGATGGGCCGATTGAGCGGCCGCGCGACCTGGATGGTCAGATTTACGGCGGATTCGGCGGTCCAGCCGAGCAGCCGCAGTGGGAATGGGTCGTTCGCGCTGACGGTGGCGAGGGGGACATCTCAGGGGTGATCCTGGACACCGCGGCGTATGAGGCGCTGTACGAGGGCCGTGTCCAGGCGGTCGAGCCGTTCGTGACCTGGGAAGGCATCGAGGCCCGCCAACGCGGTATCGAACTGAAGACCTGGAAGTACTCCGACTTTGGCATCCCCGACTATCCCGGTGTGGTGCTGGTCGCCGGGCGACAGGCGATCGACTCAGACGCCGACGTGTTGACCCGCTTCCTCGCGGCAACCATTCAGGGCTACGAGTACGCCGTCTCGGAGCCGAATGCCGCGGCGCAGATGATGATCGACGTGACCGGCGAGGATGGCTTCCCCAACCTGGAGTTGGTCTTCGAGTCGGCCCGGCTGCTGGCCGCTCAGTACTACGTCGACCCTGAGGGCCGTTGGGGATCGCAGACGCTGCCGCAGTGGCGCGGCTACACCGCGTGGCTGTTCGAGCATGGGCTGTTGATCGACGCCGATGGCGATCCGCTCGTCGATCCGCCCGACTACGCGGCCCACTTCACGAACGCCATCTACGCGGCAGCGCGCGCCTCGATCAACTAGCCGGGCCACAGCGAAGTCACGTCGAGCGACGGGCGGCCAGCGCATGCTCTCGGTGGAGGCGGTCGATAAGACCTATGGCAGCGGCGCCGAGCAAGTGGAGACGCTGCGCGGCGTGTCACTCACCGTCCGCGACGGCGAGTTCGCCGCGCTGGTCGGACCCTCGGGCTGTGGCAAGACGACCCTGCTCAACTTGATCGCCGGGTTGGACGAGGTCGACGCGGGGCGGATCATCGTCGACGGCGAGGCGCCGCCGGCCGCTGAGCGGCTGTCCCGCTTCGGCTACATGCCGCAGCAAGACATGCTGTTCCCCTGGCGCACGGTGCTCGAGAACGTGGCCCTCGGCCTCGAAATCCAGGGCGAGCGCAAGTCCGACGCGCAGGCTCGGGCGGCCGAGTTGTTCCCGCAGTTCGGACTCGGCGGCTTCGAGCATCGGCGGCCGCACGAACTCTCCGGCGGCATGCGCCAGCGCGCCAGCTTCCTGAGGACCTACCTGCTCGGCCGGCCGTTCCTGTTGCTGGACGAGCCGTTCGGCGCGCTGGACGCGATCACGCGCGGACATCTCCAGGCCTGGTTGGCCGAGACCTGGAACCGCATCGGCGGATCGGCGCTGCTCGTCACGCACGATCCGCACGAAGCGGTCGCGCTGTCCGACCGCGTCTTTGTGATGTCGGCGCGTCCTGGCCGCATCACGAGGGTGTTGGACGTGGATCTGCCGCGTCCGCGCACCGCCCGAGCGGCCGAGACGGAGGCCGCACACCAGCTGATTGACGCGCTGCGCCATGAGACCGAGTCGATCGAGGTGTTGTAGCGATGCGGCGGATCAGCTCGGTCTCAAGCTGGTGGCGATGGTTCATCGATGTCGTCGCGCCCGTGTCCGTGACGCTGGTCGTGCTGATCGGCTGGCAAGTCTACGTCTGGCTGTCCGACATCCGGCCCGAGGTGCTGCCCGGGCCGATTCGGATCGTGCGGGAGAGCGTGGAGTCGGCCGGGGCCATCTGGGAGCACGCGCTGGTCACGATGTCGGAGGTTGGAGCAGGCTTTGCGATCAGTATCGTCTGCGCCATCGCGTTGGGCATGCTGCTGGACCTGTCG
>JAJEBU010000106.1 GCA_022822375.1 Dehalococcoidia bacterium
TCAGCGTCATCGACTGACCAGGGAAACCTCACGCTCTTCCAGGCGCCAGGCCGCGTAGGCAAGCGATTGCGAGATGTCTTCGGGCTCGAGGTAGGGATAGGCATCGAGCACTTGCTCGGGCGTTTGGCCGGAGGCCAGCAAACCGACGACCGTGCCTACTGTGACCCGCATCCCGCGAACGCAGGCCCTGCCGCCCATCACAGCGGGATCGATGGTGATCCTGTCTAGCGACTTCATGGCTCGTTCCGTTCCTGGCTTCTGCACTAAGTTTAGCGGGACTCTGGCTTGGCTCGTTGGGCATATCAAATGCAAGCGGCTGGCAAGGAGCGCGTTTGGGACTCTTGGTTCAGCTCACGCGTCGCATGCTGATGCCCGCATTTGAGCTACGTCCACTGCCTCTGTCAACCGCGGCATTCGCTCTCTGACCCAACCTCTCGCAGACGGTTCGTCCGATAGGAGCTTGCGGACTGCATCCTCGTAGTGGCGCTCATTTTGGAAGCCAAGCTTCTTGGCTATGGCGCTTGGCGCGCCGGTTTTCTTGATTGGATATTCGGTGAGCAAGGACTGCAAATGGCCAGATGGAGTCCTAGGTCAAATCCTTGACTTGCCTCGTCTGCGTTCGAAACATCTAATGCGAATGTAGACCGCCATCCCGCAGGACGTCTGCCCCTGTCACTGCAGTTCAATCGCACGAAGAACTGAGTCTGCCTTCGGGCGCATTTGTTACGAAGGCTACAAGCCTCTCCCCAAACGAGCTTCCAAACCGACGAAGCGCAGGGAAGGACTTAGTTCGCCGTTTCCAGAAGACCGCCACCGAATCACCGGTAGCGTATCGTTACTTCTAGAGCGTTGCCAAGTGTCCCAGCTCGCGAAGCCGCTCTCTTCGTCGCTGATAGTCAGGTATCGCCTGGGCTACCACCGCCCAGTAGTCGGCGCTATGACCGCGCACTTTGAGGTGGGCGAGCTCATGGGCAACCAGGTAGTCGATCAGCGCAGGAGCGGCCATGATCACGCGCCAGTTGAAGCGCAGTGTTCCGTCGGGGGAGCAGCTCGCCCAGCGCTTGCGTTGATCTCGGATGAGAATCCCCTTGGGGCGCACTCCAAGCAAGCCCGCGACACGGTCAACCCTGTCGGGGAGTTTCTGTGCTGCACGATCTCGATACCACTGCTCAAATGCTGTTCGCGTCGCGTCACGGCGCTCGTCTCCCGACAACGAGCAGGGGACCTCCACGTCAAACTGCCAGTGATGGAACCGGATAGTGACAGCCTTCGCATCAGTGGTGCGGACCGACAGTCGGACAGCTCGGCCGAGGTACTGCAGGGACTCCCCGCTGACGAATCGACGGTGGGGCGGCGCTTGTTCGGACGTGCCGTTGTGCCTCATGATCCACTTGGCCCGCTTCAGGACCGTTGACTCAATGTCGTCTCTAGGTGTCTCAACTGGTGCGGCGACGGTCACGACTCCTGGTGAATCTACCGTGATCTCCAGTGTCTTCTTCCGCCTCGGCCGGCGCACAACCTGAAAGTGGATTGCGGAGTCCCCAAAGTGAACGGTGCCTTCCTCAGTCACGACGCACGAAGCCTCGAAACTTCGATGATCCGGCTGGCCAACTCGTCCAACTCATGCTCCTGGAACCGTTCGTCGTTGCGCAGCCGCCTCTTGATGTCGCGCCGCATCTCCCTCAACACATCTGAGTTCTCACGCCAGTCGATCACTGATTGGTGTGTTCGGAGCAATTCCTCGACTCCCTCTGCAGCACCCTTGAGTCTTCCGTCTAAGTAACCACCGAAGCTCGGCGCCTCTTCTGCTACCGCGGATTCACGACGTCCTACCTCCTTGGACCCTTTGGTCGTAGCTGCGTCGGCCAACAGCATGTAGACCGCGAACGCAAATGGACTCATTCCGTACTTAGCAGCCAGAGACTCCACTTGGTCGATTTCGTCTCGAACCGACATCATCCGCTTGCAGGACTCAGCGGCGTCAATGACTTGCTCGTGAAGTTGCCGGATGATTCGTTCGAGGGCGTCCGAGAGGCGTTCGTAAAATGCCGGATTCTCGGCGATTCGTTCGTTGATCTGAGCTCTGAGCGCGTGCTCCATGACAGAGGCACGGGCCTCATCGTGCGGGAGAGCCTCAATCTTCTGTTCGAAGTTGCTGTCCAGGATCGAGACCGGCGTCATCAACTCACGGACCTCAGCAGCGATTCGGGTGTCCAGCAACTGCTTGACCTTTGCGCCGACGGCATCCCAGTCGATGCTCGTGTCCTCGCGCAAGAACGTCGCCCGCGCGAATGCACGAATGAGCGTGAGGCGCTTGAGCCGTTCCAAGTAAGCGAGGGCTGCCGGCTCTGGCAGATACTGGTCCATCAGCCGTGCGAACTCACGGTAGTCGAGATCGAAATGCTCGTAGGCGTCGGCCTTGTACGTGCCTTTCGTGTCGGCACCGGCGTCGAATCGATGGACGCAATCCCACGTGTCGTCCAGATCAAGCCCAGGGAAGTGTGACTCGGCGCGATCGGCTGTGGCGTTGAGTGACGGGCCAGGGTCCTTCTCAAGCTCGGTTAGTGCGCCGTGAACATCAGTAGCGTCGAAGCTGGCCAGCGCACTTTCGAGTTCTCGCGATACGCCGCAATAGTCGACGACCAGCCCGTAGACCTTTTCCGTGGCCACCCCATTCTTGGTCAATGTGCAGCGCCGGTTGACCCTCGCAATCGCTTGGAGCAGGGTGTGCTCGCGGATTGACTTGTCCAGATAGAGAACCTGCTCCACCGGAGCGTCGAAGCCGGTGATCAGTTTGTCGACGACGACAAGCACCTCCGGTTCGCCTTCGGGGTCCTTGAATTCACTGACGACCTGATCCTCGTCGAGGCTCTTAGCGACGTTGAACTCCGGGCCGTCGTTGTGATTCGTGGTGATGACCGGGTAGGCCGAGAGTTGGAACTTCTTGAGGTGTTCCGCGTACCTCAGCGCCGTCGCCCGGCTCGGTGCCACGACCTGCGCCTTGAATCCGTTTGGCTTGATCCGAGACTTGAAGTGCTTGCTGATGTCCAGGGCAACCATCTCGATACGTCGCTCCGCCTCCGCCACGGCTTCGCGATTCGCGTACCGACGCCGGATTTCCGCGCGGGTGTCCTCCGTTTGATCGCCGAACATGGCGTCGAACATCTCATCAAGCGACTCCGCGCCCTCGATGTGGAGTTCGGGAAGTCGGGCTTCGTATCGGATTTCGACCGTCGCGCCATCGGCGACTGACTGAGGGATGGTGTAGGAGTCGATCAGGTCGCCGAATGTGCCCAGGGTTGAGCGTCTGAAGCCCTTGTCGATTGGCGTTCCGGTGAAGCCGATGAACGTCGCGTTAGGCAGCGCCTTTCGCATGCCTGCCGCGATCACGCCGTATTGCGTGCGGTGGGCTTCGTCGATCAGCACGTAGAGATTGCCAGCGTCATTCACGGATGATACGTCGCGCGCCTCGCTCATTTCGTCTTCGAACTTCTGGATGGTCGTCATGATCGTCCGGCCAGCGTTGGTTGACAAGAGCTGGCGAAGGTGCGCTCTGCTTCTGGCCTGGTCGGGGTCCGTGCCCGAAGCGCGCTTGAACGTGTCGGAGATCTGTCTGTCGAGCTGCTTGCGGTCTGTAATCACGACGATCGTGGGATTCTGCAACTCCGGGGAGCGGCGCAGTTTGGTCGCGAGCCAGAGCATCGTCAGCGACTTGCCCGAGCCCTGTGTGTGCCAGACCACGCCGCCTCGCTCCTCGGGCTTGCGGCCTTCGAGGATGCGCTCCATCGCCTGCTTGACGGCTCGGTACTGCTGATAGCGCGGGAGTTTCTTGATCAGCTTGCCTTGGTCGTGTTCGTAGACGACGAAGTCACGGAGGATGTCGAGCAAGGTCGGCGGATAGAGCAGTCCGGCAATGAGGCGCGCTTGACCCTCGGGCGGGGCGCCGAATCGGTGCTCGAACTCTGACTCGCTGAATGGCAGGATTGACTTCCAGCTGGCATAGGCGTTCTCGGGAGCACCGAGTGTGGCGAAGGCGGCGTCAGAGCCGCAGCAGGCGATGCACATGAGATTGGTGTCGAAGAGCTCGGGAGCGCCGGCGCCGTGCCACTTCGGTTCGGCCTCCTGGTAGCGCCGTAGCTGCCTTACCGCATTAGTCTTCCAGACTTCTAGCAGCGACGGCGACTTGGCCTCGATCACGACCAGCGGGATGCCGTTGACGAAGAGCACCAGGTCGGGCTTGATTACCTTCTGGTCGTCCTCGGTCGTTGAGCGCTCGTTGGCGCGGCGGACGCGGAACTGGGTGGTGACGACGTACTCGTTCAGGCCGACGCCCGGCTGGGGATGATCGAAGTCGAAGAAGCGGACTGTGGGCGTCTCCGGGCGGCCATTTCTGGTGATGTTCAGCGGCATGCCGTAGGACAGGTACTCGTGGATGCGCTGGTTGCGCAGCATGCCCGTTTCGTCGACGTGCTCCAGGTTGAAGATGACTCGCTGGGCCTGGTCTTTGGTCATCCACTCGTTGAGCCGCATGAGGGCGGCGGTCAGGCGGTCCTTGAGGATGACCTCGCGTTCGTGGGCGCGTTCCTCGGCCAGGGCTTCGCGGGGGACGTAGATCCAGCCCAGGGCGATCAGCAGATCGCGGGCCGGGAGCTCGGCATGAGACAGTTCGGAGGGTTGGTAGGAGGTGGTCATGGGGAAGCCTCACCGAGAGGATACGGCTACCCGATCTACCTAGCTGGAGAGGCGGATCATGGCGGGACGGGGGAATTTTCAGGGGGTTGGGGCGGATTCGGCGCTGTGGGCTGGGAATTCGTGCTTGGGGCGGTCAGGTTTGGTCAGATTTGGTCGGGTTTTGGTCAGCTCAGGTCAGATTTGGCTGCGTGGGGACGGGTAATGCCTGGTGTGGTCAGGGATGGTCGGATGGCGACGGTGGTCATTGGCGCCTCGCTGGTTCGGCGCGCGGGGTTGCGCGTCGGCCACTGTATGCGGACGTTCCGCTCATGGATTCTTGATCGAGCCGTCCAGCTTTCGCATGAGATGATTCGCGAGCACGATCATCTCCAGTGCGACATCCGATTGGTCTTCTAGATCATGCTCGTGTGCTCGGGGATTCCTAATCCCGGTCATGGCACCTGCGAACAGATCCATGTAACCCTGTTGCTCGCCCTTTTCGCTCTGAGTCACCATGGGATTGAGTTTCAGAATGGGCTTCTTGAGGCTGAACGCTGTTCGCATAAGCGACGCTCCATCCTCTGAGACCAAACCGGACTTGTCTTTGACCTCGTTGTTGAGGCACTTCAACGCCTCTTCGACAGCGCGGGCATAGTGCCCATCTGCGAAGAGCTCGCGACTTGCCGATCGGAGGGAACTGTTCGTCACGAGGTCGTCGAACTGCTCGATCGCGGAGCGAGATTCGATGCTTGCTGGAGAGGAACCCTTCTGAGAGCGTCCGACGCCGATTTGGTCGGCTTCTTGCTGAAGCGTCCCGGCTATCTCGAGCCACTTATGTGACGCCTCCCTATCCATCGCCTGACTAGCCTTCCTTGCCGTACAGGTGCTTGGCCATACTGGCAAAGATCTGCTCGATCTGCTGGGATGACGCCGTCGAGTCGATGTGAATCTGTATGTCGAGGTGAACGGTTGGTTCCGTGTTCCTGATTACTGGCGGGGTAACTGACGTCGGAGGGAGATTCTGGCCAACTGGGGTCGGGGTAGACCGCGCAGGCTCACTGCTTAGCTGTTGCTGAGGAATGTCCTCTACACCCATGACGTGATCAGATCCGCTAACCGGCTGAACGAGGCCGATAAAGCGGAGATTGGCCAAGAAAATGTCCGTGGCAGGCTTGCGGTCACCTTCCTCGATACCGGACTGTACCAGCTGATCACCAACGACCGTGTTGTCTGGAAGTCGCCCGCCTGAGAGCTTTTCGTAGGCGCTCTTGAACGGTGCAAACTGACCTATTGCTACGTGGAGCTTCAACTGCTAGAGAACTCCTGGAGGCGTATCGGAACTGAGGATTGATTTTCCGTCGTTGGTGACGCTGAGGGAGCTGGCGTTGTAGCTCCCCACTGTCAGTCCATACTTTGCGGACGTTGTGATCAGTGCCCTCGTCCTGCCGCTTGTGGAAGAGATTTTCATCTTGTCTAGGAGAGTCAATCGTTGGATTTCTCCCTGAACACCATGCTCGAGTATGTTGCGAGGCAATTCGAGAGCCACTTCGAGAGGTATGACTGGGTACGGCTTTGAGGGTCTTCTCGAACGACGCTTCTGCGCGTTGTCATTCTGCTGTTCTGTGGTCATCGCTCGATTCCTTCCTTCCGGAACCTGTTCCCCGAGAGGCGCAATTCGCCTTTGAGGAGTTGATGGGAAATGGAGGTCTTGGTCACACGTAGCACATGCGTTGCGCGACGGCTGTCTCCGATCGAGTTCGTCAGGCACGCGATGGAGTGAGAGATGTGATCTTGCTCGTCAAGCGAGGGGAGCGGGATGCGGAGCGAGGCGTACTCGGCGGCGTTGATGTTGGGTTGGGCGCCCTGGCGCAGGATGGACTCAACCCACTTGTGGTAGAAACCTGAGCGCGTGCAGAGTTCCAGGAACTCCGGTAAGACCAACTCACGCAACGCCCGGAATCTGATCAGATAGCCCGCGTAGACGCAGGGGCCGTCTTTCGAGGTGTAACGGTAGGTTCGTCCGACGCTCCCGCTGCGGGCGAAGAGCAGATCGCCGTCTTGCAGCTCGTAGCCCTGCACCTTTTCGGGCTCCGCTGAGCGCAGATCGTCCATCTTGAGCCGACCGTCATCCGTGATGTCGGTGATGCGCACGTATCGCGGTAGCACAGGGTCGTACGGACGCGCCGGAGCACTCGCGCCGTATTCGGGCCGCTCGCAGACGTCGCCTAAACGCGCAACGTCCCAGCCCGCGGGAATGGTTCCGAGGCCACGGACTTGCTTGAACTCGGTGTGGCGGCCGGGGAGGCCTCGGGTGAGGAGGTCGTGGAGCAGGGCGTCGCGCAGACGCTTGGTGGCGGCAATCACTTCCTCGGTGCGTTCGATGGCTTCGTCGATGGAGTCGAGGATGGCAGCGATGGCTCGCTGCTCTTCGATGGACGGCACAAGAAGGCCGAGTGTTAAGAGATCGTTGCTCCCTATCGCCTCAAACGTGCTCCCTTGCGCAATCCGTTCCAACCCACGTTTCGTCTCATTGAGAACGTGCCAGCCATACGAAGGATCGATGCCTGTGAATCGAACTGCTGCCAGGCCTCGGCCAATGCTGAGCATTCGGTCTGCTCTGTTGGTGTCGCCGACTGGAGCGCGGACACTGATCAGAGTGTCGCCCGGTCTCGCAATCTTGGCCGGCGCGGAGCACCACTTGACTGGTTGGGGAAACTTGGCGCCAAACTCAGCATTGCCCTGAGTGAACGGAAGCCCATCGCTTGAGTCGCCCTCACCGTTCCAGTCGGTGACGGTGTCACCAGGCGGAGACTGGCCCATTACGACATGAGCCACATCCTTTAGCGGTACTCGGCGCCAGCTGTCGGGGACGTGCGAGTTCGACTCCATCAATCGGCGCGCTCTTGTCGCTCGTGCTCGCGCAGGGCGTCGAGGGTGAGCGGTCGGCCCTCTCGCTTGGCTTCAAGCCAGCGCTGGAATGAGCGTTCGCTCTCGCCTGAGGGCCAGCCGGCGAGCAACCCTTCCACGCTGATATCTTCGTCGAGGTCGGGCCAGTGAATGCCTTCGCCGTCGCCAATCAATCGCCAGTGGTCGCGCTCCTGTTGCGTCGCGTGGACGAGACGCGGATACCAAGCCAATGGCACGGAAATGGCGCGGCCATCGGCCAGCTCGACGGTGAGAGCTTCCACGGTTGAGGAGACGTTCGTCGCTCCCGATACCTGCAAGTCAACGGTTGAAACGCTCATCCCAAGCCTCCCTCAACTGGTCTTGGTGACGCTCGACGAGCCGCGTCAGACGCCGAACCTCGGAACGCGGTAGTCCTGCATCGCGCTGCAATCGAACGGGGTTGAGCCAGAACTTGGCCACTCGATTGTCGCGCTCGACATGCACATGCGGCGGTTCGCCACGATCGCTCATGTAGAAGAAGAATCGGTACGGTCCTTCCCTCAAGATCGTCGGCATCTTCGTACCCAATCCTACCGCCAATAGCCAAGCTCCGCGAGCAACTCGTCCATCCGTTTCGCCGCCTCATCGCGCCGGCGTTCGGCCTCTCGAAGCTGGGCCAGCGCCTCCTCGACGCTGAGCACCTCGATTGGTTCGGTTGTGTCGACGTAGCGGCTGATGTTGAGGTTGAAGTCGTTTTCCTTGATCTCGTCGAGGTCGGCAATGTGGGCGAAGCGGTCGACCTCTTCGTAGTTGCGAAAGGCCTCGACGATCTTCCCGGCGTGTTCGGGATCGAGATGGTTTTGGGCCTTGCCGGCGCGGTAGCAGTCGTCCTGGTCGGCATGGATGAACAGGATCTTGCCGCGCCGCTCGGCTGGCTTGCGCTTGTTCAGGATGCAGACCGCGACCGGGATGCTGGCGCCGTAGAAGAGGTTGGGCGCGAGCCCGATGATCGCCTCGAATTGGTCGGCCTCGACGATGCCGCGCCGGATCGTCCCTTCTGTGCCGCCACGGAAGAGGATGCCGTGAGGCATGACGACGCCGACCATGCCCTCCGCGTTGGTGACGGCGAGCATGTGCTGGAGGAAGGCCAGGTCGCCCTTGGTTTTGGGTGGAATCGCTCCGTAGCGGTCGAAGCGGTGATGCGGATCGTTGGGCGCGAAGTCGCGGCCCCACTCCTTGAGGCTGAAGGGCGGATTGGCAATCACGCGGTCGTAGGACAGCAGCCGCCCGCGTTCGTCGAGCAGCAGCGGGTCGGCGATCACATCGCCGCCTTCCAGCCGAGCCGAACGCAAGCCGTGGAGCAAGAGATTGAGCTTGCCGATGGCGAGCGTACCGAGGTTGCGCTCCTGTCCGTGCAGGACCAGATTGCGGGCATTGCCGCCCTGGCCAGCGACATGCTGAGCCGCGTAGATCAGCATCCCGGCTGAGCCCGCGGTCGGGTCGCAGATGCGCATGCCTTCGTCGGGTTGGAGCAGCTCGACAATCAGCTGCACGACTGAGCGGGGCGTGTAGAACTCGCCGCCCTTCTTGCCGGCGTCGTCGGCGAATTGCCGGATCAGGTACTCGTAGGAGTCGCCGAGCACATTGATCGCGCCCCGGCCGTCCTCGGGCGTGAGATTCTCGTCGCGCAGGTCGAGCGCCCCGAAGTGTCGCAGCAGGCTGGCGATGATCCGGTCGCGATTGCTGGGGCTGCCGAGTTTGGACTCGTCGTTCCAGTTGGTGTTGCGCAGGATGTTGTCTAGCCGAGGCGTGTTGGCTTCCTCGATCTGGGCGCTGGCGACATTGAGCACTTCACCGAGGTTCATCGAGTGCTTGACGACTTCGGGCCAGCGGGCGTCTGGAGGAACGAAGAACTCGTGCTCGTCATAGTCGGTCTCCGCCACTTCTCGCGGCACGCCGGCCTCGACTGCCCGCTCGACCTCCTCGTCGAAACGGTCGGAGAGGCGCTTGAGGAAGAGGGTCGAGAAGATGTAGTTCTTGTAGTCGGAGGAGTCGATCTGGCCGCGCAGGATGTCGGCGGCGCCCCAGAGTTTGGATTCCAGCTCGGTTGTGGTGAGCGGCATCAGGACTCCTTCCTACAGGTCTCAGCCATTATCCAACCGATGTTCGTCTCACGCACGGGGCGTTGCGAGCTGTGAAGCCGCCCAATGCGATCGAACGGCGGTTCGCCGGACAGGGCCCGATACACCTCGATTATCTCGTCGGCGAGTTTGAAGCGACTGGTCAGGACGTCGATCGCTGATTGCGCGATGAGGGAGGAGAGCGACAGCACGACCGCTGGTGGCGCGTTGTTGACGGGGGCAGAACAGCCGACTTGAGGCGTAGCGAAGTCGGCGTCAACGTCTCCCGGAGGTATCAGCGGATAGCGATCCAGTTCTGGTCGATGCTCAATCGGTGTGTCGTCAGCGTGCGCCTGCCGACGCAATCGGCCAAGGAATCCTCCTCGATAGAGCGCACCAGCTACGAGCGGTGTTTCTCGCTGTAGCGCGATGGTTGCGACACTGGAGGCGAACGCCCCATCACCAGTCGCGTCAACCACGATGTCAGCATGTTCGAGCCGCGTTCGAATATCCACGGGAGTCCTCGGGCACTCGATGAAGGTATTGATCTTCGTCCATGGAGCGTGATGGCCGACCACCGCTGCTACCGCGGCAACCTTAGGGCTACCCACAGCCCAGTGGCCGGCAACGTGCCACACCACGTTACCCGGGGTGAGTATGTCAGCGTCAACGATGTCAAGGAGTCCTAAGCCACTCTCGGCGAGTGCGAGGGCCACATGACCGCCCAATGCACCGGCACCGAAAACCACGGCACGGTGCGTCCTGAGCTTTGGCGCATCAGGGCCCGCCCTCAGCATGAGACTCGCCTCGTCGTTCGGGCCAAGCTGTAGAGCCCTGGCGCTCGCACTTTCGCCTATCCCTTCGACAGCGAGGACAAGCAGGTCTGGGCGGCCATTGTGAACCCAACACAGCATGACAAGATCAACCCCGCCACTGGCCGCCAGGGTCTTTGCGTTGTGCCGCCTCTCAATTCGGTCCCACAGTGCCCGTCGCTGACGCCGATTCAAGTGGTCCAGTACCTCCGAGAACTGGCGGGGAGGCGGCTTCCGCAACTCACCTACTTGAAACCAGAGTCCGCGAAGCTGTCCTGATCGTGCCACGCCTGGACCTAGCGCGACGGGCGTTCCTGAGGCGGCAACGACGCCGTGGAAGTCGCCCCAGCCGCCTCGAGAGATGTCGACGTGCTGCAAATCGAACGTCGCGAGAACAGGTGCCTTGTCCGTGAAATTGAGGAAGGCGTCGCGGCCCAGGTCATCGTTCCTCCAGCCTTGTTCCGCTTCTCGGCACCACTCTTCGATCCGCTCGAACAAGCCGTCAACCGTGATCCATTGGCGGCTGGTGTTGCCATCCTTCCACATGCAGACGAGCCCATCCAGAGTCAGGTGATTGGTGCTGAGCCCTTGGACCAACAGAGCTGGGGGCTGGTAGGGCCAACCCGGAACAATCACGACCTCCATGGTCGAGGCCTTTGTCAGGCACTCGAACGACGGATGAATCGGCCCTCTCCAGAGTTTGCGGTCAGAACCTCGTACGGGTTCGAAGCCCCGATCCACGAGTTCTGTCATGAACGACTCGAGGGAGGGGACGTCGAAGCACTCGTCGAACATGGTGTTTATCCGAATCCCTGAGCCTCTTGAGGTCTGCGACTTGGTGTCGCCGGGCCGAGCGGACTTCCCGAGGGTCCGCAACCGGGCGGGAGCGGGAGTACATGTTCCGCCCGCACGTTGCTGCCCAAAATCTTGCGCCAGTTGTCAGCCGCTCGACATATGTTGACCTGGGGGCGATTCGCGTCTTCAGCTATGCCCGCTAGCTGGCCAAACAGGTCGGCTGCATGTCGCATGGACACCGTGTCGACTGGCGGTTCGACAGGCGTGCCCAACGCTGGATCGAGGATCGGATTGACCAGCGCAGAGGCGAGTCGCTCTGCGACTCGACGAAGCGTCTGTGCAAGCAGCGTTTCCCATTCGTTGCCGCTGACCAGCTTCTTCGACCAGGCCTCGTAGGTGGCGAACTCGATCAAGAGCCCACCGGGACGCGAGTCGCCGAGATGTTCTCGCCGCACTTGACGCATCAGCTTGACCACTGGCTTGTAGGCGTCGCGGCCACCCACGGTGGGACTAGACGGAGATGTGCTGAGCTCGCTCGATAGTTTGCCGAAGTATTCGGGATCGGTCGTTACCCACTGGCCCGAATCACCGGACCAAAGCTCACGATCCCTGCCCGGGATCGCCCAGCGTGGGACGTCGCGCACTGCGGGAACCGCGTCAACCGCGAACGACGTCCAGACCAGATCGGATCCCGGCGGATACGGAAAGTCAATCTTGATACTCCGGTCCTGCGGCTTGGCGCGCGAGCCGTACTCATTGGCCAGGACCTCCCACACCGCGTCGAAGACATCCTTTGGCGAGGCATTCGTATCGAGCTTCGTCAGCTTGACGAACACATCTACGTCTTTGCCAGGAAAAATGCCGGTGTCCCGGGCGTAAGAGCCGATCAATTTCGTATCGACTCCCCAGGCGAGCAGCGCCGGGTCCGCCTCAAGTACCTCCCGGACCTCGCTATGAGCCTCCACCGCGCGCTTTGCTTTGTCGCCGTTGATCTGAATGTTGCTCAGCGCTTTCTCGAACTGCGGGCGCAGGGTCGTCATGGATCACCTCCTTCTGATCTGCTAAGTCGCCGGTCGAGCCGGCAGCAGCACTTGTTCGATTGCACCACCGCCCGAACCCGAACGAACGACGAGGCTGGGCAGGTATCTGGGCTCAACGGCGTTGCCCTTATCATCTGGTCCGTCCTCCCACTCATAGAGCTGGACGTGCAGCGTGTTGAGAGCGCGGCCGACTAACAGCGCGATACCCCAGGGGCATCGCAGCAGCAGATGGACCTCGCGCGTCCTGTGCTTCTCGGCTAGGGCGCGGATGACTTGTGAAACCTCGCCGGTTAGCACCGCTGCCTCGTCTGGATTCAGGTTCCCCGTGCTGCAAGCGCAGATGTGATATCCGCCAACGAAGCTCTCAGGATTGCTAAGCAGAAGAGCCTCAACTGCGGAACTGCTCGGAGCGGGCAGAAGGTCGAGATAGACCATGAGAGCTCCTTTTCCTGTCGTTGCCGAGGAGATCGAATCAATCTCAAGCAGTTGCTGCAGCCCTGTGGGGACGGGTGGGTTGCCGCTGAGCGCCCACTTCTGTCCTGCGGCGTCGATCACGTCCACGGTCCCGATCGCTGTCGTCGGCAGAGCGGCACCCAGCGCGTAGGCAACGGAGAGGTGGGCGCCACCCGAGAATCGAACGTGCTTCGCTCCGCTCGACGCGACCAGATCGGGTAGCGCGTCCAGGGAAAGTGCGAGATCTTCAAGCCCGCAGCGGTTAGGTCTGCGTTGGCCTGCATGTGGCGGGCGCAACCGAAGGACCAAGTCGGAGTCGATCGGACTAGAGGCCGGCGCATATCGCGTTTGGACGTCAATGGTGATGGTTGGGTCAGCCGCATAGATGTTGCGGCTGATGGAGCGAATTCGTCGCTGACACTGTTCACGTGCCGCCACGGATCGATCTTGCGGCGTCAGCACCGGCTGCTGTTTGAAGCGTTTGAGCGTGCCTTCAGGCTGGCCGAGCAGTCGGTCTGGGGCTCCGTAGTCGAGTTCGCCGGGAGCTTGCTCGACCACCGACAAGACCGAGAAAGTGAAGGCCAGATTGCGTTCAAGTTCCAGCAGACGCGGTAACTCGATTGCATGAACAGCACTTGACCGTTCAATCTCCGGCGTCACGAGCAACACTGCGCCGGACAACCCCGACATCAGCGCTTCCTCAAGACGGCGGTTGGTGTCGCCTGGAAGTAAATCGGACTTGTCGTGCCAGACCGGTACACCCGCCGCCCTCATCGCCCAAGCCATGTCTATTGCCACCGCCGCTCCGTCGCTCTGACGATAAGAGATGAAGACTGGTCCTCGAGTATCGGCTGTGCCGGAGAATTGGCGCCCAGATGTATTCGGGTCGAGCATGTTGGCGATCTTTCTGAGAGGTTTGAGTGTTATGGAGAAAGACTACATGAGATCAATCGTGACGACAATACCAGTGCATTGATATGTCCTTGTCAATCGTTTGCGTCGTGGGCGGTCGATGCCAGAGGCCATCGACCTGAGGTAGAATGTGCCACGTCAGGGGAGGATGCCTAATGGCCGTTCAAGTCCAAGGCTTTGCTGGCTCGCTGGCTCGTTGCCTTGACTTCACCGGTGTGTCGCCGGAGGAGATTGAATCTGTGCTTGCTGAGTCGGCGCTTCCACTCGAAATGGAAGTCGCCAGTCCGTCAGCCGAATCTCCGCTGATCCGTTCGGGATCGGCGTTCACACATCTGATCTTCGTGCAGCATGGATTGGTCGTACCCTGGCAGGTACCCCACTCGGAACTTGGAGCCCCCTTCTTGATTGGCGCCCATGAATTTCTGATGAAGGCGGAACGCTGGTCGGCGAGTTACTCAGCAATCACTGAGTCGGTGGTCGTCCGAATCCCTCAAGAAGTGATGCTGAACATCGTCGAGCGGATCCCACCCGTCCGCGAGCGAATGCATGAGCTGCTGATGCGGCGATTCTCTCGCTTCTACTGGGTCTCCATGGCTACGAGCGGCAGCCCCGCATCTCGGGTGGCGGCGGCTCTGGTTTCGCGGCTAGCCCTGGACGACCGGGACTTCGGTAGGGAACGGACTATCGCCGTGCGGCAGAAGGACATTGGACGTCTGACGACGATGTCGCGCTCGGCGGTGGCGGCGGGAATGGCGGAACTGGCCGAGGCCGGCGCTATCACCTGGGGCGACGCGACCAGCGCGCGTTTCAAGGGCGAGGTCGAGGTACCTGATGTGGAGCTGCTCAAGGAGCAGGCGTTCCGGGACGTGCGCGAGCGGGAGATCGGGCCGCTGATCGCGGGACGCGGCAAGGACTGAGGGCTGCGGCATCTCCCCTCTGTTGGCTTGTCCACATAATCAGGAATGTCCTCCGCAGGGCATTGCGGAATGACGCTCATATCCGTACATTGGTTCTGGTAACAGAACATACGTTCCTGAGAGGAAGCCCGCCATGACCACGCAGACCGTCCCCCAGCCCAGACATCCTGCGACCAGCGGATTTGGATGTGACGCCGATGCAGGAGCTGACCGACGAACACGAGCAGATGCGCCGCGAGGGACTGCGCCTGCTGGCGCGGCTCATCGCCCGGCATTATCTGGCGCAGCAACAGCTGCGCCCTGATCGAGAGAACCATGCGGACCCGCCGTCCTGCGCGCCATTGTCGAGCGCCGATGGGGACGCGCCTGGTCGCCCCGAACACGAAAGCTCTCTGAGATGAAGAGCATCAACGCATTCGAACTGAGACGACAAGAGGAAGGCCTGCCAGGCAACTTTGGCGAGCGCTTGCTGGGACTGAAGCAGCGCGCCGGCCTGACCTGGGAGGAGATGGCCTGGCTGGTCGGCGTGGACAGCCGCCAGCTGCTGCGCTGGCGTCGCGGTTCCACACCATCGGGCGGCGCGATGCTTTCGCTCGTGCGCCTGGCGTCCCAGGTGCCGGACGGCATCTTCGAGCTCGTGGGCGACGATCTCAAGATCGTCACCAGCCAGGACGCGCAAGCCAGGCGGCTGTGACGCGGGTTCCGTCTCAGGCCCTCGGCGGCGCATCACGCGTCGCTGAAGGGTCTGAGGTGCGAGCAAGAGCGAGGTCAGCCGTGAGGTCGAAGCAGGCCGCGATGGCGAGGGGACTGCCAGATCGGGGCGAGCGGCCCGGACTCCGCGACCTGGCGTTGGTGCGAGACCAACAGCGGAAGGTCAACGCCGGCGCGGGACGTCTCCTGTTCCGCCACCCGGATGAAGTGAGGGACGGCCAGTTCGCTCTCGAGAACGACCAGGATGTTCGGGATCGAGCCATGGTCTTCAAGCGGCCGCCTGGTCGAGTAGTAGCGCAAGTAGGGCGCGAGCCGGGCCTTCATCGTGGCGGGCCGGACGGCGCGGCGCTCATACTCGAGGAAGTACGTGCGGGCACCTTGGTCGGTATCAACCGAAATGAAGGCGTCCGGCTGCACTGAGCGCACGGCGCCATGAAGTCGGAAGTAGCGCGAGGCGCGCTGTGGTGGATCGAGCTGTACAAGGTCGAACCCAGCCTCGGCCGTTTGCCTGGCAAACTGCGCAATGAACCGGTGCACGGATTCGGTGTGATCGAGGTGGCGAAGCAGCTGACGAGATCGAGCACCTGTGATGTTTCGCCAAGCGAACGGTTGGTCGGAGTCCAGGGACGAAGCGCTCCAGCGCTTGCGCGCGTCGCCGACCGAGGTGCGATCGCGGCGTGCGATGCTCGCGAGCGCCTGGTCCGAGAGGGTCAAGCGGTTTGACCCTGCGAACCGGTGGCGCATCAAGAGGTCGTTTGCATCCAGCTGAGCAAGCACCTGACGCAGTCGCCGCTGACCGATATCCATCAGCGCAGCCAAATTGGATGGCGTCAGCCAAGGCCAATCGCTGAGCAGATCGAGCGCTCGTCGTCCCGCAGGGCTCGTAGTGAGCCGCTCATGGGTCGCCATTGGCTTTGGTAAGGTCTGTCGCTGCAACGGTCGTTCGCTGACGATTGGAGGCCTGCGAGCCGAGTAGTTCAATGTCTCTCGCAGACTCAACGGCTCATGGCCAACGGGCGGCCGCCAGATGGGCGTGGAGTATTCGACGCTCGTGAGTTGGCGTTCCAAGGCCAGGAACGACATTGCACTCTGCCGGCTGACGATTCGTTGCGACTGTCGGAGACGTGTTTCGTCGGGTGGTACGATGAGCACCGTACCGATCCCGAGGCTCTCGTAGAGCCGGTGCAGTCGTTCGGTCACACTGGTGCGGTTCGCTGTGCGCCCGACTCGCGTGAGCGCAACCCAACGGCTGTCGGGCAGCTCCACTGCCGCGTCCACCGGCTGCGCCCGGTACCAGCGAAAGCGCAGTGGATACTCCGACTCGCTGATCTCGACGGCGATGCGGTAGAGGAGGGCGGCGGTGTCGAGCCGCTGGAGCAGGAGCCGCCGCCACTCGTTCGAGACCGGGTGTTGGGCCAACGCTCGGCTCAAGCCGATGCCAGCATCCGCGACGAACAGGCGGACGCCGGCGGCGCTGAGGCAGTAGCGCCTCGTGGCCGCTGTCGAGGGCGAGGCGTGGAGCAGGTGCTCCACCAGCCCCGCTCGTTCGAGCCGGGCGATCCAGCTGTAGACGGCGGTCGGCGACCAACCGCTCAGCGCGGCGAGTTCGGTGCGGTCCAAGAACGGAGTCTGAGCCAGCTGGGCGAGCAGGTCGGTCTGGGCGCTGGGCGGACTCATGCGGACGGCTCCATCCGGCGGCTGCGCACGCGCTTCGGTTTCGGTTTGGACTTCGGCGTCGGCTCTGCAGCGGCAGTCTGCTCGGTTGCGGCGGCGAGCTCCTGGTGGAACTGTTCCAGCTGGCGCTGACGCTCAGTCTGCTGGGCGGCGAGTTGTTCGTCATTGGTGGTGTAAGCCAAGGCGGCTTCGCGGATGCGGGCGGCCAGGAGTGGGTCGCCGAGATCGGGCTTGCGCACGGTCATTGAGAACGCGGGCAGGCGCTGCGTGCCGACCGAGGCGCGCACGTAGCAGTGATGCGCCGGCTGTCCGACCAGGTCCTCCTCCGTGAGCCGTTCCCTGCCCATTTCCCAGACGAGTTCACGGGCATCACTACCCGAGACCTGGAAGACGCAGAGGCAGCCGGTGTTGGCCAAGAGGGTGTACTTCATTGTCGGCGAGAGGTCGTCGAGCTTGGCCAGGCTCTGGGTGGCCAGCACGAACGAGGCGCCGTACTTGCCGAGCTCGGAGAGCATCGATTCGAACGGCACGCCGGGGATGGTCTGCATCTCATCGACGACCACCAGCGCACCGCGTCGGTCGGCCTGCGGGACGCGTTCCTGTTCGCGGATCACGGAGTCGACCAGGTTGAGCAACGACGCGCCGACGAGGGCCGCGACGTCGCGGCCGACCGAGCCTTGCGCCGTGGAGACGAGTAGGATGCCGCCGTCGAGGATGGTCTGGCGGAGGTCGATCGTCGAGCGGGACTGTCCCAGGATCGCGCGGGCGCGCTTCGAGGAGGCGTAGTAGTTGAGCCGGGTCTGGACCGGCGCGAGCGCTTCTGCGCGATACTCCTTGCGCCAGCCGCCGAAGTCGCGCGCCCACCAGTCGAGGAGGTAGGAGTCGCTGACGCGCGACAGCACGCCGGCCCGATACGGGTCGTCACCGAGCAGTCGCAGTCCATCCAGGATCGTGTGCTGATGCTCGCGCTCGGTGAGCGGATGACTATTGGCCTCATGCAGGGTCTTGACGGTCTGCTCAAGGATTGACTGCATTCTCGGACCCCACTGCTCCCAGAGCCCGCGCGCGACGCGAACCACGGCGTCGGCGGTGCGGTCGCGGTCAGTGAAGATGTGGGCGTCGAGCAGGTTGATTCCGACCGCGCCGCGCTCATCGGCCAGGTCAATCAGTCGCACCTGATCGGTCAGCGAGTCCGGGACTTGTTCCAGGATCGCCGCCACGAGGTCGGCGTGCGGGTCAACGACCACGATCGCATCACGGTCGCGTCCGGCCGCC
>JAJEBU010000059.1 GCA_022822375.1 Dehalococcoidia bacterium
ATGTGGGTGACGAAGCGCGGATCGCGGTAGAAGGCGGCATCGTCCGACTCGTCGACACGTCGAAAATGACCGTCCTCGAAGGGCGGGTCGCGTGGCGCTTGATCGGACATGGCCGGCTAGAACTTGGGCGGCTTGGGCAGAATGTACGCGGCCGAGAGTCCCAGCAGCAGCGCCGATGCGCCGATGCCGACGGCAATGGCCACAATCTGGCCGGCGTGGAGTCCACCGCCGCCCTCGCCGCCGGCGGCCAGCACCCCGCCGCCCAAGAGGACGGCGGCGACGACCGCCAGCGTGAGCGTCGTGAATCGCAGCATGTCGCTGCCTCTCACTGCGCTAGAAAGGGTTGCTCATTTGCGCGGCGTGGTCGACGAAGTGCCACATGGCGCCCTGCATCAGCATGGCAACCGGGGCCGCGCCGAGACCCTCGCCGCCGGCCGACTTGCCCAGTTCGTCGTCCTGGACGTACTTGACCTTGCTCTCGGCGGCTGCGACGACGGCGTCAAGCGCGGCCAGTGCGTCGGCAGGCGTCGGCATGTCGGTGCTGGTCAGCGGATTCTCAGGACCGTCGTAGCCGCAAGCGGCGCAGATGCCGTTGGCGAACATCATCGTCGACGGAATCACGTGCTCGGCGACCTGGCGCGGCGACCAGCCGGCCTCGCCGTCCTCGGCCGTCCCCTTCGCCGTCTCCCAGTTGGCTTCTGAAACCTGGATGGAGGCTCGCAGCGCGGCGACGCCGCCGTGGATTCCCGCGCGCAGTTCGTCAGCGGTTGGCATCGGTTCAATCTCCCTGGTCCTGTGATGTCTGAATGACTGCTCAGAGCATATACCAGCACACACACTACGCTTGTGCCACGCAGTGAGCGTCAGGCACCGCAGGTCACAAAGCAGGTGACGTGGCAGGCGGCGTCTGGCAGATATGGGAGGCCGCTATGGCATTCGGGATCGGACTGATCGGCGCGGGTGGCAACCAGAAGCTGCGGCACATTCCCGGTTTCCGCAAGATCAACGACGTCGAGATCGTCAACGTGGTCAACCGCTCTCGGGCATCGGGCGAGCGCGTGGCTGCCGAATGGGACATCCCCAAGGTCTCGGAGTCGGTCGCGGAACTGCTCTCGGATCCCGCGGTTGATGCCGTCAGCATTGGCACCTGGCCGTACAAGCATCTGGAGTACACGCAGGCCGCGCTTGACGCTGGCAAGCATGTCCTCTGCGAGGCGCGCATGGCAACCAACGCGCAGGAGGCAGAGGCGATGCTCGCGGCCGCACGCGCGCATCCCGATCTGGTCTCGCAACTGGTGCCGGCGCCGTTCGATTTCCGCCTCGGCCAAACCATCAGGCGGCTCTGCTCGGACGGATCGCTGGGAGCGATCATCGAGGTGCACCTGACCCTGATGAACGGATCGGGACTGAACGAGTCTGATCCGCTGCATTGGCGCCACCGCAGCGACTACTCAGGGCACAACATGATGCAGCTGGGCATCTTCAACGAGACGATCCAGCGCTGGCTCGGCGACACGGCACGCGTCACGGCGCATGCGCGCGCCTTCGTCCCCTCCCGCGTCGACGAGGAGACCGGCGAGCGGCACAACATCGTCATCCCCGACAGTCTCGGTATCTTCGCCGACATGGCCAACGGCGCACGTTGCACCTATCGGGTCAGCGCCGTCACCGCCGGCGCCCCGCAACCGCCGACGATCGACATCTACGGGTCGGAAGGACGTCTGCACTGGCGCTTCGGCGACACGGGGGAGTGGGGCAAGCACGGCGAGGACGTGGAGCCGATCCAGCCGGACCCCGGCACGGCGCACGACTGGCAGGTCGAGCAGGATTTCATGCGTTCCATCCGCGACGGCGCCCCGGTGACGCTGACCAGCTTCGAGGACGGCGTCCGCTACATGCGCTTCACCGACGCGGTCTGGGAATCATGGAACAGCGGCCAGAGCCAGGACATCGAGCCCCTCACCGAACGATGAGCCAAACGATGAACCGCATCGTCTCCCTGCTTGTCGCCGTCCTGTGTGTTGTCTGCTTAGCATCCGCATGTACCGAATCCGACTCGCCTGAGCGGAGCGCTGAAGACAGCCGCGATCAAGAGTCAGTCGTGGATGCTGCCGATTCGCCTGAGGGGAGCGTTGAGAAGAACCAGGATCAAGAGGTCCTTGTGGATACAGGATTGCTCCACACTTGCGCGATAGACGCGAGCGCCCATCTGGTTTGCTGGGGTTGGAATGGGTACGGGCAGGCCGACGCACCGTCCGGGCGCTTTCGCTCGGTCAGCGCAGGAGATGAACATACCTGCGCGATACGCGCTTCAGGCGAAGCCGTGTGTTGGGGAGCGGTAGCTGCAATGCCTGACGGGGAACGAGACTCTGAAACTCATGCAGTCAGAACAGAGGTACCGCCCGGTCGCTATCAGTCAGTTAGCGCCGGTGGATACCACACCTGCGCGGTGAATGAGACTGATGAGATCGTTTGCTGGGGAGACAATAGATACGGTCAGATTGATGCACCTTCTGGTAGGTATCGGTCGGTGACCGCTGGCAGGTACCACACCTGCGCGGTGAGCGAAGCAGATACGGTCGTGTGTTGGGGTGCAAACGAAGATGGACAGACTGACTCGCCGCCGGGAATGTTTCGTTCAGTGAGTGCCGGTAGAGCCCATTCCTGCGCTCTACACCAGTCGGGGACTGTGAGCTGCTGGGGCTCAAATCTAGCCGAGGATGTCGAAAACGGCCATGATATCCGCACTGGTCAGGCGGACCCGCCCACAGGGAAGTTTCAATCGGTCACCGCAGGTGAGAGTCACACGTGTGCACTCAATGATTCGGGCGAGGCGGTATGCTGGGGCGGTTATGCGAGCGATATGCGTACCCCTGCTGGTCGGTACCGCCAACTCAGTGCGGACGGCGTCCACGCATGCGCAGTCGATCTCTCAGATCAGATTGTTTGTTGGGGCGCGAACGGGCGAGGGCAGATTATCGTGCCATCAAGTCCCTATGCCTCGGTCCATCTCGGCGGGGACCGCAGTTGTGCGTTGTCTGAATCTGGAGACGTCGTGTGTTGGGGTGAGGACGATTGGTGGTATTTTGACGATGAGAACAACGTGGTGCCATCGCATCCTCCGTCAACCAGCTATCAAGTTCTGAGTTTAGGTCTGTACCACGGGTGCGGCTTGACAGAAACGAATGCGCTGGAGTGCTGGGGAAGCAATGACGCCGGTGAAACCGAGGTGCCGCCGGGTCGGTATGTGTCATTGAGCGTCGGGCCTTGGCATACCTGTGCAGTGTTGGATTCAGGTGAAATCAGGTGCTTCGGAAGCAACGAAGATGGACGAACGGCTCCACCACCAGGGCAGTACCGCTTGATCAGTGTGAGTGGCTATTTTGGATGTGCGATCCAAGAGACTGGCAGCATCAGCTGTTGGGGACGGAATGAATCAGGTCGAACGGAAGCGCCGGAAGGTCGCTTCATGTCCATCAGCACGGGCGCGGACCATGCCTGCGCGATCAGTGATGCTGGGTCAGTCGTTTGCTGGGGAAGCAATGAGCACGGAAAAGCGGACCCGCCGGCTGGACGTTTCCAAATGGTCAGTGCAGGCCGAAATCATACGTGCGGGCTCAGCGACGAGGGCCGGGTTGTTTGCTGGGGACATGACAGCCAGACGAACCCGCCAGATGGACGCTACAAGTTCTTGGCCGTGCGGGGACCCTTTTCGTGCGCCGTGAGCATGTCGGGTGATGTGGTCTGCTGGGGATTTTCCGATCAGGGAATCAAGTTGCCTGCAGCCCTAGTCATGGATGGGTAATGCTGAAGCCGTGTTGACAGCCTCAACACGTTGCAACGGGCACAGCAGTGGTTGCCGGCGTCAGTGCCGCGCAAGCGGCAGTCTCCGCGCCCCTACAGCGTCTGCAACCAGCCGACCAGGATGCGATTGAGCTCCTCAGGCTCCTCTTGCTGGGTCCAGTGGCCGCATTCCTCGATGTGGCCTCGGGACAGGTTCGGAATCCAGTCCTCCATGCCCTCAGACATGGAAGGCAGGAGCACGCCGTCTTTGCCGGCGGTGACCATCAGCGCTGGCTGCAGAATGTCTTGGCCGTCGACGGCAGCGCCCCACTCCCAGTTGCGGCCGTGATTGCGGTACCAGTTGAGTCCGCCGCGGAACCCCGTTGACTCATACGCGCTGGCGAACGTGTCCAGGTCTTCCTCCGTCAACATGATCGAGCGTTCCGCGTCGTCGGGCAGACCGACCAGCAGTCCGCCGCGCTCGCGGACGCCGGAGGTCATCCCGATCACGTCGAGTCGATCCTCAGGCTTCGAGGTGCGTAGCATCAGGGTCATGGTGCGGCGTGCATCTGCGCCCAATTCAGCCTCGGCGACGCCTTCGTCCTGGAAGTAGAGCTGGTAATCGAAGCGGCCTGGGTCCATCGTCATCGCTTCGAGCGGGTTGATTGGTGGTCGGCGCCCGGCTGGGGTGTTGATCCCCGCGACGGCGTTGCAGCGATCGGGGTGGTGCTGCGCCATGTTCCAGACGACGGCGCCGCCCCAGTCATGCCCGACGAACACGGCCGACTCAATCTCCAGCGCGTCGAGCAGGGCGACCATGTCGGCGCAGATGCGCTCCTGCGTGTAGTCCTCGATGTTCGGCGGGGCGTCGGTGCCGCCGTAGCCGCGCATGTCGGGAGCGATCGCGCGGAATCCAGCCTCAGCGACGGCGGGCAGTTGGTGCCGCCACGAGTACCACAGCTCGGGAAAACCGTGGCAGAACACAACGGCGGGGCCGGAGCCCGCCTCAGCGACGTGCATGCTGATGCCGGTCGAGAGGTCAATCTGTCGGTGGGTAATGTCAGTCATGGTGGCTCCGGTGAAGGCGAGATGCCGATGATGATTGTTCGTTGTGAGCATATGCTGCTGCGGTGACTACGGATACCGTGCCGCCTTAGCAGCGAGAGGATCCATGCATGGCGATTGAGACGCCGAATTGGTCAGAGACAACGGGTGACGACATCGAGCAGGGTGTGGACCGGGCGATCCGCAGTGCAGAACGATTGGTGGAGGAGCTCGTTTCGGTGCCAGACGGTCGACGCAGTGTGGAGAACACCCTGCAACCGTTGGATGAGATCAGCAATCTGCTGTCGATCACTTCTGGCCAGTTCGGGTTTCTGTCGCAGGTCGCTGCGGACGCCGATCTGCGAGCGGTCGCACACGAGCAAGAGGAGAAGCTGAGCGTGTTCTCGGCGGGGCTCGGATTTCGCGAGGACATCGACCGGGCGTTGAAGTCGCTTGCTCATCGGACAGAGATTGAGGCCCTGCCAGATGATGCGCGCCGACTGTTGGAGTTCGCGCAGCGCGACTATCGTCGCAACGGGCTGGACCTGCCGAAGACGACTCGCGACGAGCTGCAACGATTGCAGGAGCGTCTGGTTGGTATCGGGATTCAGTTTCGTCGAAACATAGATAACTATGAAGACCACATCGAGGTGGAGCGCAGCCGGCTTGATGGTCTCCCAGACGCGTACATCGATCGTTTACGCACGAACGATGAGGAAGGGTCGACGTGGTATCTGGTCGGGCTTGACTATCCGGAGCTGCATCCGTTCCTCGAGAGTGCGCACGACGCGGAGCTTCGGCGGGAGTTGTTCCACAAGAACCACAACAAGGCGGCGGATATCAACGTCGATGTGTTGGAGGAAGCGCTGGGCTTGCGCTCAGCGATGGCGAAGCTGCTGGGCTATGAATCGTGGGCAGCGTACGGTCTAGAAGTTAAGATGGCGCGTCGCGTTGATGCCGTCATGAACTTCCTGGTGGACTTAGAAGCGCGATTGCAGCCCAAGTTATCGAATGACTTAGCCAGATTGACTGAGCAGCAGCAACGGCTCACTGGCAACCAACGAGATGTCGACATCGCCGATTGGCGCTACTACACCAACCGGCTAGTGCAGGAAGAGTACCAAGTCGATCCATTCGAGGTGGCCTCATACTTCCCACTCGATGCGGTGCTCGACGGAATGTTTGACATCTATGAGGAGCTGGTCGGGGTACGCTTCGAGCCGCGACCCGATGTGGTTGCGACAGCCTGGCATGACGATGTGCGTCCCTACGACATCGTGGATCCTGAGTCGGGTGAGGAGATTGCCCGCTTCTACATGGACTTGTATCCGAGGCCCGGCAAGTTCGGTCATGCTGCTGCGTTCACGTTGCGTGGCGGTCGACAGTTGAGCAGCGAGCGATACCAGCGACCAGTCTCGGCCATCGTGGCCAACTTCACCAAGCCGACAGAAACATCCCCGTCGTTGCTGCGACACACCGAAGTGGTCACGCTCTTTCATGAATTTGGGCACATCTTGCACCAAACGTTGACTCGGTCTCGGTACACGCGGTTCAGCGGCACACGGGTGGAGCGTGACTTCGTTGAGGCGCCGTCGCAGATGCTGGAACACTGGTGTTGGCAGCCTCAGGTCTTAAGCAGGTTCAGTCGGCACGTTGAGACTGGCGATCCCCTGCCGACTGCGATGATTGAGCGAATGGCTGATGCAAAACACACATCCTCCGCGATCGCGACACTGCGACAGGTGTACTTCTCTCGGCTTGACTTGGCATATCACACAGAGGTAGGGCGCAGCACAGATGAGATCGCGCGCGAGCTGCATCCAATCACCGGGTTCGCCTTTCCCGAGGATACGCACTTTCAGGCGGGGTTTGGCCATCTGTTCGGCTACGACGCTGGCTACTACGGCTATCTGTGGTCCCGAGTGTTCGGCGATGACATGTTCACCCGCTTCGAGGCACCAGGGGCGTCGGTCCAGACCGTGGGCGGCGAGTATCGCAGGGAGATCCTGGAGCCGGGTGGGACCGCAGACGCGGACGAGTTGATTCGTCGGTTCCTCGGTCGTGAGCCGAACTCCGATGCGTTCCTGCGCGAACTCGGTCTGGCCGACGATGGCGGATAAGCAGGCCAATCCAACTGGCAGGTAGACTACGCGGGGACACGGGTTCGCCGTGTCGACCGCTGAGGAGATTGCCCATGCCCACCATCGACTCCATTGACCAGGCGAAGGCGCGTTTCGGCGAGCTGCTGGAAGCCCAGCAGACGCGCGTCGACGCCATCAAGGCCGAAGGCGAACCGACCGATTTCACCGCACTCGACCACATCGAGATCGGCGTGCTCGGCGGCGACGGCATCGGCCCCTCGATCGCTCACGAGTCCCAGCGCGTGCTCGAAGCCCTGCTCGAGGACCAGGTCTCGTCAGGACGGGTGTCATTCCGCACCATCGACGGCCTCACGATCGAGCGCCGCGCGGAGGAGATGTCCGCCATCCCAGAGGGCGTGCTCAAAGAGATCCGCGAGTGCGACGTCACCCTCAAGGGTCCGACCACCACGCCGGAGCAGGGCGACGGCTGGCCCAACATTGAGTCGGCCAACGTGGCGATGCGCAAGGTACTCGACCTGTTCGCCAACGTCCGCCCCGTCCGCGTGCCGGCCGAGGGCATCGACTGGACGTTCTTCCGTGAGAACACGGAAGACCTCTATGCCGTCGGCTCCGAGGGCTTCTCGATCGGCGACCTGAACATCGACTTCAAGATTCTCTCCAACCCCGGCTCCGAGCGAATCATCCGCGCGGCCTTCGATTACGCCAAGAACAACGGCAAGAACTCGGTCACCGTGGTGACCAAGGCCAACGTGGTCAAGACGACCGACGGCGCCTTCCTCGACGCCGCGCGCAAAGTGGCCGAAGACTACGAAGGCGTCGATTGGGAGGGTTGGTACATCGACATCATGACCGCGAAGCTGGTCGACCCCAAGCGTCGGACGAACTTCCAGGTCTTCGCGCTGCCCAACCTCTACGGCGACATCCTGACCGACGAGGCGGCCGAGTTCCAGGGCGGCGTCGGCACGGCCGGCGCGGCCAACATTGGCACCAAGACGGCGATGTTCGAGGCGATCCACGGCTCGGCGCCGCGCATGGTGCGCGAAGGTCGCGACATCTACGCCGACCCCTCATCGATGCTGCGCGCCGGCGCGATGCTGCTCTCGCACATTGGCTTCCCCGAACTGGGCGGCAAGCTGGACAAGGCGATGGACCTGTGCGGTCAGTACGAGAAAGAGCTCGTGATGACCGGCCGCGATAGCGGGGCCACGACCGCCGCCTTTGGCGACTACGTCTTGGGCACCGTCAATGACTCGACGCTTGACGCTCGCTGGACAGCCGCGATCGAGGCCGTCCGCACCGGCGCGTAGGCCCCGTCATGGCCAACAACCCAGATGCCCAGTTGCGGGTCGAACAAGCGCGCGCCGAGCGCGCCGAGCACGCCCGTCAGACCGCCGCCGCCCGAGCCGATGCGCTCGAAGAGCGGGCCAAGTCCGCCGAGAAGAAGTCACGCGAACTCCGCGTCTTGCTCGACGATCTCGGCGGACGTCTGAAGACGGCCGGCGACGAGATCGATCCGCTGCGTGACCATCTGCGTGAGGCGACCGCAGAGCTCGAGGCGCTGCGCGAACAATCGGCCGCGGCGGTGGCGGCCGCTGACGCCGCCAACGCGCAGGTTGCAGAGCTCACCCAGCGTGCAGAGACGGCCGAGCAGGAACGCGACGCCCTGCGCTCTGGCCAGCAGGCCCTGACCGAGAAGGCCAGCTTCTACGAGCAAGCAGCGAAAGATGCCTCTGCGTCGCTCGCGGCAGCCTCCGCCGCGCAGACGCAAGCAGAGCAGCAGGCCTCCGAGCTGCAGTCCACTCTGGACGAGCGGCACGAGGAGCATCGCCAGGAGCGCAACCGTCTCAGCCGCGACAACGACCGCTTGCAGAAGCGCGTCACGCAGCTCGAATCCGAACTCGCCGACGCGCAGCGCGGGTTCGCCGGAGCGCTGCGCAAACGCTTTGGCGGATAACCATCACACACGCCGGCGCTCGCCGATGCAGTCAGCGCCGCTGCTCGCAGCTACGATCAGCTGATGGAACACTCTGACGGTCGTCCGAACTTGCGCGCTGCCGCCGAAGCCGGCGTCGTCATCCTCGATGGCGCGACTGGCACCGGTCTGCAGCTGCTCGACCTCTCGCTCGATGACTTCGACGGTCTCGAGGGATGCAACGAGGTGCTCAACCTGACGCGCCCCGACGCCGTCGAGGCGCTGCACGAGTCCTACCTCGACGCCGGCGCCGATGCCGTGCTGACCAACACCTTCGGCGCGTCCTCGATCACGCTCGGCGAGTATGACCTGTCGGATCGCACGCGCGAACTCAACCGCGCGTCGGCCAAACTGGCCCGCGGCATGGCGGAGCGCTACTCAACCTCGGACTGGCCGCGCTGGGCGATCGGCTCGCTCGGACCAGGCACCAAGCTGCCCTCGCTGGGTCAGGTGGACTTTGACAACCTGCACCACGCCTATCTGGAGCAGGCGCGCGGATTGCTCGAGGGCGGCGTCGACGCGCTGCTGGTCGAGACGGTCTACGACTTGCTGCAGGGCAAGGCAGCAATCCTCGCCTGCCATGACGCGCTGCGCGAGGCGGGCAGCCGCGTACCGCTCTACGCGACGGTGACGATCGAGACCACCGGTCAGATGCTGGTCGGCAGCGAGATCGGCGCTGCGCTGACCGCGCTCGCGCCGCTGCGCCTGGACGGCATCGGGCTCAACTGCGCGACCGGCCCCGATCTGATGCGCGAGCCGCTGCGCTACCTCGCTGCCTCAGCAGACCTCACGCTGCTCTGTTCGCCGAACGCCGGTCTGCCCCGCACCGAGGACGGTCAGATGGTGTACGACCTGACCCCCGCCGGCCTGGCTGCCGCGCAGCGCACATTCGTCACCGAGTACGGCGTCGGCATCGCGGGCGGATGCTGCGGCACTACGCCCGAGCACGTCCGCGCGCTGCGAGAGGAAGTCGCCGGGCTGCAGCCCGCCCAGCGGAATCCGTCCGCGGAACCTTCAGCCGCGTCGCTCTTCCTGTCGACGCCGTATCGCCAGGACACCTCCTTCCTGATCGTCGGCGAACGCGCCAACGCCAACGGCTCGCGTCGCTTCAAGCGTCTGCTCCAGAACGAGGAATGGGAGCAGATGTCCAACGTGATCCGCGACCAGGCGGCCGAAGGCGCTCATGTGGCGGACGTCTGCGTCGACTTCGTCGGCCGCGACGGTGTGCCCGACATGGCGGAGCTGGTCGCGTTGGCGCGCGAAACCTCGACGCTGCCGTTGATGCTCGACTCCACCGAGCCAGCGGTGCTCGAGGCTGGCCTCAAGCAGCTGGGCGGCAAGGCGATTGTCAACTCGATCAACCTCGAGGACGGCGGCGGACGGCTCGACCAGACGCTGTCAGCCGCGATCCGCTACGGCGCCGGAGTCGTCGCGCTGGTGATCGACGAGGAAGGGCAAGCCCGCACCTGCGATCGCAAGCTCGAGATCGCTCGACGCCTCTATCGCGTCGCCACAGAGGACTACGGACTCGCGCCGGAAGACCTCTTCTTCGACGCGCTCACGCTGCCGGTCAGCACGGGACAGGCAGACCTGCGGCGCGACGGCGTGGAAACGCTCGACGCGGTCGAGGCGATCAGCCGTGAGTTCCCGCGCGCCCAGACGATCCTCGGTGTCTCCAACATCTCCTTCGGCCTCAACGCGGCGGCGCGGCAAGTCCTCAACTCGGTCTTTCTGCACGAGGCCGTCGATCGCGGCCTGAAGGCCGCCATCGTGCATGCCGCACAGATTCTGCCCATCAATCGCATCCCGAAGGATCAGCTCGAAGGCGCGCAGCGGCTGATCTTCGATGAGTGGGCCGACGGGCCCGATGGCCCGATCGATCCGCTGCCGGCCTTCATGGCGTTGTTCGAAGATCTCGAGCAGCAAGTCGATCAGGCTGACTCGATCGACGATCTGCCGCTGGAGGATCGCCTGCACCGCCGCATCGTGGATGGTCTGCGAGAGGGTCTGGAAGACGACCTCGACCAGGCGCTCAGCCAGCGCGCCGCGATTCCGATCATCAACGAGCTGCTCCTGCCCGCGATGCAAGAGGTCGGCGACCTGTTCGGTTCGGGACAGATGCAGCTGCCATTCGTGCTGCAGTCGGCCGAGACGATGAAACGCGCCGTGTCCTTCCTCGAGCCGCACATGGACCGCTTGGAGTCTGTCAGCAAAGGCAAGATCGTGCTCGCCACCGTGCGCGGCGACGTGCACGACATCGGCAAGAATCTGGTCGAAATCATCCTCTCCAACAACGGCTACGAGACGGTCAACCTCGGCATCAAGCAGCCCATCGCCAACGTGATCGAGGCCGCCGAAGAGCACAACGCGAACGCGATCGGACTCTCGGGACTGCTGGTCAAGTCGACGCTGGTGATGAAGGAAGACCTCGAGGAGCTCAATCGCCGCGAGCTCGCAGATCGTTGGCCGGTA
>JAJEBU010000093.1 GCA_022822375.1 Dehalococcoidia bacterium
GAGGTACGCGGGCACGCCCTGCCCGTCGAGGGGGACGGCTTCGTCGGCGACGTGGCGATGCAGCGAGTTGTCGTCGTCTTGCGAGTACACGGCCACGCTGCCGATGCCGAGGTCGGAAGCGGCGCGGGCGACGCGGATGGCGATCTCGCCGCGATTGGCGATCAGCAGTTTGGACACGGTTCCACTCGGCGGCATGCGACGCTCCCTCGTTGGCTTTCTGCGTTCCGCCAAGATACCAACGGACGGGATCAAGGCGGAGGCGCTGACAGGTCGTACATCGTTCCTGTGACGCCAGCCGCGACGAGCGAGTCGTACTGGCCTCTGCTGACGCCGAGTTCTTGGGACAACACCTCGAAGCTGTGCTCTCCGACCGTGGGCGATGGGCGCATCACGCGATCTTCGGCTCCGCTGAAGCGCCAGGGCGGTCCGGCCAGCCAGGACGGGCCGGTTTCGGGGTGGTCGATTGACTGGAAGCATCCGCTTTCGAGCAGATACGGGTCGGGGATGGAGAAGAGCTCGTAGGGTGGGTAGACGCGTGACGCGTCGACGCCGACGGCCAGGAGCCGGCGTTCGACGTCGTGGGCGTCCTGTGACGACGTCCAGGCGGAGATGATCCGGTCGAGCTCCGCCTCGTTCGCCTTGCGCGCTGCTGCGGTTGAGAAGCGCGGATTGGCGCTGAGATCGGGGCGGCCGAGTTCGGTGCAGAGCGCCTGCCAGGCGTTGTCCGACTGCACAGAAATGGCCGTCCACTCGTCGTCGCCGAGGCAGGGATAGGCGTTGTGCGGGGCGTGCTGGCGATGTCGGTTGCCGATGGGCGCTGGAGTTCTGCCAGTTGCGTCGTGCTCGATGACCGCGTCGCCGACGAGCAGCGCCATCGCTTCCATCATGGAGACGTCGATCCGCTGCGGCCCGCCGACGCGGTCTCGTCGGTGGAGGGCGGCGATGACGGCGGCGGCCATGGAGAACCCCGAGATCGGGTCGGGGAAGAGTCCGCCGGTGTTCATGCTGTGGTCGCCTTCGTAGCCGTGGATTGACGCGATGCCCGACATCGGCTCGGTCGTCGCACCGTTGGCGGGATAGGCGGCGTAGGGACCGGTCTGCCCGTAGCCCGAGATGTGAGCGAGGATGATGTCCGAGCGTTGCCCGGCCAAGGCGGCTAGGTCGATGCCCCAACCAGCGAGCACGCCGGGTCGGAAGTTCTCGCAGATGACGTCGAAGCCGGGAACCAACCGCCAGAAGAGATCGCGGCCCTGACCGGAGTTGAGGTCGAGGGTGATGCCGCGCTTGTTGAGGTTGACGGCGTTGTACAGGCCTTGCGTGTTGACGGGATGCTGGCGGCGCGTGTCGTCGCGCACGGCGGACGGGATCAGCGGCGATACCTTGCGCCAGATATCGACGCGCTGGAGCGCCTCAATCTGAACGACATCGGCGCCCAGCATGGCGAGCAGCTGGGTGCCAAACGTGCCGCTCCAGGCTTGCGTGAAGGTGAGGACGCGGACGCCGTCCAGTGGCCCTGACTGAGTGATCGGAGTGATCGACGAGGTCTGCGCACGCGGTTTCGGCGCGGGTGTCTCGCTGGTTGCGGCTGATCCGGCAGCTGATCCGAGTGAAGGCGCGGGAGTATGCATCGCCCAACTCGGTGGGTCCATGGGATGAGGATTGCCGGAGGCGCGCACGGTCTCACCGTCGAGGGTCGTGTGCACGATGAACTGCCGCGACTCGAGTTGGTCGTGTTCGGCGAGTTCAGGGATGGTTTGGACGACGCCTGAGATGCAGCGCAGGTTGGCCAGCTGGTGGAAGAGCGGCCACTTGTCCATGCTGGCGAGCTCGCGTGCGACTCCGGCCTGCACATCCGACATGTCCTGGGCGTAGCGGCTGCCGTGCTGCTGCAGTTCGGGTCGTGCACCCTGGTCGGGCAGGTTGAAGAGGTCCATCGCCTGCTGCCAGTTGTGCCAATCGCCAAAGCCGAAGTTCATGCGTCCGTCGCGGGCGTCGTAGAGCGGTCCCGGCTCGTGCCGCCCGCGTCCGCCGGCGGCACCGCGGGACGTCCCGCGGTCCAGATACACGGCCTGGATGGTCCACGGATAGCCGGTGTGCAGCAATGCCTCGAACTCGCGCACATCGACGAGCTCAGCTTCACCGGCCTGATCACGGCGGCGCAGGGCCGCTGCGGCGGCCACGAAGCCAGCCAGTCCGCCCACGAAGCCAGCCTGTCGAGACGGCAGGGCGAGCGGCGGTTCGTCTCGGAGGGCATTGATGTAGGACCATCCGCAGCGAGCGTTGATGGTCAGGTTGCCTGCCTCCGACTCGGCCAAGGGACTGTCGAGCCCGTATGCGGTCATGGACAGGTGGACCGCGTCGTCGCGCATTGTGTGGAGGGGCCAACGATCGAGGTCGGAGGGACGATCGGTGGTGACGACGACATCGGCGCAGGCCAGCCAATCGGCCGCCTGCTCGGGGTCGTGAATCAGGGCGGAGCGTTTGCTCCAGTTGGCGAAGGCGTGCAACGCGGAACGATTGGGGCCGGGCAGGTCGTGCAGGAATGGTGGTTCGGAGCGCAGTGGATGGCCCTCGGGCGGTTCAAGCATGATGACCTCGGCACCGTGATCGGCGAAGAGCCGGGCGGCGAATGCGCCCGAGAGGCGGCGCGAGAGGTCGATGACAAGCAGGTCGTCGAAAGCTGGAACGGCGTTCACGTAATCAGGATAGTGGTGGAACCGAGCGGGTCCCTGCCTCTTTCTTCCATCCCCTGCCCCTCTCTTCATCACCTGTCAGTCTCTCTTCCATCCCCTGCTTCATGCAGGGGTCAGCTCGGCTTGCGGGGCACCGAGCGGGTCCCTGCCTCTTTCTTCCATCCCCTGCCCCTTTCTCTTCCATCCCCTGCTTCATGCAGGGGTCAGCTCGGCTTGCGGGGAACCGAGCGGGGAGCTGCCCCTCTCTCTTCCATCCCCTGCTTCATGCAGGGGTCAGCTCGGCTTGCGGGGAACCGAGCGGGTCCCTGCGTGAAGCAGGGACTGGGGGATTGCCTCGCCTAGACTCTGGAGATGCTGAGGAGGGTCTGATGGCTGGATATGACGACATTGTTGTGGGCGCGGGATCGGCGGGCGCGGTGATTGCGGCGCGATTGTCGGAGGATCCGAATCGGCGGGTGCTGCTGTTGGAGGCAGGGCCGGATTACACGCGGGTCTCGGACATGCCGCGCGATCTGCTGAAGCCGTGGGTGTCGTGGCGAGATCATGACTGGGGCTTTCAAGCGAACGCTCGGCAAGGTCGCGAGTTTCCGCTGCATCGGGGCAAGGTGATGGGCGGATCGTCGGCAGTCAACGGCACGATTGCGCTGCGCGGCGTGCCTGGAGACTTCGAGTCGTGGGTGGCGGCCGGCTGCGACGAGTGGCGCTTCGAGGATGTCCTGCCCTACTACCGGCGTTTGGAGTCCGATCCTGAGGGCGGCGATTTCCATGGTCAATCGGGCCCGATTCCGATTGAGCGCGAGCCGCTCGACAACTGGCAGCCGCTGCAGCGGGCGTTCTATGACGCTTGCCGTTCGGACGGGTTCGATGACGTGTGGGATCACAACCTGCCCGACGCAACGGGCGTGGGACCGTGGCCGCGCAATCGCCGCGACGGCAATCGTATCTCGACGAACATCGCGTATCTGCTCAGTATCCGTGAGCGCGAGAATCTGACGATTCATCATGGAGTGTTGGTCGATCGGTTGTCGTTCGACGGTGACACGGCTCGGGTCAATGGCGTGTTGCTGTCGGACGGCGAGTTGGTCGAGGCTGATCGGGTGTGTCTATCGGCGGGCGCGGCGGTGTCGCCGGCGATTCTGCTGCGCAGCGGGATTGGGCCGTCGGAGAAGCTGTCGCCGCATGGGATTGAGCAGCGTGCGGCGCTGCCGGGCGTGGGCGAGAACCTGATCGATCACTTCGGCACGGGCGTGCAGGCATTCCCGAAGGCCGACGTCGTGCACGACCCGGACATCGTGACAGAGGTTGGACTGCGATACACGGCGCCGGGCTCGGATCAGTTCAACGACATGCAGCTCGCGATCTCGACGATCTGGGACGAGGAACAGGTGCGCGGGTTGACGGAGTCGCCGCGGCAACATCCGTCGTTCGGGATCGGCGCGGTGATTCAGCGGCCGTTGTCACGCGGATCGGTGTCGCTGCGATCGGCTGATCCGTCGGAGCAGCCGCAGCTGGACATGAACTACGCGTCGCATCCGGAGGATTTGCGACGGTTGATCGATGGAGCGCGGTTGTGCTGGGAGATCATGCACTCCGACGCGATGATGCCGTACGTGGAGCGGGTGATCGCACCGCGGGCGTCGGTGATGGAGTCGGACAACGCGCTGGCGGACTACATTCGTCGGACGACGTCGACGACCTGGCACATCTGCGGCACGGCGAAGATGGGGCCGTCGACCGATCCGCTGGCGGTGACGGATCAGCGGGGACGGGTGCACGGGGTGGAGGGATTGCGTGTGGCGGATGCGTCGATCATGCCGGACATCGTGAGTTGCAACACGAATCTGACCGCGATCATGATCGGCGAGCGGGTGTCGGAGTCGATGGCGGAGTGATTGGCGGGGCTATTGGTCCAGAGCGTGGGGTGACTTCTGGGGGCGCTGCAAGGCCATGGCGCGTGCGGTGGCGCGGAGACGGTGTGTGCCGTTGGGTGCTGTGCCGTTGGCGGCGGAGGGGGAGCCGAGCAGGTCCCTGCGTGAAGCAGGGACTGGGGAGCCGAGCAGGTCCCTGCGTGAAGCAGGGACTGGGGAGCCGAGCGGTTCCTGGCGTGAAGCAGGGACTGGGGAGCCGAGCGGCTCCCTGCGTGAAGCAGGGACTGGGGAGCCGAGCGGCTCCTGGCGTGAAGCAGGGACTGGGGAGCCGGGCGGCATCGGTGAGGTGGGGGCTGGGGAGCCGAGCGACATCGGTGAGGTGGGGGCTGAGGTTGATCCTCGGGAGTTGTCCCATTGGACTTGGGTTTGGCGTTGGCGCTTGGGGACGAGGAGCCAGCCGACGACTCCGGAGATGACGGCGAAGATGATGCCGAAGCGCATGGTGTCAGTGATGGCGTCGACGAAGGATTCACGGAGCACGAGTTGAGTCGGTGCGAGGAGCGCCTGGTCGAGCGTGGGCAGGACTTGTTGGGCGGCTCCGATGCCGGTGGCGAGGGTGTCGACCGCTGCGTCGGCGAGGGCGAGGGGTTCGAGTCCGGCGTTGACGCCTGATGAGTAGGATGCGGCGGCGAAGGAACCGAGGATGGCGATGGCGAGGGTACCGCCGAGTTGACGTCCGGCGTTGTTGACGGCGGAGGCTTTGCCGGCGAGGTCGACGGGGACGGCGGCCATGGTGGTGTCGGTGGTGGCGGGCATGTGCATCGCGCCGCCCATGCCGAGGAAGGCGAGGGCGAGTCCGATCATCCAGTAGGGGGTGTCGACGTCGAGCACCGAGCTGAGGATGAGGAGTGCGCCGCCGCCGTGGACGGCGGGTGCCCAGAAGAGCATGAATCGAGGCCCGACCTTAGGCAACAGCTTGGCGGCGACAGGCGCGAAGACCATCATCATCAGGGCCAGCGGCATGAGTCGTGCGCCGCTTTCGGCGGCGGACATGCCCTGCACGATCTGGAAGAACTGGGGCATGTAGAACATCACGCCCATCAGGGCGAACATGATGAAGAACATACCGATCATGGCGCCGGTGAAGTCTCGCTGTTTGAAGAAGGCCATCGGCAGCAGCGGCTGATCGGTGCGGCGTTCGATGATGACGAAGAGGATCAGAGCGGTAGCGGCGACGGCGAAGGAACCGAGGATGAGGGTGTCGGTCCAGCCCTTTTGAATGCCCTCGATGATCGCGAAGACGATGGCGATCATGGCGATGGTGCCGGTGATCGCGCCGGGCACGTCGAGTTTGGTGTGCAGCATCGAGCGAGACTCGGGTACGGCGACCATGCCGATCATGCAGAGCACGGCGATCGGGGCCGGGACCCAGAAGACGCCGGCCCAGCCGACGTTGTCGACGAGGATGCCGCCGACGAGCGGTCCGAAGGCCATGCCGAAACCGAGCGCGCCGGACCAGATACCGATGGCGCGGCCGCGCTCTTCGCGCGGGAAGACGGCGGTGAGGATCGACAGGGTCTGAGGAATGACGAGCGCACCGCCAAGGCCTTGGAGTCCGCGCCCGACGATTAGGAAGTTGGCGTCGGGCGAGAAGGCGACAGCGATGGAGGCGAGGGTGAAGACTCCCATCCCGATCATCAGCGTCCGTTTGCGGCCGAATCGGTCGCCGAGGGCGCCGGCGAGCAGCAGCAGACCGCCGAAGATGACCATGTAGGCGTCGGCGACCCAGAGCGATTGGGACTCCGACATCTCGAACGTGCGCTTGATGGTGGGCAGGGCGGTGTTGATGATGGTGGCGTCGAGCTGGACCAGCATCTGCGAGCCGGCCAGGACGAGCAGGATCGCCCAGAGTCGGCGGGAAGAGAATCTCGACGCGGCGGCGGCAGCAGGTTCAGGCGCGGGCGCCGTCTGCGCGCTGCTCATGCCAATCGCCAGCGGGGCTGGACGAGGTCGTCGGCGGTACGCTCGAAGACGACGCGGACGCGCGTGCCGATGGTCATCTGACTGTTCAGCGGTGCGTCGACGACGGCCCCCATCAGCTTGATCTCGGGCATGTCATCCAGCTCGACGAGGGCGACGACGTAGGCTCCGAACTCACGCAGCGCAGGGTGGGCCGGATGGACGACTTCGACCCACGAATAGACGGTGCCGAGGCCGACGGACTCTTCCCACTCCATGTCGAATGCATAACAAACATGACAGTTGAGCTCGGGCGGGTACTGACGGGCGGCGCAGTCGGGGTCGGCGCAGCGTTGGACGACAAGCCGCCCCTCGGCGGCGGCCGCGAAGAAGCCGCCGTTGATGGGGCACTCGGGATCGGGCATGGTCATGCCGTCGGGGAAGAAGGGATCGTCCAGGAACTCGGGTGGATGCGCAGGCGGAGTCTGAGGGGAGGTCATGTAGGGAGAGTAACGGTTGTACCATATCGCGGCATGCGCCGACTGCCGCTTCTCGCCCTGTTGATTGCGGTGTTCGCCGCGATTCTGCTCCGTTCGGCGGTGTCGGCGGACGATTCTGACTTGCCGCTGTGCCACTTGACGAGCGGCTTCGCGCGGATGGTCGCGGCGGCGTCGATGGAGGAGGTCGCGGTCGGCGCATCGGTGATGGACCTGCGCAGCGGCGAGCGCTGGAGCGGCGGGATCAACGATCCATTTGCGATGCACAGCGTGATCAAGCCGGCGATCGCGGCGGCGGTCTTCCAGCAATCGTACGAGCAGGGCCGCACGTTGAGTCGGACTCAGCGCGCAGCGCTGCGACGGATGGTGGCGCAGTCGGCGAACGCCGATGTCTGGATGCTGCTGGGACTGATTGGCGAGATGGAGGGTCTCGGCCAGTTCTACCAGCGCTGGGGTGTGCCGGACTTGGTGGAGCTGCTCAAGGAACGCTGGGGATCGAGCCGAGCGACGCCGTCTCTTCTGGCAACCCTGTATGCAGCGATTGCTGCTGGCGACGCTGTATCGCTGGCAGCGCGCGGTCAGTTGTTTTCGTTGATGGACCAGGTTGACGGGCACCAGATATGGGGAGCGCGGATTCCCGAACAGGCGCTGCCCGGATGGCAATCGCTGATCAAGACCGGCAACTACAGCTTGGCGGCGACCCTGACCGATGGGACGGTGCGCGACGACTCGGGCGGCGCGCGCAGCAATCGAACGACGATTGACACGCCGCTCGGCGACGATGCGTTTCGGGGCCGCGTGCTGGTGCGCCTGAACAGTGCGGCGATCTGGCTGTCGGAGCCGTGGCGAGGCGGGGAGGCTCGCTATGTAGTCGCAATCATGCTCGAGGGCTACGGCGCGTGGTACGAGGCGGAGCAGTTGCAAGAGCAGATTGGCGCATTGCTGGCTGAGGCTCTGGTGCGGCGCGAGACGGGTCATCAACCGACGCCGAGCGGCGCGTGTCTGCGTCGGTTGTTGTCGTGAGCTGTGGGGGTTGGAGGCCGAGCGGGTTTCTGCCCCGTTCTCTGCCATCCCCTGCTGCATGCAGGGGTCCCCGTGTCGGGGCACGGGGACACGCAGTTGGGCGGCACCGAGCGGGTCCCTGCACCATTCTCCATCCCCTGCTTTACGCGGGGGTCCCCGTGTCGGGGCACGGGGACACGCAGTTGGGCGGAGCCGAGCGGGTTACTGCCCCTTTCTCTGCCATCCCCTGCTGCATGCAGGGGTCCCCGTGTCGGGGCACGGGGACACGCAGTCGGGCGGCACCGAGCGGGTTTCTGCCCCTCTCTCTTCCATCCCCTGCTTTACGCAGGGGTCAGCTCGGTGCTGCCGAGCGGGGAGCCGAGCGGGTCCCTGCGTGAAGCAGGGACTGGGGCTTGTGAAGCAGGGACTGGGAGGGGGTTAGTTGCGGAAGATGGCTGACGAGATTGGCGCGGACGCGGGACCGGCCGCAACGATGCAGGTTTGCGCACCATTGACGGGGTTTGCTGAGTCGCCACGCAGCTGTCGGACCGCCTCGACGGCGAGATTGAAGCCGTGCGTGTAGGCCTCAGCGAGGTTGCCGCCTGAGGTGTTGATGGGGAACTCGCCGGCGTGGGGAGCTGCGTCGTCGGCGACGGCTGTGACCTCAAGGCGTCCGCCTTCACAGAAGGGTCCGCCCTCGCCGACTTCGCAGAACTTGTGGTCTTCGAAGGACGTGAGGACCTGGCCGGTGAAGTTCTCGTAGAACTGTCCGCAGTCGATGTCCTCAGGCCCCATGCCCGCGGCGCTGTAGAGGCGGTCGACCATCGTCGAGTAGTTGGAGCCCATGAAGTCGTCGTGGAAGAATCCATCGACGACGTTGCCCTGGCGGTGTCCGGAGCCTTGCACGGACGCAGAGAGGTAGACGGGCGTGTCGGTGAAGTCGCGGGCGATCTCGGCGGTGGTGAGGATCATGGCCGCGGCCCCGTCCGTTTCGAGGCAGCAGTCGTAGAGTCGGTACGGGTCGGCGATCATGCGGGAGTTCTGGTGGTCGTCGAGGGTGATCGGGCGTCCGTTCATCACGGCGCGGGGATTGTTCTGCGCGTGCTTGTTGGCGGCGACGGCGATCTGTCCGAGCTGGGCGGAGGTGGTGCCGTACTCGTGCATGTGCCGCTGCATTTTCATGGCCAGGAACTGGGCCGGCGACATCAGACCTTGTGGCACGTTGAAGGCGTACTGTCCGCGCAGTCGTCCGCCGCGGCGGGAGAGTCCGAAGCGGCCGAACTCGCCTTGTGCGAGGGCTCGGTAGACGACGACGAAGTTGGCGTAACCCGCGACGATGCCGGCTGCGGCGTTGCCGATGGCCGCGCAGACACCGCCACCTCCGCCGCCGTAGACCATCGACGCGAAGGCGTAATGGGGCAGGTCGAGCGCGGTCGAGAGTCGATTCGGATCGTTGCGGTCGGAAGAGTAGGAGGAGAAGCCGTCGAGCATGCGCGGCTCGAGTCCGGCGTCGGCGCATGCGGCCAGGATCGCTTCCAGGGCCAAACGAAACTCGGGTCGACCAATGCGGCCGTGCTTGGTGTATTCGGTCTCGCCGACGCCGATGACGGCGACGCGGTCGCGGATGTTGCGGTCGTACTCGTAGGTCATGTGCGGCTCCCTGTGCTGTGCTCAGGCTACAGAAGCGGCGGCGCTACCCTGAGCGGCAACGGTATTGCGGTCCACGACCAGAGGGAGCATCGACTATGACGGAGTTTGCGAATCTTCCCAGCGCCGATCCAGCGTCGTTGGGGCTTGATCCTGATCGTCTGGCGCGGACGGACGCGCGAATGGCGCAGGCTGTGGAGAACGAGGAAGTGCCGGGTGTGACGACGGTCGTGCTGCGGCATGGACACGTCGCCCACCATTCGTCGCATGGGTATCTGGATGCCGAGCGCAAGAATCCGCTGCCCGAGGACGCGCTGTTCCGCATGTACTCGCAGACCAAGCCAGTGACGGCGGCGCTCACGCTGGCGCTGCAAGAGGACGGGCTGCTGTACGTCGATGAGCCGATCACGAAGTGGCTGCCGGAGTTTGAGGGTCGACAGGTGATGTCGCCGCTGGATCCGCCGAACAAGGTGCGCGGCGCAGGACTGTTGATGGGTCAGACCGTGCCGATGCAGCGGCAGATCACGATCCGCGATCTGCTCACGATGACGTCCGGCTTGCCGTCGTTTGGCAACGTGCCGTCGGCGATGTTCCCGCTGCTGGAGCCTGTGTGGTCGGGTACGGAGTTCGGCGTGCTGGATCCTGGTCAGGTTGACACGGAACGGTCGGAGGAAGATCACATCATCGCGATGGCGCAGCTGCCGAATGCGCGTCAGCCGGGCGCCGCGTGGGAGTATGCGATGGACTTTGATGTGCTCACCGTCGTGCTCGAGCGTGCGACGGGACGCAATCTCGACGAGTTGTTCCAGGAGCGCATCTTCGGCCCGCTCGGCATTGAGGGCTGCGGCTTCTATTGCCCGCCGTCGGACGCGGAGCGGCTGGTCACGAATCATCACTGGGGCGAGGACGGCGGGCTCAATGCGGTCGAACGGCCGGAGAACTCGCACAAGGTGCGAGAGTCGCTGGGCCGCCAGATATCCGGAAACGGTCTGGACGGCGGCGTGCTGATGACACCTGCCGCGTACGCCCGATTCACTGCGATGCTGCTGAACGGCGGCGAGCTCGACGGTCAGCGTGTGTTGGGTCGGAAGACGATTGAGTTGATGTCGGCAGATCACCTGGGCGCACTGTGCGGCACGGAGATTGACCTCGTCGGTCCGGGTTACGGCTTCGGCTTTGGGGTGTCGGTCCGGCGACGGATTGCGGGCACGCCAATTCCCGGCAGCATCGGAGCGTACGGCTGGGGCGGTGCGGCGGGGACGTACTTCGTCGTCGATCCGGTCGAGAACCTGGCGCTGCTCTTCTTCACACACGTCTTCATGTACCAGTTCAATCCGGCCGCCTACCTGGAGACGGACTTCGAGAAGGGCGTGTACGAGGCGCTGCTCTAGCGTCAATCGCGTTCCGGTAGCGATCTCCAGAGCGCGAGCGCCAGGAACGGGAGGATGATCACCTGCGCATAGGCGCCGGGCGGCGGCCTGTCGATCTTGAGCGGCTTGGATCGTCCGACGAGGATGCGTCCGATGTTGTCGAGCAGGTTGATCAGCAGGATAAGGGGAATCAGCCCTCGATAGCGGACGAGAGCGAGCCAGGCCAGGCCGGCGAGCAGCAGTTGTTCGAGTCCCCACTGGGCGAAGATCGCGACGATGTTGCGGCCGCCTTCGACATTGATGTCGATGCCGGCGATTGAGGCGGCTCCGCCATCCTGACGGAAGACATGGACACAGCTTCGGAAGGTGACGACGAGGCAGAAGAACAGGTAGAACCTGGGCACCCAGGGGTCGCCGCGGTAGGTGTTCGCGCCGTCGGGGAGGATTGCGCTGAGCGATCGCACGGGTTCTCAGTCCTCCAGGTTGTCGGTGAGTGAGGCTGGGATGTCTCTAGAGGTGTGCAGGATTCGCCAAACGTCGATGTGATCGTCGTGCTCGACATAGAAGGCCACGTATGGGAACCCAATGATCGGCCAGGACCGAAGACCTGGCAGTCGCATGCGCCGCCCAATCCGCGGCGAGCCTGAGGCGGGGTAGCTGCTGACGTGTAGGTAGGCCTCCTCCAACGCGGTAATGAATGCGAGCGCTACTGAAGGTGATGCCGTCTCGATGTAGTGCGCGATGACGTGATCGACATCTGCACGTGCGGCATCCAGGCGGACTAAGGCTTTGGCGGTCACGGAGCTTCGTGCTGGCGCACGCGGGCGCGAAGCTCCTCAAAGTACTCTGCATCTGCCACTCCGGCAGGAGGGGAGTTGGCACCAGCCAGGAGCAAGGATCTGAAATTCTCGACATCTTGCTCTTTGCGGATCAAGTCGCGGATGTACTCGCTGCACGAGACAAAGCCCCGGTCTGCGACTTGCTGGTCGACGAATGATCTCTGAGATTCAGGCAGGGAAATGTTCATCGTGCTCATGCGGACAGCCTAGCTAGACTGACAGGACTTGTCAATCCTTGCCATCATCAGTCGCCGATGGTGCGTTGGGGGAAATCTGCTGCTGGGTGGGCTCTGAGGACTGCTTCGTCGAGGTCGATGCCGAGTCCGGGCGCGGTCGGAAGTTGAATGTGGCTGTCTACCACCTCGAACGCGGGTGTCGACGCCTCTTGGCCCCATGGTTCGAAGTTGACGAAGTACTCGGTGATGATGAAGTTCGGCATCGTCGCGGCGGCGTTGAGTGTTGAGGCGAGCGCGACGGTTGTTGAGTTGTAGTTATGCGGTGCGACGGCGACGAAGTAGACCTCCGCCATGGCGGCGATCTCGGTGAGCTCCTTGATCCCGCCGACGTTGGCGACATCGGGGTTGATGATGTCTGCGGCGCGCTGCTCGAAGGCCTCGCGGAACTCGAACTTGGTGTAGAGCTCTTCGCCGGTGACGGTGGGGATGTTGATCTGCGCGGTGGCGGCGGCGAGGGCGGTCATGTTCTCGGCCCAGACCGGTTCCTCGAACCAGAACGGCTCGTATTCCTCGACCATTTGCGAGAGTCGCACGGCGTTGGACGGGCTGAGTCGACGGTGGATTTCGAGGAGGACATCGACGTCGGGGCCGACAGCTTCGCGCACTACCCGCACACGATCGGCGGCGGTTCGCAGCTCGGACATGCCAACGTAGCTGCGCCACTTGCCGGGCACAGGGTCGAACTTGAGCGCGGTGAAGCCGCGCTCGACCATCGCTCGGGCGCGAGCCTGCAACTCCTCGAGGTCGTCCATTTTGGCCCAGCCATTGGCGTAGACGCGCAGACGGTCGCGGACGGCCCCGCCGAGCAGCTGGTGAACGGGCATCCCGGCGCGCTTGCCGGCGATGTCCCACATGGCCTGCTCGACGCCTGAGACGGCTGCGTAGAGGTCCATGGCGCCGCGTCGATTGCCGAAGTCGTTGTAGATGGCGTCGGTCCACGGCTTGATGCGGGCCGCGTCCCAGCCGACGATGTAGCGCCGCATCGCCTCAAGGTGCGCCGTGATCTGGATGTCACGGTCGGACTGGGTGTAGCACTCACCCCAGCCATGCAGGCCGTCGGCGGTTTCAAGGCGGACAAAGCAGAGGTTCTTGCCCGCAATGTATCGGTCAGGCTGGCCAGTATCAGGCGGCGTGGGGTGGACGAGGAAGTGTCGGAGGTCGACGATGGTGGAGTTGGTGTTGGTCATGGTTTGGGGGGCTCGCAATCGGGTGAAGTTCACTCGGAGAGGGGTTGCTGGAAGCCTTCACGACGCTGCCTGCGGGGCGCCCTTCGGAAGGTCTGCGGCGCGGCGAAGCGAGGGTAATCTGCTTGTGCGCCTTCTAGCAGTTGCTCGATGGTGAGGATTTGGATTTTGGGGTAGTGGTTGCCAGGAAGGCCCTGTGGCTCGTAGAAGCCCACGCCGACTGCTTCCTGGCGCATCGGTTCGGTTGGCTCTTGCAGGGTGATCAAGATGCCGATCTCCGCGTCTTCCCGTTCCATATCGCCCTTGAGCGCGGCGATCACACCGCGGTTGACGTGCCCGCTCTTTACCTGGATCACAATCCGCTTCGCAACACCTGAGTTGTCATCGAAGAAGTTGATGTAACCGTCGACGCCGGAGTCGGCGCCTTTCTTGCCGGTCGCCGGTCGCGCGTCTACTAGGCCCAGCGCCCAGTACTCGAACTGGTAGCGTCCGTCGTGTTCCGACTCGGTGGCGAGCGCGCGGGCGCTGGCGACGTCTTCGGGCAGGCCGATCAACTGATACTCCGACAGTTCGGACCCGAAGCTGTCCCGTAGTCGATACTGCATGAGCGACACTGCAAGATGGGTGATATCGATGCCGATCCATCGCCGGTTCAGGCGTTCGGCAACGGCAACAGCCGTACCGCAGCCGCAGAATGGATCGAGGACGACATCGCCCTCGTTGCTGCTGGCGAGGATGACGCGTTCGAGCAAGGCTTCGGGCTTTTGGGACGGGTAGCCGAGGCGCTCCCGCGCTTGCGAGTTGATGGGCGGAATGTCCTCCCAGAGGGCTTGCACGGGGCGGCCTGGCATTTCATCGAGGTAGCGTTTCCGCCTGATGCCGCCACGTGAGGTGAAGTGCAACCGACCCTCGGCATCTAGCTGTTGCATAGTCTCCAATGGAACCCGCCAGAGGGATCTTGCTCCTTTGTACTCATATTCGTAGCCTCCCCCAGTCAAACCCTTAGCCGATAGGTCGTAGTCCTGCCAAAGCCGGCCGTCAGGATCTTTGCGCCGAAATCGGGATTTGTACTCTTCTTCGTACTCTTGATATTGCTGATTCCAGGTCCACTCTTCCGAGCGGGAGTAGTAGAAGATGAAATCGGTGTTGCGGCCGAATCGATTCGCGTCGCTGTGCGCTGACGTTCGCCGCCAGGTGATGTGGTTGCGGAACTGATACTTGCCGAACACGGCATCGAGCAAAAGCTTGAGGTAGTGGCCGGCGGTAGAGTCGCAGTGCAGATAGATGCTACCGGTTGGCTTGAGCACACGGTGCAGTTCGTCGAGGCGTTGGGCCATCATTGTCAGATATGCCATCATGTCGTTCTGTCCAAGAAACGAGCGCATCGCCTGGAGGATGTCGGCGAGTTGCGGCGGCCCCTGGGTCACGACCTCACGAAATGCAGCTTCTGAAACGAGGTCCCAGTGCCAGGTGTCGTCGAAGGCCGTGATCTGGGCGGCTGAATCCTCGCCAGACTTTTCCTCGAACAGCACGTTGTATGTGGCGTTGGAGTTGAATGGTGGGTCGAGGTAGATGAGGTCGACCGATTCGTCGGGGATGTGCTCGCGCAGAACGCTGAGGTTGTCGCCGAAGTAGAGCTGGTTGGTCCAATCGGGCATGGGTGGCCTCCCTCCTCAGGATAGGGGAGGAGGCGACGCTACGCCCGCTCTCCCTTGACGCAGGGAGAGCGGGCTGACGCTGATGCGGTGCCGCTAGCGGCTGTAGCCGGGATCGTTGCTGGTGATGTGTGGCTCGGCAGCTTGGACCATTGAGTTGAGCAGGAGGCGTAGGTCGCGGCCGGCTTGCGATGCTTGGAAGTCTTGGTCGAGGGCGCGGTACCAGTCTTGCAGTTCGACCAGTTCGTTGGCTGCCTGGTTGAACGTTGCTTCGCTCAGACCGCCCTGGCCGAACCAGCTATAACGGTCGGCGGCGAGCGCGACGAGCGCCCCGAGATCGAGGTGCTGGTCGTCTCCCAAGCGGCTGACCGCGGCTTCGAGAGTCTGGATCTGCGTTGCGCTGCGACCCTCGGGGACGGTCACGTAGCGTAGTTCGAGTTCTCCGAGTTCGATGTCGCCGCTGACATCTGGAGCCAGCTCGATCTCGAAGAAGGCGGTCGTTGCGGTGCCCATCGGGACTTCCGCGAACTCTTTGCGGTCTTGCTGGAAGGCGCGGTCGGAGGTGACGCGGTTCTCGTAGCCGATCAGGCGCCAGGCGACGACTTGATCGTCGTTCCAGCGGACCTGTGCACGAGCCTGGTCGGCGAATGGGATGGAGAGCGCCAGCCAGTTCTCGCGCGAAAAGGTCTGGCGTGCGTCGCCGACATCAGAGAGGTAGCGATACCAACCATTGCCGTACTGGGCCAGCTGTTCGAGCAGGACGTCGTTGTAGTTGTGAATGCCGACGCCGACGGTGATCAGGCGCAGCGGATTGCGCTCGTTGCGGTCCTCGGCGGTGGCCAAGATGCGGAATGGATTGGTGGCATCGACGTTGGCGACACCGTCGGACATGAGGATGACGTAGTTGTACGCGTCGGGACGGTCGCGGCGGGCGTCGTCGGCGTGTTCGACCGCGAGATTGAGACCGGCTTGGACATTTGTGGAGCCGCGGGGATAGAGATTGTCGATCACTCTCGTGACACGGTCATCGTCGGGTTGGCGATGACCGATCTCGTCGACGACGGATTCTGAGAACAGCACGACGGCCAAGCGGTCGTCTCTGTTCAGGCCGCGGCGGATCGCTTCGGCCGCTTCGCGGGCGATCTCAACGCGGTTGCCTTCCGCCATCGAGCCCGATGCATCGAGGACCAGCGTGACGTTGAGCGGGGTGTTGTCGCGGAACTCGGGCGCCTGCATGGCGACGCGGGCGAGGTGCAGGTCAGGGTGCAGCGGATGCTCGACGACGTCCGTGTGGATGGCGAAGGTGTCATCGTTGCGGGGCAGCTCGTACTGGTAGTTGAAGGCGTTGATCCACTCTTCGGCTCTGACCGACTGCGGCGCGATGCTGTAGCCGTTGTTGACCCAGTTGAGCGCGAGAAAGTAGGACGTGCGGTCGACGTCGAGCGAGAAGCTGGATGTGTCATCGCGTTCGGAGAGCTGCCAGCCGGTGGTCGGGTAGTCCTCGAAGTTGACCGCGGACGGCGTGTAGGTTGCCGACTGACGCTGGGATTGCGAGGAAGACTCCTGACTACTGAACGAGCGTGATTGCTGCTCTTCCGCTTCTTGCATGGACGCTTCTTGGGCCTGCTGCTGAGCTTGTTGGTACTGGACCTCTTGTTGGGCCCGGTCGTACTCGACCGATTGCTGCTGGGCTTGCTGTTGGGCTTGCTGCTGCTGGGCTTGCTGTTGGTATTGGACTTCTTGCTGCTGTTGTTGCTCGACCTCGGTGGCGGCGTCTTGCTGCTGCTGCGGATCGTCACTGGAACAGGCGGCGGCGATGAGAGCGATGATCGCTAGTCCGATCAGCGGCGGCGCGAGGATGCGCGGGAAGCGCTGCTTCCTGATCCGGCTGGTGGTGGTGAATCGCTCAAACATGGTGACCTCCTGGGTCGGTGTTCGC
>JAJEBU010000008.1 GCA_022822375.1 Dehalococcoidia bacterium
GTTGGCTGCGGCGATGATGACGACGACAGTCAGCCGTCCGTTGCGCAGACCGCGCAGCAGCAGCAACAGCAGCAACAGGCGATGCAGCAGCAAGGCCAGCAGCAACAGCAGCAGCAGGCAATGCAGCAGCAACAGCAGGCCATGCAGCAGGCTGACCAGGCCGACCAACAGTCCATGCAGGACGACGACCAGGATCAACCGACACAGCAGGCCGGTGTGGCGAAGAGCTACGGCGGCACGCTGCGGTTCTCGACCCCGGCCGCCACACACGACTTCTTCGACCCGCACCGCGGCGTCTTCGGCCCCACCCAGTACTGGATGGGGTTCTACATGAACTACATGATCCGCTGGGCCTCGAAAGAGGGCGGGATCGTGGAGGAAGACATCACCTCGCTGCCTGAGACGCCCGACGCCGAGACGTACATCTTCAACGTCGACCGCGGCGCACGCTTCTGGGATCAGTACCCGACCGAGGGCGGCCGCGAGGTGACCGCCGGCGACATCGCGCTCAACTTCGACCGCCAGATCGCCGCGCTCGACGCCGAAGGAAACCCGGACGCCCGCTTCCGTGGTCAGGACGCCTTCAAGAAGACGGCGTCGCACGAAGCCGTCGACGACACGACGTTCATCGCCAAGACCGACGGCCCCGATGCCACCTATCTGGGCGGCACGATCCTGCGGCCCTTCTCGTGGATCACCTCGCCTGAGGGCATCCAGGAGTTCGGCACCCGCTGGCGCGACGAAACTGCGAACGTCGAACTCTCCAGTGGCACCGGGCCGTACATCCCGCAGACGTACGACCCTGACATCGGCATCTACATGGAGCGCAACCCCAACTACTGGAAGAGCGATGGCGGCAACCAGCTGCCCTACCCGGACGCGGTGGAGTTCGTCAACCTGACCGACGCCACCGCCGTCGACGCCGCCTATCGCGGCCGCGGCATTGACATCGGCGGCTTCCCGCTGTCATCAGTGCAGGTCGAAGAGCTCTCTGGCGACTTCCCCGACCACCCGGTCGAAGAGGGCGCGTTCGGCTTCACGATCGTGACCGTGATGGGCACGTACGAGCCGGGCTGGGAAGGCTCCGACGGTCTCGGCAACCCGTACCTCGACCGCCGCTTCGCCTACGCGATGCAAGTCGCAGTCGACCGCGACCTGCTGATCGACGCGGTCTACCTGGGCGCGGCCAAGCCATCAGCGACTCACTTCTGCCCCTGGTTCTCGACCTACTGGACGATTCCGCCCGAGGAGCTGCGCACGGTGCCGGGCTTCCGCCTGAACCGCGAAGAGGACATCCAGCTCTGCCGCGAGCTGATCGCCGCCTCCGGCTTCGACACCGACCGCACCGTCACGATCTACATCCCCGACCTCTGGGAGCAGACCTACCCGGGTATCTCCGAGACGACGCGGAACATGTACAACGAGGCGCTCGGCTTCAACGTCGAGCTGGACATCCAGCCGTACACGGTCATGCAGGACCGCTACGACAACCAGACGTTCCCCGGTCGCGCGCCGACCTGGACCAACCCGCCGGCAGACCTCGACCCGACCGCGCAGTTCACGCTGTCGCTGAAGGTCGGCGGCGCCTCCAACCTGACCCAGTACAACTACCCAGCCGTCGAGGAGATCGTCGACGAAATGGCCGTCACGCTGGACACCGAGCAGCGTCGCGATATGGCGCTCCAGGTGCAGCGGATCGGCCTCGGCGTCGACGAAGAGCACGGACTCGAGGGCATCTTCGGTTGGTTCGGCGTCATGAACGGCATCGCACCGACCATCTGGTGGCCGTACGTCAACCGCCCGGACGACACCTGGCAGTTCGCGCACGACTCGCACAACTTCGACACAGTCTGGCTCGACCAGACCCACCCCGATTACCAGGCCTAACGGCGGCAGACCTCCCAACCGCCCTTCCCCGTCGATGACGGGGGAGGGTGGTTCGGGCATGGTCTGACTCCCCTCGTTCGCGAGGGGAGGACAGGATGTCATGCAGAAGTACCTGATCCGACGCTTGCTGCTGGTGATCCCCACGCTGTGGTTGGTGATCTCGATCCTGTTCCTCGTCCTCAACGCCTTGCCAGGCGACTACGTCACGATCAAGCTGGCCAACCTCGAAGCATCGGGCGCGACCAAGATCGAGGCCGAAGTGATCGGCGAGGTCGAGGTCGAACGAACGCTGCATCGCGTCGTCGGCGGCGACTCGCTGGCGACAATCGCCGCCCAGTACGGCATCGGCGTGGACGATCTCCTCGCCAACAATCCGAGTCTCGACGCCGGCGACGACTTGCGGCCCGGTTCGACCATTGTGGCCATCGACGGTCAGCTGCTGTCGACACTGTCGCGCCAGAATCGATTGGCGTTGCCGGAGAACACCTCCGATGGTGTCGCCCTGCTGCAGGAGCGCAACCCTGGTGTCGAGTGGGGCGACTCAGGCGGCGAGTTGTTCGCTCCCGCGGGCGTCGTCCTGACGCTGCGCGAGAGTGTCACGCTCCGCGAGCTGGCGGAGGTCAACCGCGTCTCGCCCGACGACTACATGAACGTCAACCTCGAAGGCACGCCGGCCAACGAGGACGGCAACCTCACGGTTGACACGCAGCTGGAACCAGGAGCCATCTTCATCTCCCCCACGCGGGAGATCACCGAGGCCAGCATCAAGAACCAGCTCGGCATCGACAGACCGCTGGGCCGCCAGTACGTCGAGTACCTGTGGGACACGATCCGGTTCCAGTTCCGTCCGTCGTTCCAGACGAACGAGCCGTCGATGGATATCTTCCTGCGTTCATTGCCGCGGTCGCTGCATCTGAACGCGTACGCGCTGGTGGTCGCGGTGGTTGTGGCGCTGCCGGTCGGCATCCTCTCGGCGATGCGGCAGGACCAGTGGCTCGACTACGGACTGCGCGGCTTCGCGATCCTGGCGCTGGCGGCGCCCGCCTTCTGGATCGCCACCATGTTCATCTTCGTCGTCTCGCCGGGCGGCATCTTCGACGGCGGACTCTGGTCCATTCCACTCACGGAGGAGAGCGCTCGGAGCATCTTCACCAGTGTTGACGGGTTCTTTGCGCTCTATACGATCCCCGCGTTCGCGGGAGGCATCGCGGCCGGCGCCGGACTGATGCGGATCACCCGATCCGAGCTGCTCGAGGTGCTGCGCCAGGACTACGTGCGTACCGCGTGGTCCAAGGGGCTGCGCGAACGCTCCGTAATCCGACGCCACGCGCTGCGCAATGCGCTCGTGCCCGTGCTCAGCGTTTTCGGCCTGCAGCTCGCGGCGTTGGTCGGCGGCAACATCATCCTCGAAGTGCTCTTCAACATCCCCGGCATCGGCCTGATGCTGCTCCAGCGCCTCTACCAGGCCGATATCCCGGTTGTCCAGACCGCGGTGTTCTTCCTGGCCCTGTTCGTGATCATCGTCAACATCGTGATCGATGTCAGCTACGCGCTGATCGATCCGCGAATCCGCTACAACTAACCGCGCCGGACCAAACGAGACAGACGCCCCATGAGCGAGCAACGCGGCGACTCCGAACAGCTTGACGACTTCGCGTCCGCTCAGGGACTGCGGGTCGATCAGGCAACGGGCGTCCGTCGGTTGCTGACCAGCTTCCGTAATTTCATGGCCACCAAGCGGCTCGGCGCCGCTGGCGTGATCCTGGTCGTCCTCTGGAGCGTGATCGCGGTCGGCACGGTCGGCGATGGTGGCGGCTGGTTGGGCATCGGCCGCTACGACTCCCGCGATGTCTTTGAGATCGCCTCATCCAAGTACGCGGACGACAAGATCGCCAACGTGCTCGACGGCCTGAGCGCCGATATCTCCGACGCAGACCTGCGCGCGCTCGTCAGCGACGAGGGCATCTACGAACAGCCCGCCGCTGACGTCGGTGTGCAGGGCGAGATGGTCGTCTACGCGTTGTCGCGCGTCGATGACGGGTCGCTGCTCGAGTGGCTGGTCGACGAACAGCAGATTGCGATCGAGGGCGGCACGATTTCCGATGTCGACCGTCTGCTGGCGTCGGGCACAGACAATCCGCTGATCACCGCGTCGCTGCTCGGTCCGTCCGGCAAGCACTGGTTCGGTACCGATCGCGCGGGACACGATCTCTTCTCGCGCGTTACTGAGGGCGCGCGGCTGTCGCTCTACATCGGCTTCTTCGCGACGCTGATCGGCGTGGTCGCGGGGACGCTGACTGGGCTCGTCTCCGGCTCGCTCGGCGGCGGCGTTGACCTGACCATCAACCGAGTGCTCGACGCGGTGCAGAGCTTCCCGCCGATTGCCTTCCTGCTGCTGATCGCGTCGATCACAGATCCATCCGCGCTGTGGGTCACACTATCGCTGTCGGTCTTAGGAATCGCGCCAACCAATCGGATCGTGCGCGGCAGCGTGATCCAGATTCGTGAAATGCCCTACGTCGAGGCGGCCCGCACGATCGGCGCCTCATCGCAACGCGTGATGGGCATGCACATCTTGCCCAACATCATGGCCCCGCTGATCGTCATCTTCTCGATCACCATCGGCGCCTTCATCCTCGCCGAGGCTGCGCTCAGCTTCCTCGGACTCGGCACGCTTGATGTCTCATGGGGCAAGATGATCGCCGACGGCCGACAGTTCATCGTCTATTCGCCGTGGACATCGCTGTGGGCCGGCTTAGCCCTGACCAGCCTGGTCTTCGGCTTCAACGTCCTCGGCGACGCGCTGAGAGACGTGTTGGATCCCCGCCAACGAGGCAGCCGCTGAGACCGCGCCTGGGACTTCTCGTCCGCTTGGATCCTCTTCCACCTCGCGATTCGCTACCTTGCGCTTGACATGCTGATCACAAGTCGAGGAGGCACCCATGGCCGATCTGTCGGGCAAAGCGGCATTCATCACGGGCGCGGGATCGGGAATCGGACAGGGCACCGCGGTCCGACTGGCCCGCGACGGCGCTGACATCTGCATCGCCGAGATCGACCTCGACGCGGCCGCCGAGACTGCCTCGATGGTGCGAGAGTTCGGCCGCCAGGCGCACGTCGTGCGCTGCAACGTCGCCTCGCATGACCAAGTGCAGTCCGCTGCCGATGAGTGCGTCGCGGAGCTGGGCAGCATCGACATCGCGGTCGCCAACGCCGGCATCGGACGCGGCGGCTCCGTGCTGGAGATGACCCAGAAAGACTGGCAGGATCAGGTCGATATCAACCTGACCGGCGTCTTCCTGACCGTGCAAGCGGCGGCGCAGCGGATGGTCACGGCCGGCAGCGGTGGACGGATTGTCTGCATCTCCAGTCTCGCCGCGCTCAACACGAGCGCGCAGATGTGGAGCTACTCGGCGACCAAGGCCGGCGTCGCAATGATGGTCCGCGGCTGGGCCGCCGATCTCGGTCAGCACGGCATCAACGTCAACGCAATCGGACCCGGCGTGATCGACACGCCGCTCGCCCACGCGCTCGCCGGCGACGAAGGCGGCCCAATCCGCACCCAGCTGGAGGCGGCCACGCCGCTCGGACGATCTGGCCGTCCGTCCGACATCGCAGGCTTGATTTCGTTCCTGGTCGGACCCGACGCGGAGTTCATGTCGGGCAGCTATCTGGTCATGGACGGCGGCCTGCGCGATGCGCGTGGCAACCTGATGGAAGACCCTGAATCTCCCGTTGGTCAGGAGCGCATGCGCCACATGCAGTCGTCGATGGAGCGCACCGCGCGGTTGCAGCCGCTGATCGATCAACGCTAGGAAGCGCGCCCCCAAACGGCGGCAGTGGCCGACGGCGTGCTGTCGAGTACCCTTGCAGGAACGGGAGTCAGCGTGCGCTGACACAAAGGAGACTACGATGCCCGACCTGTCGATCAGCGACCAGATTGTCCTGCTCGGTCTTGGCGAGGACGGCCAGCTCGAGCGTCCCTACGACGGACGGCTGGACTACGCGATCGCCGGTGCGTCGCTGCTGGACCTGTCCTTCCTCAATCGCATCGACACCGATCCCAATCGCCTCTTCGTGATCACAGCCGAGGCCACGGGCAATCCACTGCTCGACAGCGTGCTGCACCAGATCAACTCGGGCCCGCCGAACCAGCCCATCTCGTTCTGGATTTCGGAGATCGCTCGCTACTCGCTGGTCCTGCGCCAGCAGATCATCGAAGACTTGACCGACCGCCACATCATTCAGCGCGAGGCCGGACGACGACTGATCGTGCTCAAGTCGGAGAAGTTTCCACCGGTCGACCCGCAGGTCGTGCGAGACATCCAGCGCCGGCTGATCGACACCTTGCTCTCGGACGAGATTCCGGACCCGGAAACGGTGGCGTTGATCGGTCTGGCGCGGGCGAGCCGTTTGCTCGAACTGATGCTCCCGCGCGAATACCTGGACCGCGTCGAATCCCGCACCGAGCAGCTTGCCCGCATGGACCTGATCGGCATGAGCGTGAACCGGACGCTCGACGAGCTGCAGGCCGCGGTCGCGACCGCGTTGCCCGGCCTCTAGGCCGCCCATCAGAATCTGCTGCGACCCAGTGTCGGCAGCGACTGGAGTCTCGCATGGACTGGAAAGACACGCCCGAACAGGCCGCCTTCCGCAGTGAGGTGTCCACGCTGATCGATACGCGGTTGCCGACGCGTTACCGCGAACTCGCCGCGCGTGGCGCCATGCCCGAGCGCGCCTGGGAAAACGACCGCAAGTCCGACATGCCGGACGAGGTCGCGGCCGCCGTTGACTGGCACGCCGCCCTGGCCGAGCGCCATTGGGTCGCGCCACATTGGCCCACCGAGTACGGCGGCGGCGGTCTGACTGCGATGGAGCAGTTCATCTTCAACCAGGAAATGGCCGAGTCCGGTGCGCCAGGCGTCGGAGGCTCAGGTTTGAGCATGCTCGGCCCAACGCTGATCGTGCACGGATCAGACGAGCAGAAAGAGAAGTATCTGCCACCGATCCTCGATGGCAACGTGACCTGGGCGCAGGGCTACAGCGAGCCAGGCTCCGGCTCTGACCTCGCCTCGCTGACCACCCGCGCCGTCCGCGACGGCGACGACTTCATCATCAACGGACAGAAGATTTGGACGTCAGCCGCGCACACCGCCGACGCGATGTTTGCGCTCGTCCGCACCGACCCCGATGCGCCCAAGCATCGCGGCATCTCCTTCGTCATGATCGATGACATCAAGACACCCGGCATCACCGTCCGCCCATTGATCAACATCAACGGCGACCACTACTTCAACGAGGTCTTCTTCGAAGACGTACGCATCCCCGCCACGAATCTCGTCGGCGAGCTCAATCGCGGCTGGTATGTCGGCATGACGCTGCTCGACTTCGAGCGATCCAACATCGGCGGCGCCGTCGCGGCGAGGCGACAGCTGCGTAGCCTGATCGGTCACATCAAGGCCAACCAGCAGGGCGCCGCCGAGCGCATCACGCCCGAGCTGCGCCGCGAGATCGTCGACCGTTGGGTCGAGACCGAGACGCTGTACCAGTTCAGCTTTCGCATCATTTCGATGCAATCGGCTGGTTTGGTGCCCAACTATGAGGCGTCGACGGCGAAGCTGTTCGCGTCCGAGCTGAGCCAGCGGCTCGCGCACACGGCCACGAAGGTCTTCGGTCTCCACGCTCAGCATTGGGCAGACGCCGAACCAGCGAGCCGCTTCACGCGCAACTACATCGCGATGGTCCCAGCCACAATCCGAGGCGGCACCTCCGAGGTGCAACGGAACGTCATCGCCACGCGAGGTCTCGGCCTGCCCCGGGCGTGATCGACTGCGACCGTGAGCATGCCCACGCCCGCTTCCGCGATCAAGCAATGGTCAGATTCACTCGTTGACATCGGCGGACGCAACCGCCTGCTCTTCTACAAGCCGCAGCGCAGCGGCACGATTGACTTCTTTCCCAATCAGGACGCCGATCCAGTCGTCGTGGCGCAGCTGTTGGACGGCGTCTCGATCCGTCTGTCCGACGCGGTGCCGAACGACGAACGAATCATGCGCCGCGGCCGCGCCATCCACAGCAAGTCGAAGGAACACGAAGAGGAACAAGGGGTTCGCAGCCTCTATCTGGGGCGCCGCATGGCGAGCTGGTCCGATCCAGGAGGCCGCGAACCAGCCGCCCCCATCCTTCTGAGCGCGATCCGCATTGAGCCATTGGGCCGGCTGGGCGATGACTTTCTGCTCGAACGGAGCGACGACTGGGAATTCAACCCAAGCCTGCTGCACTATCTGCGTGCAGAATTTCATGCTGACTTCGACGAAAGTGGTCTGCAACAGGCGGTCGAGGGCGGGCTGTTGGACCAGGCGTTGGACCTGTTCCAGAGTGGAGCGGCGACCGTCTCTGGACTGGAGATCTCAGACCGGATCGTGCTGGGCACGTTCTCCTATGCCAAGCTGCCGATGGTGCGCGATCTCGAGCAGTCGTCGGAAGACGTAGCGGCGCACCCGCTGGTGATGGGACTGACTGGCGATCAAGACGCGCGTCAGCTGCTGCGCGGCGGCGTGCTTGCTTTCGGAGATGGTCCGAGTGAGATCGCCGATGATCCTCCACCCCAGGATGAGTTCCTGATCCTGGACGCCGACGGGTCGCAGAGCCGAGTGATCAATGCCGCGCTGCAAGGCCGCAATCTGGTCATGGTCGGCCCGCCGGGCACCGGCAAGAGTCAGACCATCGCGAATCTGATTGCCGCACTTGCCGCCAGAGGGAAGTCATCGCTCTTCGTCGCCGAGAAGCGCGCCGCCATCGACGCCGTCACCAAACGCTTGAACAACGCCGGCTTGCAGGACCTCGTCCTCGATCTCCACGAGGGCGTCCGCAGCCGGAGGCGGACAGCCGAACAACTCGCAAGCTCGCTCGACGCGGCCGCGCGATCAATCGATCCCAACACGATCAGCCTCCATGAGGAGCTCAGCCGCAACAAGGATCGGCTGAACAGCGCTAGTCGCGCACTGCACTGGATTCGACCGCCGTGGGGCTTGTCAGTCTTTGACATTCACAATGAGCTGTTCAGCGTTGATCCCTCCGCGTTGAGCGAGTTTCGTCTGCGTGGATCGGTCGTGCGTGAACTCGGCGAGCGCCAGCGTGGTGAGGCTGCGGACGGCATCGTCGAGTACATCCAGCTTGGCGGCGCCCGGCTTGACTCCGATGACGATGCGCTCTGGTCGGCCGCGCATCGAGTGGGCCGGGTCACCACGGCCGAACAGAGCGATGACATTCGCGACACGCTCGACGATTTGAGAGTCAATGACCTGCGCCGCTTGCTCAGCGCGGTCGATGGCGTGGCGGCGGCACTGCATTGTCAGCGCCCAGCAAGCCCGAAGGCGGTCGGACCGTGGCTTGACTCACTTGAGCGCCTCGGCGTTTCGCTCGAGCAGGTCACCCACGACGCGTTCACACTCGAACGATCCATCGTCGAGGTTGATCTGGCTCCTGTGGACAGCGGTGTGGTCGGCCGACTGATCGCGTTCCTGACCAAGCCGGCCTATCGCAGCGCCCGGCAACACGCGGAGGCGCTGTTGCGCGATGACCAGGCGAGCCCGTCAACGTCGCGGACGATGCTGATCGATGCGCTCGACGCCGCGGACGCCTGGCGCGATCAGTCGGCGAGCGCGCCGATTCCGCAGTCCGTCCCAGCGCTTGACGATGTTCATGCCGCGCTGCAGAGCGTGATGCAGGGTCTCGATGCCCTTAGCGATGCCACGGAGAGCGAGCGCCCGCTCAGTGTGCTCGGTTGGCCGCAGCTGCAATCGCTCCTCGAAAGGCTGGCAAGCGCAGAGTCACAAGCGGCGCTGGCGCGTCTGCCTCGACTCCAACAGCTGCGCAGCCGGTTCTTGCAGCTCGGACTCGCCAGACTCTTGCGCCATGCCGGAGAGCAGCAATGGACCGAGATCGAGGCGCGAGGCCGCTTCCAGGCGATCTGGCTGCTCTCGGTGCTCGATGAGATTCGCTTGGGCGATGCCAATGTCGACGCGTTCCGCGCTGACGTACAAGACGCCGCCGCGATTCGTTTTGCCGAAGCCGATCGTGAGCATGTTGGGGTCGGCGCTCGGCGCGTGCAGCGTGCTTGGGCCGAGCATGTGACCACGGCTCGCAACGAGCTACAGGAGCAAGAAGAGATCGTGCGGCGTGAAGCGCACAAGAAACGCCGCCATATGTCGACTCGGCAGCTGATTCGAGAGGCGCCCGATCTGCTGCTGAAGCTGAAACCGTGTTGGGCGATGTCGCCCTTGGTAGTGCCGCAGATTCTGCCGCGCGAGCAACTGTTCGACGTCGTGATCTTCGATGAAGCATCGCAGATCCTGCCCGCCGACGGCGTACCCGCGCTATTGCGCGGCCGACGCGCCGTCGTCGCCGGCGACTCTAAACAGCTGCCGCCGACGACCTTCTTCACCTCCACAGCCGACGATTATGAAGCAGAGGAGGACGCAGACTCAGTGAATGACGCTGACCGCCCGGTGACTGCTGACATGGAGTCGGTGCTGGACGCGGTGAGTGCGCTCATCCCTGGCAACTCTCGCACTCTGAGTTGGCACTACCGCAGTCTCGACGAGCGATTGATTGCATTCTCCAATCATCACATCTACGACGGCTCCTTGACGACGTTCCCCAACGCGCTGGCCGAAGACTGCATCCGCCACGTGTTGGTGCCGTTCTCGGAACGCGCTGTAACCAGCAAGGCGTCCAACTCGGCGGAGGTCGATGTGGTCGTCGAGATGATTCTGGAACATGCCTCGCAGCGGCCGAGCGAGTCGTTGGGGGTGATTGCATTTGGGATCAACCATGCGCACCGGATCGAGGAAACGCTGCGCGAACGCCGCGTCGCGCGACCGGACCTGGACGAGTTCTTCAACGAGCAGCGCGACGAGCCGTTCTTTGTCAAGAACCTGGAGCGGGTGCAGGGTGACGAGCGAGATGCGATCATCCTGACGGTGGGCTACGGGCGCGCCGAGCACGGTCGGATGCGCTATTACTTCGGACCGCTCAACCAGGAGGGCGGATACCGGCGGCTCAACGTCGCGGTGACGAGAGCCAAGCGGCGCCTGACAGCGGTCAGCACATTCACGGCTGCTGACATGGATCCCGACGCCCTAAACACGGAGGGTCCGAGGCTGTTGCGTGAGTACCTGGCCTACTGCGTCAGCGCCGGCAGAGACCTTGGTTCGGCCCGACGCGATGTGGAGCCGCTCAATCCCTTCGAGATCGATATCCGCAACGCGCTTGATCAGGCCGGCATCCCGCTTCAGACACAGTACGGCGCTTCGGGCTACCGGATCGACTTCGCCGCCATGCATCCAGAGCAGCCGAGCCGTCCGGTGCTCGCGATTGAAGCCGATGGCAAGAGCTATCACAGCGCGATCAACGCGCGCGAACGCGACCGCTTGCGCCAGGAGCACCTCGAGCGTCTCGGCTGGCAGTTTCACCGCATTTGGTCGACCGAGTGGTTCCGCAATCGGGAACAGGAGATCAACCGCGCCGTTGAGGCCTGGCGCAGGGCGGTCGAGGCGGCGGATCGGGCAAGCACGTTCTCACCTTCGCCGGCCGCGGAGCGAATTGATTCCGCCGAGACGGTTACGGCTGCGGCTGCGGCGGCGGTCAGGACAGATCGTGAGCCGCTCCCGCCCATTCGCTTCAAGCGACCCATCAACGAGTATGAGGACGGCGAGCTCGACGCGATGGTCCGCTGGGCCCAGTCGGACGGCCTGCTCCATACGAATGAACAACTCATCCGACTGATCGCGGAAGAGATGGGCTACAAACGCCTGGGACACCGTATTCGCGAACATCTTGGCCGCGCCATCGAGCGCGTCAGCCACGCGGGAAAGCACCAACCATGACCGACACCGACCAGCACCTTCTGTCCGACCTCCGCGTCGTCGAGATCGGCGACGAAGTCTCGGCGTATGCCGGACGGCTGCTCGCTGGACTCGGCGCGGAGGTGATCAAGGTCGAGCCGCCTGAGGGCTGCACGACCCGCAACATCGGTCCCTTCTTCGAGGACCAGCCGGGACTCGAGCGCTCGCTCTTCTGGTGGCACTACGGACTGGGCAAGCGTTCCGTCACGCTCGACTTGAGCGATGCCGACGGTCGCGAGGCGCTCCTACGCCTGCTCGCCACCGCTGACATGTTGCTTGACGCTCGGCCTCGCGCCGACCTCGAAACGCTTGGCGAGGGCGCGATTCGCGCTGCCAACTCCGACATCGTGATCGCCCGCATGACTCCCTTTGGCGACGACGGACCCTGGGCCGACTACCGCGGCTCCGACCTCGTTCATCTGGCGCTCGGCGGCGAGATGATGAACTGCGGCTACGATCCGCAGCCCGACGGCACGTACGACACACCGCCGATCGCGCCGCAGATGTGGCACGCCTACCACATCGCCGGCGAACTGACGGTGATGAACGCCATCGGCGCGCTGATCGACCGTGGCCGATCGGGCCGCGCGCAGACCCTGCACACGGCTGTCCACGACGCCGTCGCCAAGAACACCGAGCTCGACCTGATGAGCTGGGTCTACCGCAGGGCGCGATTCTATCGGCAGACCTGTCGGCACGCGGCCGAGCGGGTGACGCCGCTGCCCTCGATCGGTCCGACCAAGGACGGTCGCTGGGTGATGGCGCTGCCGCGCGGACGATCGCAGTCGCTGATCGACTTCCTTGACCGCTATGACATGGCGGCAGACCTCAACGACGATCCGCCGGAGGCCGGCGGCGCCAGTACCCGCTCGCGCGGTGAGACTGCGGCGCATCTGCAGGAAGTGACCCAACGACTGATTCGCAAGTTCCAATTCGAGGACGTCCCCTGGCGTGACGCGCAGGATCTCGGCCATCTCTGGGCGCCGCTGCGCAAGCCGCACGAGAACGCGCTCGACCCTCACTGGTGGGAGCGCGGCAGCTTCGCGAAGGTTGAGCATCCGGAGCACCAGGTGGACGGCGAACCCGCCGAGTTCGTCTACACATCGAGCAAATGGGTGTCGTCCGAGACGTCGTGGAAGGTTGGGCCTCGCGCCCCGTTGCTCGGCGAGCACAACGACGAGATCCTCGGCGAGCTCGATGCCCCGCGGCCACCTGCACCAGTGTCCCATGGGGTGTCGGCCGAGTCGTCCAACGGTGCGGGTAATCTCTCACGTTGGGGGACGCCATTCCCCCTTGACGGTGTGCGCATTCTCGACTTCACCTGGTGGCTGGCCTCGGGTGGCGCGCCGAGATTCCTCTCCGCGCTCGGTGCCGAAGACATCAAGGTCGAGTGGCACCAAAACATGGACCTGCGCATGGGCATGGCGCAGTACGGCGTCGGCGGCCAGGCGGCGCGCGATGCGCTCGGCGTCGGCGATGAGCCGCTCCAGGCTGACCTCTCGACAATCAACCGCTCGGGACAGTTCAACGACTTCCACGCCGGACATCGCGGCCTCTCGCTCAATCTGCGCGATCCGCGCGGACTGGAGATCGCGAAGCAGCTCGTCGCCGTGTCAGACATCGTGGCCGAGGGCTTCTCGCCCGGCGTGATGGAGCGCTGGGGTCTGGGCTACGACGTGATGAAGGAGATCAAGCCCGACATCATCTATCTCTCGCAGTCAGGCATGGGACAGGTCGGCGTGTACGGACGCTACCGCACCGTTGGCCCGATCGCCGCGTCGTTCGGGGCGGTGTCTGAGATGTCGGGTCTGCCCGAGCCGTACGCGCCGGCCGGCTGGGGCTACAGCTATCTCGATTGGTTCGGCGCCTACAATCTCGCCAACGCGATGATGGCTGCGCTCTACTACCGCGACCGCACGGGCAAGGGCCAGTGGATCGACTCATCCCAAGTCGACGCGGGCATCTACCTGAACGGCACCTCGGTGCTGGAGTGGTCGGCCAACGACACGGTCTGGCAGCGCTACGGGAATCGCTCGCCCTACAAGCCGGCGGCGCCACACGGCGCATACCCATGCCGCGACGACATCGAGTCCTCCGACCGCTGGGTCGCCATCGCCTGCTTCGACGAGTCCGACTGGCAGTCACTCAAGCGGGTCATGGGCGATCCTGAGTGGGCGGCCGACGACCGCTTCGCCACGCTCGCCGAGCGCATCGCGCAGTACGACGAGCTCGATGAGCGCATCTCGGAGTGGACGCGCACGCAAGACCGCTACGACGTGATGCAGCGGCTGCAAGCGGAAGGAGTCGCGGCCGGCGTCTGTCAGGACGCCCAAGACCGCGTCGAGGCCGATCCGCAGCTGAGTCATCTGAACTGGCTGACCGAGGTCGAACACACGGAGATGGGCGCCTGGCCGACCAAAGAGGTCCCTGTCAAGTGGAGTGAGACGCCGCCCTTCATGGGAGGCCCCATCGATCGGGGAGCCCCCTGTTACGGCGAGGACAACCACTACGTCCTGGGAGAGCTACTCGGCATAAGTGCCAAGGAAATCAGCAAGCTAGCAGAAGACGGCATCATCGCGGAGGGCCTGACGAGGGTTTAGGCCGCAGCGGGGGCGACGCTCAGGCCACTCGTCGCCTGAGCTTGCGGGTTAGATCGTCGGTCGATTCAAGCGACGAAACCATGTCGCCCCCGACATCGGACAGTCGTGCAAGGTCGCTCCTCGTTATCTCAGCCTGGTTCTCAAAGACGATGAGCGACTCAAAGTCCAGTTGCTGACGATGAAAATAGCCGAGCATGATGGTGGTTAGCCTCGCCTTGTCCCGGTTGGGGACCCCATAGAGAAACAAGGGAGCGCGGCCCTTTCCCTCGATTCGGTAGTCGACCGGATAGGCCTCCGCGTTTGGGACATCGGGCAGATAGCCTCTCTCCAACTTGTCCTCGTCCACAACGCCCGTGAGATAGTCGGCCAGGTCGTCGTAGAAGGTGGATCCGACGTTGGACCGCGACAGCAGGGTCAGATCGTAGATGCGGGTAAGAGCCTGGCCGAAGTTGAAGATCGCTTCCGGTAGTCGCTCCGCCGAGGTATCGACCGCGAACACGCCCTCTTCGTAGAGCAGGCTGCTCTCGCCGACGATTCGCTCCAGGAGCATTCCGCGTGTGCCGTCTAGGAAGGCGTCGACGTCGTGTTCGTAGCTGATATGCATCAGTGTGTGGCCGTGGTCCGAGAGGCGTAGCCCACCCCCTACCGCCTCCGCCAAGTGGAAGGGATAGCCATCACCGTCGGGGAATCTGAAGTGGGTGCGCAGCATGAGCTCGCCGTCCGGACGTTCGACCACGCCGACATCCTCGCAGAGACGAGAGCAGAGCAGGTCTCGTAGCGCTTCAGCGTCCAGCGTCATTGCAGCCTTCCCTGATCTGGAGCCGGCTGCTCAATTCCTCCGACTCGGAAGTCTTCGAGCAAGCATCCTAGAGCGCCATCAAGGGTAGTGAACCTGTCGGTCTCCTCGGCTTCGGACTCTGGTTTCTTGCCCGTCGCGATTGCCTGAACCGTGGCGAAGTGAATGTGGGCACGGAACTCGATATCCCCGTGAATGTGGCTTGGACCGTTGTAACGTGCCAGTGTCAGCCGAGCGCCTCCTGGAGGAAGGAGGGCGATACCACATGAGAAATCGTGGTCGTCGATTACGCTCTGTCGCAGGTAGATTGCAAAAGCGGTCTCGTCGTCTCCCGCAACGACCTGAAAGTTCCGCTGGCGGTGGCCTGGCTTCTCGACCCAGCGCGCGCCTGGATTGGTGACCCTCTTGGGCAATGCCCGAAGCTCCTTCAATTCATCTTCACTGTAAAGCTTGGTCGCCATACGAAGATCCTAGAGCAGACTCAGAATGGATTGATGAGCATGCATTCGTCGCTACGGTAAGGGGCCCTCTTGGGATACGGATGGTCTACCCAGTCGTGACGACCTCTGTGCCGTGCTCGACGACGAGGAAGCGATCTCCGTTGGGATGGCGCACGTGGTTGCCCTGATCGTCGATCACTTGCCAGATGCGCTTGACCGTTGTCTTGGCGCGCATCTTCCCGCCGTCCGTGAACTCGTACTCCGCCCAATCCTCGCGCCGAATCTCGAACTGCACCTCGATGGCGTCTCGCTCCGTCCCGTTGACGTTGAGCTTGCGAACTTCAGCCATGGTGAACGCCTTCCTCAAGCACCCGTGAGAGGCAGCCGGTGCCTACAGACTCGCGTAGACCGCGTTGATGAGGCCTTGCACTCTGGGGTCGCCGCTGAGGTTGTTTTGCATCTGGTTCATCGTGTAGCCGAAGCCGATGTTGGCGTCGAGATCGCCGAAACCCAGCGATCCGCCGGCGCCGGGATGTCCGAACGCGCGGGGATTCGGGCCGAGCGGCAGAAACTCGCCCGTGAGCATGAAGCCAAGACCGAAGCGGGTGGGAATCATCAGACAGGTGTCGGGACCGTTGGATTGCTCCACGATCGCGTTGTCGAGCGTCTCGGGATTGATGATGTGGATGCCGTCGATCTCGCCGCCGTTGGCCGCTCCGCCGTAGACACGCGCGAGCGAGCGCGCCGTCGCGTGACCGTTGGCAGCGGGAATCTCGGCCCCGCGCCAGCCGCGGCTGCCGGTAATATTGTCCTCGTCGGGTCCGCCGATCGGCGGATTGCTGAACGCGGCCGCTCCGACGCTGTCCTCGCCCATCAGTTCCACCAGGTTTGGCGCATTCGGATCGGCCGGCGCGTTGATCAAGGTCGAGATGCGACCGTCGAACTCCGGACCGGTGCCGATGTGCGCGTCGAGTCCCAGCGGCGAGGCGAACTCCTCGCGCCAGTACGTGCCCAGCGAACGGCCGTCAATTCGACGCACGACCTCGCCCACAAGCCAGCCGTAGGTCAGCGCGTGGTAACCGTGTTGCTCGCCGGGCGTCCACCAGGGCTCCTGTTCGGCCAGCGCCTCGCACATCGTGTCCCAGTTGAACATGTCTTCCATGACCAAGGGACGCCTCACCGCCGCCATCCCGGCGCGGTGAGAGAGCAGCCAACGGACAGGCATGTCCTGCTTGCCGGCCGCGGCGAACTCAGGCCAATACTCAGCGACCGGAGCGTCGAAGTCGAGGCGGCCTTGCTCGGCCAGCCGATGCGCGCAGAACGCGGCGAGCCCTTTGGTGGTCGAGAAGACGTTGACCAGCGTGTTGCGGTCCCACTCGCGCTCCTGGCTGGCGTCGTACCAGCCGCCCCAGAGGTCGACCACCGGCTCGCCGTTGAGATAGACGGAAACGGCGCCGCCGACCTCTCCGTTCTCGGCGAAGTTGGCCGCGAACGCGTCGCGCACGCCGTCAAACTTCGGATCGGTCCAGCCGTGGATCGGGGTGTCGGTCATGTCAGCGTCCAATCTGGAATGCCAGCAGTCTAGCTGGGACGAGCTAGATCGAACGGAGCATGCAGGGCTGCGCTGGGATGTCACACGTTCGGCGTGATGTGCACCTTGATCGACTTCGAGCGCTTGTCCAACGCGGTCTCAAAGGCCTGGTTGACATCCGTCAGGTTGTAGCGGTGGGTGATCAACGAGCGCGCCTCCTCGCTGCAGCCGGTCAGCACCTCGAGCGCTTGCTGATAATCGGGCATGCGCCCGCCGAGCTTGCCATAGGTGACCGCACCGACCATCGTGATCTCTCGGCCGAGCAGGGTCAGCGGATTGAACCCGGCGTTGTCGATCGCGAACACGCCGAGCACCACGACCCGTCCGAGCCTGCGGACGACGTCGACCGACTGGCGGATGGTGTCCGCATGGCCGCCGACGCACTCTGCGACGACATCAACGGCGTCGTCGCGGGCGAGCTCCTGCAAACGCTGTTGGCCGGCGTCGTCTTCGCCGATCACTTCGGCCGCGCCGAGCCGCCGAGCCGCGTCCTGCTGATGCTTGTGGCGCGCGAGCATGATCACGTTGGCGCCGGCGGCTTGCGCAGCAAGCTGTGCCGTGAGACCGATTGTGCCTCCGCCGATCACCAACACAGTCTCGCCCTGGCCGAGCGTGATCATGTTGTAGCCGTGCACCGAACAAGCGAGCGGCTCGGCCATCGCCGCCACCTCGCCGTCGATGCCTCGAGGCGCCTTGAAGACCGCGACGCCGGGCGCAATCACGTCCTGCGCGATGCCCCCGTCGACAGCGATGCCGATCAGTCCGCCCGCGACCTGGCATTGGTTGTAGTGCCCCGAGATGCAGTGTCCGCAGTTGCCACAGCGGAGCAACGGCTCGACGCCGACGACGTCGCCTTCCTGGACGTGGTCAACGCCGGCTCCAGCAGCTGCAACGATGCCGCCGATTTCGTGGCCCGGCGTGCGTCCGCCGTCTGGCTGGAAATCACCGCGATACCAGTGCAGATCGGAACCGCAGATGCCGGCGTTGACGACCTGCACGCGCACTTCGCCTTCGGCGGGTGGGCGCTGCGCGTCGTCGCGGACGCTGAGCGTTCGGTCGGCGTTCCAGGCAGCACGTCGCATGGCAGTCTCCGATCAACGGCGGGTCGGCACCGAGGCGGGTTGGTAGTGCGAGGCTAGCAGTCGGGCAACGGGTACGCTGAGGCCATGCGCGTTCGGCTGTCGGTTCTGGGGGTGTTCATGGCGCTGATGGCAGCGGCCGTGTTCGGCTGCTCCAGCGAGGAATCGCAGCCGCAACAGCAGCAGCAAGCGCAACCCCAGCCACAGATGCAGACACAGACAGTTGTCCAAGCCGATCAGCCAGAGCAACAGGCCCAACAGACGCAACAGGCCCAACCAGCGCCGCCGTCCGAGCCCGAACCGCAAGCCCAACAAGAGCAGCCCGAAGCAGCGCCGACCCAGAACGAGGCGCCGCAGCAGGACCAGCCGCAGCAGGACCAACCTGAGCAGGAGCTGCCCGCCCCAGAGTCCGAGCTCACCATTGGCGGCGAGCGCCCAGCGACGCTGCGTCTGCCGGTTGACGCCGACCGCTCGCTGCCGCGTCCGCTGATCGTGCTGCTGCACGGATACAGCAGCAACTCGCGAGAGGTGGACGGTTACTTCCATTCCTCGAACTGGGTTGAGGCAGGCGGCGCTGGCGTGCTGATCCCCGACGGCGTCGTCGACCTGATCGGCAACCAGTCGTGGAATGCGACGCCGGAGTGCTGCGATTGGACGGACGAGGTCGACGACGTTGAGTACATCACCTTGCTCATCGAAGAGGCGCGCACACATGCGAGCTTTGATCAGGTCTTCGCCGTCGGACACTCCAACGGTGGGTTCATGTCGTATCGCCTCGCCTGCGAGGCGGTGCCAGGTTTGACGGGCATCGTCAGTCTCGCCGGCGGACCGTTCGCCGATCCCGATCTCTGCCGCGTGCCCGAGCCGCTCTCGGTGCTCCAGATTCATGGCTCGAACGACCGCGTCGTCCTCTACGACGGTGGACGGCTGCCCGACGTTCCCGATCCCGACCGGGCGGCGGTGCCCGGTGCCGTCGACACCGTCTTGCGCTGGGCAGATCGGGCAGGCTGCGACCTGCAGGCGGGCGAGGCGCTGCTGCCGATTGACCTCGACGCCAACCTGGCCGGTGACGAGACATCGGTGAAACGCATGATCAATGGCTGCGCTGACGATGTGAAGGTCGAGCTATGGACCATCGAGGGCGGATCGCACGTGCCGTGGGTCTTTGGCACAGACTTCTCGCTGGCGATTCTCCACTGGATCGAGAGCGTCTACGAGGGCGACCTGGAAGCGCGCGGTTTCTCGGAGCCGGCGATTGCCAAGATTGGGATCGGTGGCGATCGGCCGACGGCGCTGCTCGTCCCGACCGGGGCCGAGGCACCGTTGCCGCTGATCGTGTCGCTGCACGGATACAGTGGCGACGCGTCGACGCACGACTGGTACTTCGGCCTCTCGCAACGCGCGGAGGCGTACGGCTTCGCCTTGATCACGCCGCAGGGAACGTCCGACGGTCGAGGCCGCGCGTTTTGGAACGCGACTGACTACTGTTGCAACTTCGATGGCTCGGACATCGACGATGCGGGGTACATCACGTCGCTCATCGACGAGGCGCGCGAACACGTGGATGTCGATCGCGTCTACGTGGTCGGGTACTCCAACGGCGGGTTCATGGCGTACCGCCTGGCCTGCGATGGTCTTGACGGGTTGGCCGGTATCGTCAGTCTGGCTGGGTCGTCCTTTGGCGACGACACCCGTTGCGCGGACGCGCCTCCCGTGTCAGTGCTCCAGATTCACGGCACGGCTGACCTCGACATCCCCTACGACGGCACAATGGGACAGGGGTACTCAGCTGAGTATCCGGGCGCGGTCGCGTTGGCCGAGCGCTGGGCGCAGCGAGCCGGCTGCAATCTCGATGCACTGGAGGTGCTCGCGCCGATCGACCTCGACGAGATCGTCGAGGGCGCGGAAACGCGCGTCCAGCGCTATGCCGACGGCTGCGCAGATGACGTGATCGTTGAACAGTGGACGCTGGACGGGGTCGACCACTCGCCGTTCTTCTCGGACGACTGGCCCGATCATCTGCTCGGCTGGCTGCTGGGTTCTCGGGCCGGCTAGTGGCGCGCAAGCTGGGCGTCGTCGGTCTGGCGCTGCCGCTGATCGCCATCGTCGGCGCGCTGATCTTCCTGTTCGCCTTTGGAACCGACGCGCCGACCTTCGACGCCGGCGCGCGAGAGCTGGCGCGCACGAACACCGTTGTCCGGCTCAGTGAAGAACCCAGCGCCGCCCTGGTGGTGCCCGAGCAGGCGCCGCCGTCGATGCCGATCCTGATCATCCTCGCCGATGACCAGCGTCACATCTGGCAGGCGGCGACGGACCTGGGGCTGCTGCCGCTGGTGGAATCGGAACAGTTTGGCGTCCTGATCGCGCCCGGCATCGCCGATGGCGAGCTGTTGCAGTCGCTCGTTGCGAAGGTCGAGGCGTTGGTTGACGTGGAGCTGGCGGCTCTGGCCGGCTTCGACGGCCAGCCGATCCGCCAGCTCTGTGCCGAGTGGAGTCAGGCGATCATCGTCGCTGAAGCCAACCTGACCTGCGGACAATCAGCCGTCGCGATCGTGTCAGACGGCGAGAATCTGGGCGTCAGGATGGTGGATGCAATGCGCGGGTTCCTGGAACTGGGAGCGGATCAGTGAATTCCGACGATGTGGTTGCCATCGCGGTGGACCCGACGCTGCCGCGTCGGCGGGCCGCTGCCGCCGCCCGCAGGGCGGCAGCCGCGCTGGACGAGGCGGGCATCCCGATCAGGCGGCGGTGCTGGATTGTCGCCGCCGGCGTCGACGACGCCCGCACCGTGCGGATTGTGGCCGCCATCGCCGACGCCGTCGGCGGCGCGCGCCTCATCCTGCACGATCCGCATGAACCGGACGACCTGATCTTCCAGCGCCGTCTACCCGGTCAGCGTCGCGGCGGCGTGTATCTGAACGCAGCCTGGATCAGCGCCAGTGTTCGCATCGTGATCGGCGACGCAGAGACGGTCGCCCGCGGCTTGTGCGGGTTCTTCAATCCGCCCGAGTCCGTCGACGCCGATGACCTCGACGCAGATCTGCGCTTCGACTAACCCCTCGGCAGGCCGAGCCCACGCGTGGCGATGATGTTGCGCTGAATCTCCGAGGTACCGCCCTCGATCGTGTTGGCGATGCTGCGAATGAACCCATACGCGTGGCGGCCGCGGCGCGGCGCGTCCCGGCCCTGCAGCTGACCGTGCAAGCCCAGCACCTTCACCGCAGTGGACTGGATGCGCTGGTTCAGCTCCATCGCGAACAGCTTGGCCATCGACGCCTCATGGTTGGGAATCAGGCCCTGGTTCTGCATCGAGACGATCCGGTAGGAGATCATCCGCGCCGTCTGCGTCTCGATGTATCGGTCGGTCAGCGCCAGCTGCGTCTCGCGCCGATCAACGCTGGACAGGCCCGATCCGCGGTTGTCCTTCGCGTAGCGGATGATGTCCTCGACCGACTGTTGCATGCCGACGGAGGAGCCAATGCTCGAGCGCTCGAAGTCGAGCGTGGTGACGGCGCCGTACCAGCCTCGGTTGACCTCGCCCAAGACGTTGCGCTGCGGAATGCGGACATCCTCGAAGAAGACCTCGTTGAACTCGTGCGTGCCGGCCATGTTGACCAACGGACGCGTTTGCACGCCGGGCGATTTCATGTCGAGCACGAAGTACGTGATGCCGCGGTGCTTCGGAGCGTCAGGATCTGTCCGCGCGAGCAGGATCATCCAGTCGGACATGTGCGCGCCCGACGTCCAGATCTTCTGTCCGTTGACGACGAAGTCATCGCCGTCCTTGACGGCGCGCGTCTGCAGGGACGCGAGGTCGGAGCCGGAGCCCGGCTCGGAGTAACCCTGGCACCAGATCGCTTCGCCGCTCAGGATCGGCGGCAGGTGCTCCTGCTGCTGGTCCTCGGTGCCGATCGTGATGATCGTGGGGCCGGCCATGCCGATGGCGATGCCGCCGGGCCGTGGCGCGCGCGCCTCCGCCATCTCCTCGTTGAAGATGAACTGCTGCATCACCGAAAGCCCGGCGCCGCCGTACTGCTTCGGCCAGGCCGGTGCGACCCAGCCGCGGTCGGCGAGTTCCTTCTCCCATTCGCGCTGCGTCGGCGGACGGTCAAACGGCTTGGCCGAGCGCGACTCCTCGCGCATCTGCTGGCGCCGCGGCAGGAACTCGCTCTCGATGAACGACCGCACCTCGGTGCGGAATGCAGCCTCTTCCGAGTTGTCGTGGAAGTCAACCATGGTCAGTCTCCGTCTCAAGTCCGATGTAGTCATCGTATCCCAATCGATCGCAACGCTGGCACGGAACAACGGACGATGCGGGTACACTTCGGTCATGGTCCGCAAACGAATGGTCGAGGAAGAGGCGCGCCGCCTGCTGGGCGGATCGCCGGTGCTGATCGTCAGCACGAGCTGGCGCGCCGTCGGCAACGCCGCGCCGATCGCCTACGCGATGCCTGTCTCGGTCAATCCGCCCCTGATTGCCGTCGCCGTGCACCCCTCGCGCCGCACACACGACATGATCAAGTTCGGCGAAGAGTTTGCGATCAACATTCCCTCCAAGGTCTTGCTCAACCACACGCAGTGGCTGGGGATGGTCTCGCACACCGTCGGCGACAAGCTGGAATCGTCGCGCGTGCCGACGTTCAAGGGCAAAGAGATCGACGCGCCGCTCTTGGAGGGATGCGTCGGCTGGATCGAGTGCACGCTGCACGACTTCTACACGATGGGCGACCACACGCTGTTCGTTGGCAAGGTCGTCGCCGCGCAGGCCGACACCGACGCGTTCGATCAGAACACCGGCATGTGGTCGCTGGCGGACGATGAGTACAAGCCGCTGATGTATCTGGGCGGCCGCACCTACAGCGTGCTCGATGATCGCTTCGATGCGACGGTGGAGGCGCGCCCGGTCGAGCAGATGATCGAGGAGGGCATCGGCCGCGAGCTGGAGGAGGCGGAGGCCGAGCGCCGGATCAAACGCGAGGAAGAGGCCGAGCGGCGCGACGAAGCAGAGCGCCGCGGCGAAGCCGAGCCGGATTCCTCGAGCCTCCCGCGCGAGCTCCCCGACGCGTAGCACGTCCATGGCCCAGGCGATCATCCACGAGGGCGATAACCTGCCGATCCTCCGCGCAATGCCGGCCCAGAGCGTCCAGCTCGTCTACACCGATCCACCGTTCAACACCGGCCGCGTGCGCACCTACGACCGCCTCCGCGTCCAGCGTGACGAGTCCGGCGGCCGCGTCGGATTTGGCGGAGATCGCTACCGCTCCGAGGTGGAATCGTCGCACTCCTACGGCGACGCCTTCGAGTCGTACCTGGAGGTGCTGCAGCCGCGCTTGATTGAGATCTGGCGGCTGCTCCAGACAGACGGAACCCTCTATCTGCATCTGGACGCTCGCGAATCGCACTACGTGAAGGTGATGTTGGACGGCATCTTCGGACGCGACTGCTTCCTCAACGAGATCATCTGGTCGTATGACTACGGCGGACGCTCCAAGCGTCGCTGGCCGGCCAAGCACGACAACATCCTCGTCTATGTCAAGGACCGCGAGCGCTACGTCTTTCACCATGACGCCATCGACCGGATTCCGTACATGGCCCCGGAGCTGGTCGGCCCCGAGAAGGCCAGGCGGGGCAAGCTGCCGACAGACGTCTGGTGGCAGAGCATCGTCGGCACCAACGCCAAGGAGCGCACGGGCTATCCGACGCAGAAACCGATGGCGCTGGCCGAGCGGATCATCCGCGCCTCGAGCGATGCGGACGCGTTGGTGCTCGATCCGTTCGCCGGCAGCGGGACCGTGGGCGAGGCGGCTCTGAAGCTGGGCCGACGCTGCATCCTGATCGATGAGAACCCAGACGCGGTCGAGATCATGCAGCGCCGGCTGCCCGAGGCCGATGTCGTCAGACCGTGATGTTGGGCGCGCACTCCTGCATGAAGAGGGTCATCGAGCGTGTCACCTGATCGTGCGGGATGATCCCGCCGGCGTTGCACCAGGTCAGGAAATGGCCGGTGCCGTAGCGCTCGGCGAGCGCGTTGAGCTTGGCCGTGACTTCATCGGGATTGCCGATCGCGCAGAGCTGGTCGACCGCCTCGTCGTAGGACAGGCTGCGGTTGCGGGCGAGCAGCGGCGGCAGATCGTCTCGGCTGCGGCCGGCCCGAGTCCAGCTGCGGATGCCGGTATCCGTGACGACCTTCAGATAGTTCATCAGGCTCGTGCGGGCCTGCTCCTTCGCGACCTCAGACGACTCGTGCACATGGACGGGCAGCAGCAGCCCCGCGTCGGACGCGGGCGCGTCCGGTCGCGCCTCGTGGTACATCGCGAAGCGCCGATCGAGGTCGTCGGAGAAGGCGGTGATCGGGCTGGCGAAGACGCGCCACTGTTCTGCGCAGGCGCGCACGAACGACTCGTCGCTGTTCGCCGCCAGCCGCAGCGGCGGACCAGGCTGCTGAATCGGCTTGGGCACGACCTGGACGTCGCGGTACTGGAAGTGCCGTCCCTGAAAGTTGAGCGGTTCTGGCCGCCATGCCTGTTGGATCACGGCGATCGCCTCGTCGAAGCGCGCACCGCGGTCGGCGATATCGACGTTGAAACCGGCGAAATGCTCGCCGATGCTGCCGCGTCCGACGCCGAACTCGAGGCGTCCGTTGGAAATGATGTCCAGCGTGGCCGCATCCTCAGCGGCGCGGATCGGGTCGAGCAGCGGGACCAGCGTGACGCCGGTGCCGAGCGTGATCCGCTCCGTCTGGGCCGCGGCCGCGGCCATCGTCACGATCGGCGACGGCAACACTGAGAACTCGCGCACGAAGTGCATCTCGGCGAGCCACGCGGCGTTCCAACCGATGCGGTCGCCGTGCACGACCTGGGCGATGGTGTCGCGGTAGCGCGACGGCACATCCTGGCCGTCCGCCTGCGGCAGCTGGAAGAAGAGCCCGAACTCCGCCTGTACCGCCATGACGCTCCTCGAGTCCCCGAACGCTGACGCGGGTCCGTTCGGGCAGGCTAGCGGACAAGCCTATACTTGGCGCGAGCGCCTGCCATGCGCACACCTAGCAGGCGCATTCCCAGCAGGCGCGTATCCAGATGGAAGGGTGACCTCGTGACCACCGCCACGTACACCATGCAAGAGTTTGTCCTGGACGCTCAGCGTATTGCCGACCGCGGGGACTCGGCAGAGCGCCAGATTGCGCAGATTTCCGGCCCGCTCGAGCGCTTGATTCAGCGCAAAGACTGCCTGCTCGACCTGCCCGAGAACGACGAGTTGGAGCCGGACAAGGGCTTCGTCATCCACCGCGCCGATAATCTGACGGTCCTGTGCGTGGTCTGGCCTGAAGGCTCGAGCGCGCCGGTCCACAATCACAACGGTTGGGCGATGGAGGGCGTGATCTCGGGCGTCGAGTTCAATCGCAACTACCAGCGGACCGACGACGGCCTGACCCCCTGGCGAGCAGAGCTGGAAGAGCTCGAACCGACCCGCGTCACGCCTGGCACGACCACGTACCTGCCCGATCCACCTGCCGACATTCACGCGGTCGAGATCAACGAGGGCAAGACGATCGCCATCCACGTCTACGGTCTCGATCTGCCGGCGCAGTGGCGCTACCTCTTCGACCTCGAGACGGGCGAAGTGATCCCCTACACGATGAAGACGCGCAAGCAGCTCACCGTCAGCATGCAGCAGTAACCACACCTGACACCGCGCACCACGACACATGGTCGGAGGCGAATGATGGGCAAACTCGATGGCAAAGTCGCGCTGATTTCCGGCGGCGCTCGCGGACAGGGAGAGGCCGAGGCACGGCTGTTCGCTCGCGAGGGCGCGGCTGTCGTACTGGGCGATGTGCTCGAGGAAGACGGTCGACGGGTCGCCGAGAGCATCATCGACAGCGGTGGACAAGCCACCTTCGCCAAGCTCGATGTCTCCGACCAATCGAACTGGGCCGAATTGATCGACCTCACGGTCGAGACCTATGGCCGACTGGACATCCTGATCAACAACGCCGGCATCGCCCGCTTGAAGATGATTGAGGACTCCTCGCTGCAGGAGTACCTGGAGGTCATCCGCATCAACCAGGTCGGTGTCTGGTTGGGCATGCGCGCGGCGGTCAAGCCGATGAAGGAAGTCGGCGGCGGCTGCATCATCAACACCTCGTCAACCGCCGGGCTCGAGGGCTACGCCGGCCTCAGCGCCTACGTGTCGTCCAAGTTTGCCGTGCGCGGGATGACCAAATCGGCCGCCGTTGAGTTTGGGCCGTACAACATCCGCGTCAACTCGGTGCACCCTGGTCCGATCGACACGCCGATGATCCGCGATCCGGAGATTGCCCGGCGTCCGGCCGACGACTTCAGCTTCGACGGACCGATTCCGCGCCTCGGCACGTCCGACGAGGTGGCCAGGATGATGCTCTTCATCGCCGCTGACGCCTCCTACAGCACTGGCGCCGAGTTCGTCATCGACGGCGGGCTGACCATCGGCGGCAACATCGGCCAGCTGATTGAGTAATCCAGCAGCAGTTCAACGGACTAGACGCGGAGAATCCCATGGGACAGCTCGACGGCAAGGTCGCCATCATCTCAGGCGGCGCACGTGGACAGGGCGAGGCCGAAGCTCGGCTGTTTGCTCGTGAGGGCGCGGCAGTCGTGCTCGGCGACATCCTCGATGAGGACGGCCAGCGGGTCGCGGAGAGCATTATCGATGCCGGCGGTCAGGCCGCCTATGTCCACCTCGACGTGACCAGCGAGACCGACTGGAGCGACATCGTCGACCAAGCCGTGGCCGAGTTTGGCCGCGTCGACTTACTGCTGAACAACGCTGGCATCCTGCCGGTCGCGACCATCGAGCAGGCGACGCTCGAACACTTCCGCGAGGTGGTGGATGTGAACTTGATCGGCGTGTTTCTCGGGATCCGCTCGGTGATTCCGGCGATGCGCGAATCCGGCGGCGGATGCATCATCAACACATCCTCAACCGCAGGCATTCAGGGCTACCCCGGTTTGGGCGCATACGCGTCGAGCAAGTTTGCGGTGCGCGGACTGACCAAGGTCGCTGCTGTGGAGTTGGGCGCTGACAACATCCGCGTCAACTCGGTCCATCCAGGCCCGGTCGACACCGAGATGCTGGCCAACCCCAACGCGAAGCGGAACGAGCAGGGCGATCGGCCGATGAGGATTCCGATCAGCCGCATGGGCCGCGCCGATGAGGTCGCCAAGATGATGCTCTTCATCGCCGCCGACGCCACCTACAGCACGGGCGCTGAGTTCATCATCGACGGCGGCCTGACCGCGGCCAGCAACATCGGTCGCTAGCCGGCGCCTACGCCAGCGGCTTGGCGAACGAGAGCTCGTGACCGTCGGGATCGCGGAGGTGGAAGTAGCGCTCGCGCCACGGCGCGTCGCGGGGCTCGAACTCAGGCGTCAGGCCGGACGACAGCACGTTGGCGTAGAACGCATCGACATCGTCGACGTACCAGATCGCGCGACCCCAGATTCCTTCAGACGTGGACTCACTGAGCTGCAGGTTGAGATAGCTCTCGCCGACTCGGTACGACGTGAAGCCTGACTCAGGTCCGCCGTAGAGCAGCTCGAATCCGAGCGCCTCGTAGAAGGCGACGCTGCGCGCCATGTCGGCGACGGCGAGCGTGACGGCGCTCAGCGAGGTGACGCGCGGCACGGTCAGGTCAAGTCCGTGAACGGATTGTGGGCGAGCTCCCAGAGGTAGCCGTCGGGATCGGCGAAGTAGCCGCTGTAACCGCCCCAGAACACGTCCTCAGGCTGCTTGACGAGCGTCGCGCCGGCGGCGACCGCTTCCGCCATGGCGGCGTCCACTGCTTCACGCGACGGCAGGTTGTGCGCCAGCGTGACCGTCGGCGTGCCGCCTGACGGGTCGGCGAACGGCACGTCCGCCTCGATGGGAAAGTGGTCTCGTGGATAGAGCGAGAGCCACGTGCCCTCGAGCTCGAGGAAGCAGATGCCGTCGCCGTCGGAGTAGTTGGGCGCGGGCAGGCCGAGTCCGTCGCGATAGCACGCCACCGACTCCGAGAGGTTGGAGACGCCGAGCGTGATGATCGAAATCTTCGGTTTCATCGGCTCAGCGTAGCGGTCGCTACGGCGTGGCGTTCTCGACAGCGGCCGTGATCGAGCTGAGTCGCGTCCCTGCGTTCTTCTCATTCACGAATACGGTCGGCGTGAAACCAACGCCAGCACTTCGAGCTGCGCTGAATTCTTCGTCGATTCGGTCCCGATGAGTCCCCTCAACCATGCACTGCAGGAACTGATCGTCGTCGAGGCCAATCTCTTCGGCGTACTCGAATGCTCGGCTTCGCGACCCTCGCATCGCGTCGCTGGTCATGTACTCGTCGTGGAACTGCCAGAAGGCGTTGCCACTCTGGTCGGCGGCGCACTCCATCGCCTCGGCTGCGAAGCCTGAATTCGTATGGGCCGGATAGTGTCGGAACTCAAACCGAGCTTGTCCGGTTCTGACCAACTGTTCAATCACGAGCGGCTCGGACCGAGCCACCCAGCTGCGACAGTTTGGTCAATAGGGGTCACCGTATTCAGCGATCAACACCGGTGCGTCAGGATTGCCAATCACGTTGCGGTCGACGACCAGTCCGTCGCGATGTCCGCCGCTGATCCGTTCGACGCTGCTCTCGTCGGCGTCGGAACCACCATCGTCGGCATCTGGCGGCGATGTGGCGCCGCTGCTGTCCTCAGGCTGATCAGATTGGCTGCTTTGGTCCGATTGGTCAGGCTGATCGTCTTGTTCGGGCTGCTCTGCTTGCTCAGCTTCGGGCATGGACTCGGGCTGGGGCGCCCACACGGTGACCGGCGTGCTCACCAACCAACTGCCAACGGTCGCGTCGGTCGGGAAGTAGCGCTGCCGCGGAAGCGTCGGCCGGCGATCGCCTTCGGGTCTGACCCCAAACTCAACGCGACCGTCATCCAGTCGTCGAGCAGCGATCTGGACCTCGGCGCCGTTGCTGAGCGTCAGTTTCGACGAATACGTCCAGCCAGTCGGACCGTCGTCGGCTGGGAAGAATCGGGCACGAGGTTCGAGGATGCCGCTCGGCGTGCGCAGCGTGAACTCGACGCGTCCATCGGCGAGCGCTCGCGCACGCACCCGGACTTGTTCGTGATCGGTCGCGTTCTGCGCGTCGATGACAACGACGGCCAACAACGCCATCGCAAGCGGTGCAATGACGAGCAGTGCCAATCGCTGCCACATGCTCAGGGGCGTCGTACGGCTCATACTCGATACTCGCGCCTCAGATACCCGAAGGGGCGGAGCCGTTCGCCCCGCCCCTTCGCGGTGTTGACCGTGTCAATCGACGCTCTTGGCTAAAAGGCGAGCGCGCGCGGCTCGGCCTGACCAGCCTCGAGGCCCTGCGGCCACCAATGGTCTTCCCAGCCTTCGTCGTCCCAGATGTGCTTGAGGTTGGGCAGCACCTGCTGGGCGGTCATCTCGATATTCGGGATCGCCAGCTCCTTGGGAATCGAGCCGAACTGGTTGAGGATCATCAGGTGCCCGACGTGCAGGGTCTTGATCACCTCTTCGAGCTGCTCGGTGACCTGGCTCGGCGTGCCGGCGACGATGTTGCCCTCACGGATCAGGTCGGACCAGGTGATCTCCGAGTTGGCCTTGGACTCGACCATCTTCTCGGCGGTCTTCTCGCCCTCGAACTTCTTCGACTCCTCGAAGACGGGCTTGAGACCCTGGCTGCGCGTGAAGCCCTGCTCGATCGTGCGCACGGTGCGGTAACCGGGCGGGTCCGCGTAGCGCGGGTCGATGTGCAGCATCTTGTTGTAGAAGTACTCGGCGTGCGGGCCGAACTTGTCGGCCACTTCCTGCTCGGTTTCGCCGACGGCGACGAGCTGGAGGAATCCGGCGTGGTAGGGGTTGAGCGGCTTCTCACGCTGCTGCATCGTGCGCCAGAATCCGTCGACGTTCTTCTGCCCGGCCTTGTATCCGCCGTAGGAGAGATAGCAGTAGACGTAGTTGTGGTCGGCGCACCATTCCCAGGTCTCGACCGAACCGCCGCCGGGAATCCAGACGGGCGGATGCGGGTCCTGGATCGGGCGCGGCCAGATGTTGACGTAGCGCAGCTGGTTGTAGCGGCCGTTGTAGCTGAACATCTCTGGCCGCGTCCAGGCCTGCGTGATCAGGTCGGCAGCCTCGTAGTACTTGTCGCGCAGGTGCGACGGGTTGGCGCCGTAGCAGAAGCAGTCATCCATCGGCGTACCGACGGGGAAGCCGGCCACGAGGCGTCCACCCGAGATGCAGTCGAGCATCGCAAACTCCTCGGCGACGCGAGTCGGCGGGTTGTAGAGCGCGATCGAGTTGCCGAGCACGACGATGGCGACGTCCTTGGTCCGTCGGCACAGGTTGGCGGCCATCAGGTTGGGCGACGGCATCAGGCCGTAGGCGTTCTGGTGGTGCTCATTGATGCAGATGCCGTCATAGCCGGCGGCCGCCGCGGCCTCGAGCTCGTCGAGGCCGTCGTTGTACATCTGGTGGGCCTTCTTGGGGTCGAACAGGTGCGATGGCACGTCGACCCAGACCGAGTTGTTGGTCTCGGCGAAATCTGCGGGCAGATCCCGATAGGGCATCAGGTGGAAGAACTCAAACTTCACGGGGAACTCCGTTCGTGTTCCAACCGCTGGGCAAGAGAAGCGCACAGCGGAATCGCCCATTGCGGGCGGTCTCGCAGGCAAGGTACCGAGTGGCCCGCGCCAATGTCAAACCTCGAGACATGACTTCGAGATATGACAGCGCAACAGCCTGCCGGCTCAGAGCGCGCTGATGCTCAGTCGCGGTCGTCCAGCGGCGGACGACGGAAATGCGCGGGCCAGCGTTTCGGCGCGGAACTGAAAGATGCGGCGGAGTTGGGGAACGACGGCGAGCTCGGCAATCGGGGTGGAGATCGGGTCCAGAGGCAGCGACCAATGCACCTGGTCGCTCGCAAGAATGCCCCCTTCGACCACCTCAAAGCGATGCTCGTGATGCCAGAGTGCGTACGGACCCGCAATCTGGTCGTCGACGAACATGTGCGGCTGATTCACCTGGGTAATCTCGGTCGCCCAGGACACGCGCAGTGGCAGCAGCGGCAGCGGCTTGAGTCGGTAGGTGATGACCAGCCCGGGCCGGATCGCCGTCGGGGGCTCGCCGGTGATTTGAAACTCCATCTCAGGCGGCGTGATGACGGCCAGGTTGGAGGGATCGGAGAAGAACCGCCAGGCGGTCTCGATGTCGGTCGTGAGCGTCTGCGATGCGTCGAGTCGGTAGATCGGCATGGCATGCTCCCACTGCTAGTCTGGCCTCAGCGTAGAGTGAAGACGGGAGCGGGCGAAGAGGCGATCATCAATGGGCTCAGATTCGTGGACACGTTGCGTGAACGGTTGGGAGACGATGTCTCCAGAGAGTTCACTGAGGCGCTCCAGGACGAGATGGCGCCTCTGATGACCAAGGAGGAGATCCAGTGGATGCTCGCCGGGTTCGTTGATCAGATCGAGGCGCGAGTGTGGCGTGTCGTGGCAATCGTCTCAGGGATAGTCGTTGCAGTCCTGCTGGGGGCGATTGCGGTTGCCACCACGCTGATCCTGACACTTGATTGACGTTCCCCGCAGTCCTAGAACGTCGCCAGGACGCCGCCCAGACCGATCAGCGCGCCGACCATCAGGTGCAGCTGCGCCGTCCGTTTCAGCATCGGATTGAGGCCGCCTCCTGTCAGGCCGCCCGCGACCTGGCGGACCAGGATCACGCCCAGCGGCAGCGACGCCCAGGCCAGCATGGTCCACCATGGCAGCAGTCCGATGGTGGCGAAGACCAACACGGAGACGAACGCCCCCAGCGTGAGCATCGTGTACTCGGCGCGCGTCGCGCGTTCGCCAATGATCACCGCCAGCGTGCGCTTGTCGCTCGCTCGGTCGGTGTGGATGTCGCGCAGGTTGTTGACGACGAGGATCGCTGTCACCGTGCAGCCGAGCGGCACCGAGGCGGCCGCCAGCTCCCAGGTCAGCTCTTCGATCTGTACGAATCCGGCCCCCATCACTGCGACGAACCCGAAGAAGATGAAGCAGATCACATCGCCCAGGCCTCGATAGCCGTAGGGCAGCGGGCCTCCGGTGTACGCCACGGCGGCGACGAGCGAAGCGGCACCGATGAGCAGGATCGGCCATCCCACGATGATCGTGAGGACCACGCCGACGATCAGCGCGGCACCGGTGATTGCGACAATGCCGATCGTCATCTCGCGCTGCGAGAGCCAGCCCTGCGCGACTGCGCGCGGTGGACCGAGCCGATCCGGGGTGTCGGCGCCACGTCGGAAGTCCGACAGATCGTTTGCGAAGTTGACCACGATCTGGATCAGCAGCGCGCCGATCAGGGCGAGCAGGAACCGTCCGACCTCGAAGTCGCCGTCGACCGCTGCAATGCCTGTCCCGGCCAGGACCGGCGCAACCGCCGCCGGCAGCGTCGGCGGCCGGACGGCGAGCAGCCAGGCTCGCCGCTTGCTCGGAGACGACGGTGCGGACGCCACTACGGAAAGCGCGGGTACTTGGAGAAGTCGGGTCGCCGCTTCTCAAGGAACGCGTTCTTGCCCTCCTTGGCCTCTTCCATCAGGTAGTAGAGCAGCGTCGAGTCGCCCGCGAACATCTGCATGCCCGAGAGGCCGTCGGTATCGGCGACCAGTGCGCGCTTGATGAATCGCAGCGCCGTCGGCGACATGCAGAGGATTTCGCGGCAGCGGTTGACCACTTCGAGTTCCAGCTCGTCGACCGGGAAGACCTCGCAGGCGAGCCCCATCGCGACGGCTTCCTCGCCGGAGTACTGGCGGCACTGCATCCAGATCTCGGCTGCCTTCTTGTGGCCAACCAGTCGGGCGAGCAGCATCGTGCCATAGCCCGCGTCGAACGAGCCGACCTTCGGGCCCGTCTGACCGAACCAGGCGTTGTCGGCCGCATAAGTCAGGTCGCAGACCGTGGCGAGGACGTTCCCGCCGCCGATGGCGTAGCCCGCGACCATGGCGATCACTGGCTTCGGGATCGATCGCATGTAGCGATGCAGGTCGAGCACGTTCAGTCGCGGGACGCCGTCATCGCCGACATAACCACCGTCGCCGCGAATGCGTTGGTCGCCGCCCGAGCAGAACGCTTCCTTGCCCTCGCCGGTGAGGATGATCACGCCAACGGACATGTCCTCGTGCGCGCGGGTGAACGCGTCCTGCAGCTCGAACAAGGTCTTGGGACGGAACGCGTTGCGCACCTCGGGACGCGCAATCGTGATCTTGGCGATGCCTTCGGCGACGTCATAGTAGATGTCGCCGTAATCGCCCGAGCGCTGCCAATCGGGCAAGCCGGTTCCAGGCGGCGAGACGGTCGGTCGGGACATGTTCACTCCTCTTCGTTCTGTGCGGTGGTCGTGGTGTGCAAATCGGATACTGGCGCCAGCGGAGCGCCTGCGCTGCGCAGCAGCAGACGCCGCAGCTCTGGGTAGATGCGCTCGATCGGTGCGTCGATGCGTCCCGTGGCCCAGGCCGAGAGCATCGATTGCACCAGCCCCACCCAAGCGCGAGCCGTCAGCTCGGGGTCCAAGGAGCCTTCCAGCTGCGTGAGGCGGCCAGCATCGAGCGCGGTTCGCAACTCGGCCGCGATCAGCGCGACGAAGTCGTCCTCGATCTCCCCCGCGCGGTGACGCGCCGCCGCCGACCCGCTCAAGGTCTCCGAGGCCAGCACGCGGGCCAGCGAGCGGTGGGTGGACAGCGTCCGTACCAGTGTCGCGAGCGCCGCATCTGCGCGCGCGACCGGGTCCGTGCCGGCGGCTGACATCGCGGCGCTCACGCGGCGCTGCAGCAGATCGCCGGCGCGACCAATCACGGCGGCGGCGAGCGCCTCCTTGTTGGGGAAATGGAAGTACAGCCCGCCCTTCGAGGTGTCGGCGTCTGCAGCGATCTCCTCCATCTGGGCGCGCTCGTAGCCGCGCCGTGCGAAGACGCGGGCCGCGGCGTCAAGCAGCTGGGCGCGCCGCTCGACGGCGCGGGCCTGGCGCGGCGCAGACACGGATTGACTCGATGTCGTCGTCACCAGGACTCCTGCAACAATCCGACGCGTCGGTCGGTTTCTGTACTGTATCAGCATGGCGCAGCACAGCCCCCACCACTCCCGCGAGCGGGTTCGAGAGATCGGCGGCATGTTCTCGCGGTTGGTGCCACACTACGACCGCATGAATCGGCTGATGACGGCCGGCCGAGATGGCGCCTGGCGGCAGATCGCGGTCTCGATGTCGTCGCCCTGCGACGCGCTGGTGCTCGACCTTGGCTCGGGCACAGGTGATCTCAGCGCTGAGTTTCGCCGTCAGGGCGCGCGCGAGGTCGCGGCCCTCGATGTTTCCGCCGCCATGCTGCGCAGAGCCAAAGCCAAGTACGGGCCAGACCGCACCGATTATCTGGTCGGCGACGCCCATCGGCTGCCGTTTCCAGACGAGTCCTTCGACGTCGTTGCCTCAGCCTTCGTGCTGAGAAATCTGCCGGACTTGGCCGCCGCCCTGCACGAGATGGCCCGGGTACTGCGCCCCAACGGACGCCTCGTCGCGCTGGACATCACGCACCCGCCAGACACGGTCTGGGGCAACATGCTGCGCCTCGGTTTCGAGCAAGGGGTGACGCGGGTGGCCGGCCTGGTCTCGGGCGACCGCTCGGCGTATCGCTACCTGCCCAACTCATTGGACGGCTATCCAACCGCCGACGAGTTAGCGCGAATGATCGAGCACGCCGGCCTGTCCGGCGTGTCCTACCGCCGGCTGTCCATGGGAGCCGTGGCGCTGCATGTGGGGCGGAAGTGCTGAACGGACGCTAATCGTCCACTTCCTGTAGGGACTCCACAACCTCATCCAGGGTCTCAAATCTCAAGTCAAGGTCGTTCAAAATCGTCACGCGTCGCAGCAATGGATCCGCAGCAAGTGCCTGATCAACGGAGTCGAGTGTCTGCTCAATGGCCTGAGTCATTCGCTCCGCGGTCCGGGCTGTGATGCGGATGATGCGCAGTCCGTCACTCATTGCTTTGAGCGCCGCACTCCGAGACGGATTGCGCTTGAACCCATTCCGCGTGAGCAGAACGTAATTCTCTTCGAGCGCGCGGGCAAACACGAATTCATCGCTGGCGGCTTGCCACCCTCGTTTGATCACGTGGTCAACGTCGTGCCCTTGATCGTGTAAAGCCGAGAGCCACTGGACGGGGGCATTCTCATCCAGGAGCAGACGCATACGTCTCCAGCTCACGCTCGAACGCAATGACTCGTTCCACCGTTTCGAGACGCAGGTCATACGCGCTGGCGATGACCATTGGCGAGTCGCCCGCATCGTGCATAGAGGAGATAGCTGCGGTCTCCAGCCGTCTCCCCTTGAGCGTTGGCGAGCCACCGAGCACTTCAGGCCTCACGTCAATCAGATCTGAGTACTCGTGCAGCTGTCCCAGCGGCCAACTCGTCGCGAACTCGTGATAGACCGCGGTCGCAGCCGCACCGTCTGGCAAAGCGTCGGCGACGTGCTGGTTGATTCGCTCCTTGTCGATTGTTGCCTGAGCCACGAAATCGAGAACCACATCCTGTGGCGACCGTTCAGCGGTGTGTCCAACGCCGTTTGGCCGTCTCACAATCGCTTGCTGCTCCGTTACTGTCGTCGGCAAGTCATTGTCGGGCGGGATCACCCGACAGTATTCGTTGAGTACATAGCGGAGTCGATGTGCCTTCAGCCCGTGGCTGAGCAACAGCGAGGCGATTCGCGCTCGTCGATACTCATCCCAGCG